>SCUU01000077.1 GCA_004297065.1 Gallionellaceae bacterium
TGAACCCCATTGATAGTTGCGTCTGGATCATCGTTCTCTCTTCGACACTCAACTGCTTGTATATTTTTCCCATGCAACATTTTCTCCGAAAAATGTTGCACTTGGTTTTTGAGCGCGCCCCTTATGACACGCGCTTGAAGAGCGGCTCTTAGACTTCTATGAATTCCAGCGCATTATTGTCCGGGTCGCGGCAGAACACCGCACGGCGACCCGATTGGCTTTGCGTGTAGGCAATTCCCGCCTCATCCAGCCGCACGATCAAGCGCGGCAAGTCTGAAACTCCCAACGCCACATGACGGTCACGCCCACCATGAGCTGGGCGTTTTAGACCCGCTTCTGGATCGGGCAACGACATCAGATGTATCTGCTGATTCGGCGCGATGTCGTACCACACTCCGCCGAAACCCATCTGCGGTCGGCTTGAACTCGGACGCAAATCCAGCACACCCTCGTAAAAAGCGCGCGATCTGGCAAGGTCGCCGGTGAGAAAGGTGGCGTGATAGATGGCGGTGATCATCACGCTTTGACCGGGACCACTCTGCTTGCCGCGAGTCTTGCCCTGGCTCTCGCCTCGTCTGTATCGCGGCCCGTCGCCAGCGCCACGCCCATGCGGCGCTTCGCAAACGATTCCGGCTTGCCGAACAGGCGCACATCCGCTTCCGGCACGCGCAGCGCTTCATCCACTCCCCGGAACGCGATGCCCTGTTCTTCCAACTGCCCGTAGATCACGGCACTCGCGCCCGCCGCACGCAACGCCGTATCCACCGGCAAACCGAGAATGGCGCGGGCATGCAGTTCGAATTCGTTGCAGCGCTGGCTGCACATCGTCACCATGCCGGTGTCGTGCGGGCGCGGGCTGACTTCGGAGAACCAGACCTGGTCGCCCTTCACGAACAGCTCCACGCCGAAGATGCCCAAGCCGCCCAATTCGTCGGTAATTTTTTTGGCGATGTCGCGCGAACGTTGCAAGGCCGGCACCGGCATCGTCATCGGCTGCCAGCTTTCCACGTAATCGCCGTGTACCTGCACATGGCCGATGGGTTCGCAGAAATGCGTTTCGATCTCGCCGTTGACACCAACGGCACGCACGGTGAGCTGGGTGATCTCGTAGTCGAACCGGATAAAGCCCTCGACGATCACCCTGCCCCGATTCACGCGCGAACCGCTCGCGGCGTAATCCCAGGCCGCTTGCGCTTCATCCGCGTTATCCACTTTCGATTGGCCTTTCCCGGACGAAGACATTACCGGCTTAACGATGCACGGGTAGCCAATCACGGCGATGGCGGCACGCAACTCGTCCAGGCTGTCGGCGAATTTATATGGCGAGGTCGGCAGGCTTAGTGTCTCGGCGGCAAGGCGGCGTATGCCTTCGCGGTTCATGGTGAGTTGCGCGGCACGGGCGGTGGGAATCACGCGCGCCGCGCCTTCTTGCTCGATCTGCACCAGCATGTCGGTGGCGATGGCCTCGATCTCGGGCACGATCAGGTCGGGCTTCTCCCTCTCTATCAAGGCGCGCAAGGCCGCGCCGTCCGCCATGTTGATGACATGCGCGCGGTGCGCCACCTGATGCCCCGGCGCATTTGGGTAGCGATCCACCGCAATGGTTTCCACACCGAGACGTTGCAACGCAATGATGACCTCCTTGCCGAGTTCGCCACTGCCGAGCAGCATGACTTTAGTGGCGGAAGGCGAAAGCGGGGTGCCGATAACAAGCGGTTTCATAGGATGCCGATCAAAAATATGGGATGCGCAAAATTATACACAGCAGAGTAAGATGGCCTTCCCTTTCTGACCATTTGGGGAGCGAGATCATGGCGAACATCGCGCAATTGTTGGGAGAAGAAGCAGAACATCTGTTGGCGCATCGTTGCGCCGGCATACCGAAAGAATCGCTGCACCTGCCGGATGCGGTGCAGGATGTTTATTTGTCGAAAGATGTGACGGTGGCTTGATTGCCTCGCCGACAACACCCCCCAAAGCATCATCCGCGGATTAGTGCAAATTTTTTGGCCGTTTAATCTGTAGAAATCTGCGTAATCTGCGGACAATTGTTTTTCGGTTTTTCTTCTTCCGCCATATGCAGCTTCCCCGACAGCAAGCTGGCCGAAGCGATCAGCGCCGCCCCCAGCCATTCGCGCAGCCCCAAAGCTTCATCGACCAGCGCATAGGAAGAAACGGCGGCCACCACCAACTCGAACAGGAATAGCACCACCGCGCGATTGGCGGAAAGGTGCGTCACGCCGTATTGCACAGCGAAGCTGGTGGCGCACAGAGTCATGCCCACCAGCATCAATATCAGCCAGCTTTGCGCATCTATCGCAACCAGCCGCCCGCCAATGCCGCCCTGCCACAACAGGAACGGCAAGGTCAGCGCGGTCGTGCCCAGCCACAGACTGAACGATTTTGCTTCCACGCTGAGATGTGCCGCACGGCGCGAGACGACGTTGGAAAACGCGAAACCCATGCCCGCCGACAGGCCTATCCATTCGGACAGATTTTGCGGCAACGGCCAGCCGAGTTGCGGCTCCCACAGCATGATGAGCGCGCCGCCCAGCGACAAGGCGATGATGAGATAACCGTAACGGTTAAGCCGTTCGCCGAGCAGCCAGTACGAGAACAATATCGTCCACAGCGGTGCCAGATAGAACAGCAGCAGCACGCGCATCACTTCGCCGTGCAGCATTGCCAACACATAGCCGAAGTTGGCCCAGCCCGCGCCCAGAATCAGCGACAGCCCCCACCAGCCCAATTTGGGCGTCTCGCGCCACACGCGCGGGAACATGATTGCGCCGCACAACATCGCCAACAGATAAGTAATCATCGTGGACATGGCACCGGAAACACCGATGTTTTGTAAAACGCGATAGGGATACCAGATCAGCCCCCACACCAATGCACCGCTCAACACGCCGGCGACCGGCATCACATTTTGTTTTGTTGGCACTCGTTACGCCTTTATAATCCGCAAAGTTTAAAAGCCATCCGTGGCTAAAAAATAAAAGCCATGAATCCCGACCTGAATAAGCTGCAACCCTACCCGTTTCAAAAGCTCGCCAAACTGTTCGGTGCAGTCACGCCAAATGCGGCCTACAAACCCATCAGCCTACACATCGGAGAGCCCAAGCACGCCACGCCACAATTCATCAAGGATGCACTGGTCGCGGGTCTCGATGGGCTGGCGAATTATCCCACAACCCTCGGCGGCGACGCGCTGCGTAGCGCCATCGCCGACTGGCTGGTGCGCCGTTACAGCATTCCGCTGCCCGATGCGAAAACGCAAATCCTGCCGGTGAACGGCAGCCGCGAAGCGCTATTCGCCTTCGCACAGGCCGTAATTGACCGCAACCGCCCTCTCCCCAACCCTCTGGTGAAACAACTAGCCAATCGACTAAGCTCGCACACCCCGCCCGCCGCTGGCGGGCAGAGTACAAGAGCGAGCAAGTCGCTGGTTATCCCGGGGGGAGAGGGAGCCTCTCCGGCGGTGGTCTGCCCCAACCCGTTTTACCAAATCTACGAAGGCGCGGCCTTCCTCGCGGGTGCCACGCCCCACTTCCTCAACACCTTGCCGGAAGACAACTACGCGCTGAACTTCGCACAACTGCCGGAAGCGGTGTGGCAGCGCACGCAACTCATCTACGTCTGCTCGCCGGGCAACCCCAATGGCCGGGTCATGCCGCTGGCGGAATGGCAGACGCTGTTCGAGATGAGCGACCGTTACGGCTTCGTGATCGCTGCGGACGAGTGCTACTCCGAAATTTATTTCGGCGAGGACAAACCGCTCGGCGCGCTGCAAGCCGCGCAGCAACTGGGGCGCGGCGATTACAAAAATCTGGTGGTGTTCTCCAGCCTGTCCAAACGCTCCAACGTGCCCGGATTGCGCTCCGGCTTCGTCGCGGGCGATGCCCTGATATTGGAGAAATTCGCGCTGTACCGCACCTACCACGGTTGCGCCATGAATCCCGCAGTGCAAACCGCGACCATCGCCGCATGGAACGATGAAGCGCATGTCGCGGAAAACCGCCACCTGTACGCGGAAAAATTCGCCAAGGTCATCACCCTGCTGGCTCCGCTGCTGCCGGTCAGCAAACCGGATGCGAGCTTTTATCTATGGTTCAAAACCCCCATCGCCGATACCGCCTTCGCGCAGCAGCTCTACCGCGACTATAATGTCACTGTGTTGCCCGGCAGCTTCCTGGCCCGCGAAGTGCACGGGATCAACCCCGGCGCGAATTTTGTCCGGCTGGCATTGGTCGCCAATCTGGATGAAACGCTGGAAGCCGCTCATCGCATCGCCGAATTTACTTTAAAACTCAAATAGGAAAAACCATGCCGCAATTGCAAGCCATCATCGAAGAAGCCTTTGAACGCCGCGCCGAGATCACGCCGCGCAATGTGGATGCGCAACTGAAGGAATCCATCAATACCGTCATCGAGTATCTCGATCAGGGCAAACTGCGCGTGGCCGAGAAAATCGACGGCGTATGGGTCACCCATCAATGGATCAAGAAGGCCGTGTTGCTGTCGTTCCGCATCGAAGACAATGCTTTCATCAAGGGCGGCTTCACCAACTATTTCGACAAAGTGCCGTCGAAATTCGCCGACTACAACTCCAAAGAATTCCGCGAAGGCGGCTTTCGCGTGGTGCCTCCCGCCGCCGCGCGCCGTGGCGTTTACATCGCCAAGAACGTGGTGCTGATGCCCTCTTACTGCAACATCGGCTCTTATGTAGATGAAGGCACCATGGTGGACACTTGGGCCACCGTCGGCTCCTGCGCGCAGATCGGCAAGAACGTACACTTGAGCGGCGGTGTCGGCATCGGCGGCGTGCTGGAACCGGTGCAGGCCAACCCCACCATCATCGAAGACAACTGCTTCATCGGCGCACGCTCGGAAGTGGTCGAGGGTGTCATCGTGGAAGAAGGTTCGGTCATCTCCATGGGCGTGTTCATCGGCCAGAGCACCAAGATTCTGGATCGCGAAACCGGCGAAATTCACTTTGGTCGCGTGCCCGCAGGCTCTGTCGTGGTCAGCGGTAGCATGCCTTCCAAGGACGGTTCATACAGCCTGTACTGCGCGGTGATCGTGAAGAAGGTGGATGCCAAAACGCTGGGCAAGACGGGGATCAACGAACTGCTGAGAGGAATCTGAAAAACAGTTGTTAGCCGCTAGTCGCTAGACGTTAGTCGTTAGTTAAAAACCGCGAAGCGACAACCCCAACTAACGACTAACGACTAAAAACTAACGACTGCTTTCAAGGGCAAACCATGATCATCACACCGCTGCTACAACTCGCCGCCGACAAGCAAGCTTCCGACCTGTTCTTCTCGGTCGGCGCGCCGATCAACGTCAAGATCGACGGCGTGGCTATGCCGGTCAATGCGCAGAATCTGGATGCGGACACCATCAAACGTATCGCCTACGAGATGATGACGGAGCAGCAGATCGCCGAGTTCGAGTTGAACATGGAGATGAATTTCTCTTTCCGCGTGCCCGGCATCGGCAACTTCCGCGTCAACGTCTTCCGCCAGCGCGGTGATGTGGCGATGGTCATCCGCTATGTGCGCGGACAGATACTCAATGTGGAAGACCTGCACCTGCCACTGGTTTTGAAAGAGCTCATCATGGAAAAGCGCGGGCTGGTGCTGGTGGTCGGCGCGACCGGTTCCGGCAAGTCGTCCACTCTAGCCGCGATGCTCGAGTACCGCAACACCACCAAGAGCGGCCACATCCTCACCATCGAAGACCCGATCGAATACATCTTCAAGCACAACAAATCCATCGTGAACCAGCGCGAAGTCGGAACCGACACAGTGGATTACGGCAGCGCATTGGTGAGCGCCATGCGCGAAGCGCCGGATGTGCTGATGATCGGCGAAATCCGCGACCGCGACACGCTGAAACACGCGCTGATCTTCGCGCAGACCGGCCACCTGTGCCTCTCCACGCTGCACGCCAACAACAGTTACCACGCGCTGAACCGCATCGTAAACTTCTTCCCCTACGATGCGCGCCAGAGCGTGCTGTCGGACTTGTCCATGTGCTTGCGCGCGGTCATTTCGCAACGCCTGATACGCAACAGCCAAGGCAAGCTGGTACCGGCAGTCGAAGTGCTGTTGAACTCCGCGCTCATCGCCGACCTCATCAAGAACGACGAGATCGACAAGATACGCGAGGCCATGGAGCAAAGCGTCTCCGCGGGTTCGCAAACTTTCGAACAGGCGCTGTATAAACTCTTCAAGGCCGGATTCATCACCAAGGAAGAGGCCTTGCGCAACGCCGACTCGGCCAGCAACCTCTCCTCGCTGATCGACTATTCGCAGACGACCAAGATGAAAGCCTTCGGCCCGGATGAGCTTGCAGCAGCAGCGCAACCATCATCCCCTTCGCAACCTGCCGCCAAGTTCGATGGCATCAAGCTGAATCTTGAATAGCACGATGAAGTTATATGGCATCCCCAATTGCGACACCGTAAAGAAAGCGCGCAACTGGCTCACCGCACATGACACCGCCTACGAGTTCCACGACTTCAAGAAACATGGCGTGACCGAGGCCATGCTTTCCAACTGGCTCAAACAAGTCGGCTGGCAAAAGCTGCTCAAGAAGACTGGGCCGACCTGGGGCAAACTCTCGGATACAGTCAAGACCTCGATCAAAGACGATGCCTCGGCCTTGGCGCTGATGCTGGAACAACCCAACGTGATAAAACGTCCGGTACTTGAACACAATGGCAAAGTGCTAGCGACTGGTTTCAGCGGGCAATATGACGAAAATTTGTTTGCCCGCGCCCCTCACCCCAACCCTCTGGTGGAACAACTAGCCAATCGACTAAGCCCGCAGGCGGGCAAGTCGCTGGTTATCCCGCAAGCGGGCGAGGGGACAAACGAATAAAATCGATCATCGCCCCTTGAAACCGACTACGAAAAAATCAAAACCTGATCTATCCGCAGATTACGCAGATTTCACAGATTAAAACCAGCAAATCTAAATCTGTGTGAATCTGCGTAATCTGCGGATAAAAAGAAAGTAATGAATGACCACCACACTTGAACTTGCAAAACAACTCATCTCGCGCCCTTCGCTCACCCCGGCGGACGACGGTTGCCTCGATATCATAGCCGCACACCTCACCCCGCTGAATTTCAAGCTGGAGAAAATGCGCTGCGGCGAGGTGGATAATCTGTGGACGCGCAGGGGCACAACTTCCCCCGTACTCTGCTTTGCGGGACACACCGATGTGGTGCCGACCGGCCCCGCCGACAAATGGGTGAGCCCGCCGTTCGAACCCGCCGTGCGCGACGGCATGCTGTACGGGCGTGGCGCGGCGGACATGAAAGGCTCGATTGCCGCCTTCGTCACCGCCGTCGAAAAATTTGTCGCCGCGTATCCGCAGCATAACGGCTCCATCGCCCTGCTGCTCACTTCGGACGAGGAAGGCATCGCGGTGGACGGCACGGTGCGCGTGGTCGATGCCCTGCAGGCGCGCAACGAAAAAATGGATTACTGCATCGTCGGCGAACCGACCTGCGTCAGCAAACTGGGCGACACCATCAAGAACGGGCGGCGCGGTTCGCTGTCCGGCACGCTCACCGTCAAAGGCGTACAAGGCCACATCGCCTACCCGCATCTGGTGAAGAACCCCATCCATCTGTCCGCCCCGGCTATTGCGGAACTGGCCGCGACTGAATGGGACAAGGGCAACGAATATTTCCCGCCGACCTCCTGGCAGATCTCCAACATTCGCGGCGGCACGGGCGCAACCAACGTGGTGCCCGGCACAGTGGAAATCCTGTTCAACTTCCGCCACTCCACCGCCAGCACCGTGGAAAGCCTGAAGTCGCGCTTCATCGCCATCCTCGACAAGCACGCGCTGGAATACGATCTGCAATGGGAAAATTCTTCCGGCAAGCCCTACCTCACCCCGCGCGGTGACATGGTGGATGCGGTGGCTGATGCCATCCGGCAAGTGACGGGAATCGAGACCGAACTCTCCACCAGCGGCGGCACTTCGGACGGACGCTTCATCGCCGACATCTGCCCGCAAGTGATCGAACTCGGCCCGCTCAACGCCACCATCCACAAACTCAACGAATGCGTTTCGGTTGCTGACTTGGATGCACTTTCCGAAATCTATTACCTGACGCTGGTCAACCTGCTGGCGAAAAAACCATGAGCGCACTCCACACCTTCTCCGACACCGCCGAACTGCTCAGCGTGCGCGACTGGCTGCGCTTTGCCGTCAGCGCCTTTACCGAAGACAAACTGAGCTTCGGTCACGGCTCCGCCAGCGCCTACGACGAAGCGGCTTATCTCATCTTGCACACGCTGCACCTGCCGCTGGATACGCTGGAACCTTTCCTCGACGCGCGCCTCACCCAGCAAGAAAAGAAAGCGCTGGGCGAACTGCTCAAGTTGCGCGTGGAGAAAAAAATTCCCGCCGCCTATCTCACGCACGAGGCTTGGCTGGGCGAACTGCGTTTCTATGTCGACGAGCGCGTCATCGTGCCGCGCTCCTTCATCGCCGAACTGCTGCACCAGAACCTGTTCCCCTGGGTCGAGTCCACCGAGGGTGTTGGTAGCGTGCTGGATATGTGCACCGGCAGCGGCTGCCTCGCCATCCTCGCCGCGCACATCTTCCCCAATGCCGATGTCGATGCAGTCGATCTCTCTGCCGATGCGCTCGCCGTGGCGCAGCGCAATGTCGATGACTACGGCCTGCAAGAGCGCGTACACCTGATCGAGTCCAACCTGTACACCAAACTCGGCGGCAAAAAATACGACCTCATCATCAGCAACCCGCCCTATGTCAATGCCGAGTCCGTCGCCGCCCTGCCCGCCGAATACTTGCACGAACCCGAACTCGCGCTCGGCAGCGGCAAAGACGGCCTCGATGCCACCCGCGAAATCCTCAAACAAGCCGCAGCCCACCTCAATCCCGGCGGCATATTGGTGGTCGAAATCGGCCATAACCGCGACGCGCTTGAAGCCGCCTACCCCGACCTGCCGTTCAACTGGCTGGATGTTGCGGCGGGCGACGAGTTTGTGTTCCTGCTGCATCGCGAAGACTTGATCTAAGCGATGACTCTCGTTATTGACCAAGTCAGACGCGAGGCCAGCAGCCTGCTGGACTCTCAGCGCCGCGCTGAACTTGGTCAATACATGACCCCGTCGTCCATTGCGGCCTTTATGGCCTCGCTCTTTTCCTTCAACGGTCAAGCCAAATTGCTCGATGCGGGTGCCGGAGTGGGATCGCTAACCTCAGCGTTTTTGGACAAGGCATTGCAAGAAGGGGCGATAGTCGAAGCGGAAGCATGGGAGATTGACGAGATACTCGGCGGCTACCTGAAAAATACGCTAACCGATTTCGAGCATCACGGCCAAGGCAAAATCAAAGCTCACATTCACGCCTCGGACTTTATCGAGGATGCAACCTTAGCTATCCAGTTTGATGGAGGCCAGCGTTATACCCACGCGATTCTCAATCCCCCTTACAAAAAAATATCCGCCAACTCAAAACATAGAAAACTGTTGCGAATGGTGGGGATTGAAACGGTCAACCTGTACACCGCATTCGTTGCGCTGACCGTGCTGCTGATGAAACAAGGCGGTGAAATCGTCGCCATTATTCCCCGGTCATTTTGCAACGGCAGTTACTACCGCCCGTTTAGGGATTTGGTTTTACGGAACTGCTCGATCCGCCAACTGCATTTATTCGAGAGCCGCGATCAAGCTTTTCAGGATGATGATGTCTTGCAAGAGAACGTCATCATTCACTTGGTCAAAGGCGAACCGCAAGGCGCGGTCATTGTTTCAACCTCATGCGGCGGCAGGTTCCTAGACTGCCGTCAGGCAATCTTTAATGCCGACGCAATCGTGAAGCCAAGCGACGCGGAACAGTTCATCCACATTCCGACCGCGACAGAACAAACCAGCTCGCCAACCCACTGCACGCACACCTTGCAAGATATTGGGCTGGAAGTTTGCACTGGAGCCGTCGTGGATTTTCGGCTGAAGGATTATTGGCGCGATGAGCCCGGCGCTGACACCGCCCCCCTGCTCTATCCCCATCACTTCAACGATGGCTCTCTGTGCTGGCCGAAGCCGCACAAGAAACCTAATGCTTTGCTACTGAGTAACGATGTCCGCAAATGGCTGATGCCGCGCGGCCACTACGTGCTCGTCAAACGCTTTACCGCAAAGGAAGAACGGCGGCGTCTCGTCGCTTACTATTTGCCTTTTGATGCGCTTGATGCGGAATATATCGGCTTCGAGAATCACTGGAACGTGTTCCACATCGGCAAGCACGGCATGGACGAAAACACCGCCAGAGGCATGGCCACTTTCCTGAACTCGACCAGCCTCGACGAGCATTTCCGTGTGTTTTCGGGACATACGCAGGTCAATGCCACCGACCTGCGCAATATGCGCTATCCGAGCCGTGAGCAGTTGCAATTACTTGGTCAGCGCGCCAAGAATCAGCCCAATGACCAAGCCAGCATAGACAGGTTGCTTGAAGGGCATGGATTCTAATGGTATTTCTTGGCTTTGATCCCGGTGGCATCAATAACTTTGGCTGGGCGACACTTCACGTTAATGAAGATGCCGGGTTTAATCTAGCAACCGGCGTCGTCTCCAACGCGCCCGATGCAGTCCGCCTCGCCTCACAAATGGCGACATCGGAACCTTTAGGCATCGGTATTGATGCTCCCTTGTTCTGGGTGCAACAGGGTGAGTTGATCCATTTTGCCCCGCTGGTCGAAAAATATCCTATTGGTTCCCACAATGACCGTTAAACACTACGAAAACTTCCCCGTCGCCTCTATCCTGCTGCCCAAGCGCTTGCGCCGGGCGGTGGAAATCATTTATCACTTCGCGCGGCAGGCGGACGACTTCGCGGATGAGGGCGACATGCCCGATGCGGAACGGCTAGCGAAGCTGGATGAGTTCCGCGCCGAACTGAATCGCATCGCCGCACACGAAACGCCGCGCACGCCGTTGTTCCGAGAACTTGCCGCTATCGTTCAAGAGCACCGGCTACCGCTGCAACTCTTCCACGATTTGCTCGATGCTTTCTCGCAAGACGTGGTGAAAAAGCGCTACGCGAATTTTGACGAGCTGCTGGATTATTGCCGCCGCTCGGCCAACCCGGTGGGGCGGTTGCTGCTGCATCTGTACGGAGAAGCCACCCCGACCAACCTCGCCTATTCCGATGCCATCTGCACTTCGCTGCAACTCATCAACTTCTGGCAGGACGTCAAAAAAGATTACGCCATCGACCGCATCTATCTGCCGCAGGACGAGATGGTGCGCTTCGGCGTGACGGAAGCGCATATCGCGGAAGGCCGGGCGGATGCGGCTTGGCAAGCATTGATGCGGTTCCAAATCCAGCGTGCGCGCGACATGATGCACAGCGGCAAGCCGCTCGGCACCATCCTGACCGGACGCATCGGTCTGGAAATGCGCCTCATCATCGCGGGCGGATTGCGCATCCTCGCCAAACTGGACGGCGTGCGCTACGACATGTTCGACAAACGCCCGGTATTGCGCCCGCTCGACTGGGTTATCATGTTGTTCAAGAGTGCTCCATTCAATTTCTAAATGACTCCAGACCAATACTGCCAAGACAAAGCCGCCGCCAGCGGCTCCAGCTTCTACAACAGCTTCCGTTTTTTGGACAAAGACAAGCGCCGCGCCATCACCGCGCTGTATGCCTTTTGCCGCGAGGTGGACGACGTGGTGGACGAATGCTCGGACACCAACGTGGCGCGCACCACGCTCAACTGGTGGCGCGATGAAGTTGCCGCGATATACAGCGGCAAACCGCAACATCCCGTGGCTATCGCGCTCGTCCCCATCGTCAAACAATACAACATGGCGCAGGAGCATCTGCTGGAGATCATCGACGGCATGGAGATGGATATCGACCAGCCGCGCTATGCCGATTTCAAGGCGCTGCAACTGTATTGCTACCGCGTCGCCTCGGTGGTCGGCCTGCTCACGGTGGAAATTTTTGGTTACACCGACCGCCAGACGCTGAAGTACGCGCACGACCTCGGCATCGCCTTCCAGCTCACCAACATCATCCGCGACGTGGGCGAAGATGCGCGGCGCAACCGCATCTATTTGCCGATGGACGAGCTGCAACAGTTCGGCGTACCGGCTGCGGATATTCTCAATTCGCGCGAAACCGAAAACTTTCAGAAGCTGATGGCCTTTCAGGTCGAGCGCGCCCGCCAGTATTACCGCCAAGCGCTCGAACATCTGCCTGCCGTAGACCGCAAAGCGCAGCGCACGGGGCTCATCATGGCGGCTATCTATCAGGCCACGCTGGACGAGGTCGTGTCCAGCGGTTGCCATGTGCTGAAAGAGCGCGTCTCGCTCACGCCGACATACAAACTGTGGCTGGCGGTCAAGGCATGGTGGAAAAGCTAACCCCTCCCAACCTCCCCTTTTCAGGGGAGGAGCCCGCTCCCTCCCTGAGAAGGGAGGGCTGGGGTGGGTTAAGGGTTGGAGTTATCGGCGGCGGTTATGCTGGCATGGCCGCCGCCGTCACGCTTGCCGAACAAGGCATCCCCGTCACCGTCTTCGAAAGCGCCAAACAGCTCGGCGGTCGCGCACGCGGGGTGCGCATTCCAAATCCGATTCGGCAGAAAGAACAACACGCCCCTCCCTCTATCCAATTTTCTGATGGAACGACTGATGGAACAACTAGCCATCTCACTAAGCCGCACAAAACGCGGCAAGTGATTGGTTATAGCCATTCGACTAAGCCCGCAAGTGGACAAGTCGCTGGTTACCCCGGAGGGGGAAAGGGCGACCGCCCCCTGTCGGGGGATTATTTGACTCTGGACAATGGCCAGCACATCCTGCTCGGCTGCTACCGCAACACGCTCAAGCTCATCGCCCAAGTCGGCGGCAATATCGAACAGGATTTTTTGCGCTTGCCGCTGCAACTCACGCTGCACGACCGCTTTGAACTCAAAGCCCCGCACCTGCCCGCGCCGCTGCATCTGCTCGTCGCCCTGCTCGCCGCTCAAGGATTGTCCTTCGCCGAACGTCTGCAAGCGGCGCGTTTCATGCTGGCGATGCGCAAACTGAAATTCAAACTGGCGCGCGATGTCAGCGCGCTGGCGTTGCTGCGCGCCCACGGACAAAGCGAAGACCTGATCCGCCTGATGTGGGAACCTATCTGCATTTCTGCGCTGAATACGCCGACGCACAAGGCTTCCGCGCAAGTATTGCTCAACGTGCTGCGCGACAGTTTGAATGGCCGTTTTGCGGATAGCGAAATGCTGTTGCCGCGTCTGGATTTTTCCGCACTGTTCCCGGATCGGGCGGCGCAATACGTGACGCGGCACGGCGGCACGGTACTGGCTTCCTGCGGCGTGGACGCCATCATTCCGCACGACGATGGTGTCGAGTTAATCACAGCACAGGGCACACAGCATTTCAGCCACATCGTCTGCGCGGCAGCTCCCGCCAATACCGCGCGCCTGTTCCGCGCCATCCCGGCACTCGTCCCCGTCGCCGCACAAATTGATGCCATCCCCTACCAACCCATCTACACCGTGTATCTGCAATATCCCGCCCATGTCACCCTGCCGCAGCCCATGCTGGGATTCGAGCGCTGTATTGCACAGTGGTTGTTCGACAAAGGTCGGATTGCGAAACAGCGCGGCCTTATCGCCGCAGTCATCAGTGCAGAAGGACTACATCAGGAGTGGGATCACGAACAACTGGGCGAAAAAGTCGCACAAGAATTGCGCGAACAACTCGGCATCGCAGATACGCCGTTGTGGCACAAGGTCATTGCCGAAAAACGAGCCACCTTTTCGTGCAGCGTGAACCTGTCCCGCCCTATCCACACCACACCGCTTGCCAACGTAATGCTGGCAGGCGATTTCAGCGCAGGCGATTATCCGGCGACGTTAGAGGGGGCGATTTTGAGCGGGATACGTGCAGCGAATGAAGTTATTCATGCACACGTGTGTAAACGCTAGTGTCGCAAACCAGAAATAACGGGACAAATGAAACGGGTGGATTTTTTTGTCAGGCAAGGCGCAGACCCACAGCCGTATGGGGTATACGGCAAGGGGGTGCAACGCGGCATGGCGAAAAAAGACGCCGTTTCATGTTTCGTTATTTCTGGTTTGCGACACTAGGCTCTTACCAGCCCGACTCACGCTCCGGCGTCGCAGTAATTTTGTGGATGCTGAGGTCGGCACCGTTAAACTCCTCTTCGGCGTCGAGGCGAATACCCACGGTCTTTTTCAATACGCCATAAACGGCAAAGCCTCCAGCCAGGGCAATGCCGATACCGAACAATGTGCCGACAAGTTGCGACATGAAGCTGACGCCGCCGACGCCGCCCAAAGCCTTGGTGCCGAATATGCCCGCAGCAATACCACCCCAGGCACCGCATAAGCCGTGCAACGGCCATACGCCGAGCACGTCGTCGATCTTCCAGCGGTTCTGCGTCAGGGTAAACATCCACACGAACAAGCCGCCCGCGACGACGCCCACAATCAGCGCCCCCAGCGGGTGCATCAAATCGGAGCCCGCGCACACTGCAACCAGCCCGGCCAGGGGGCCGTTATGGGCAAAGCCGGGATCGTTTTTCCCCAACCACAAGGCAGCCAGCGTGCCACCGACCATTGCCATCAGGGAATTGACCGCGACCAAGCCGCTGATCTTGCCGATCTCTTGTGCGGACATGACGTTAAAGCCGAACCAGCCTACGCTCAGTATCCATGCTCCGAGCGCAAGGAATGGGATACTGGAAGGCGGGTGGGCGGAGATGCGCCCTTCCTTGTTGTAGCGCCCGCGCCGCGCACCCAGCAGCAGTACTGCGGCCAAACCGATCCAGCCGCCCACCGCATGCACCACGACCGATCCTGCAAAATCATGGAACTCGGCACCGAACGCTGCATTCAGCCAGTCTTGTATGCCGAAGCGGTGGTTCCATGCGATGCCCTCAAAGAAGGGATACACGAAGCCGACCAGCATGAAAGTCGCGGCTTGCTGCGGATTGAATTTGGCGCGTTCGGCAATACCGCCCGAAACGATGGCGGGAATCGCCGCCGCAAAGGTGAGCAGGAAAAAAAACTTCACCAGCTCATAACCGTTCTTCTGCGCCAGCACGTCCGCCCCGCTGAAAAAATTCACACCGTAAGCGATGCTGTAGCCGATAAAAAAATACGCCAAGGTCGAGATGGCAAAGTCGGTGAGTATTTTGACCAGCGCATTGACCTGGTTCTTTTTGCGTACCGTGCCCAATTCCAGAAACGCGAAGCCCGCATGCATCGCGAGCACCATAATGGCGCCAAGAAGAATAAACAGTGCATCGCTGCCAACTTTCAGGTTTTCCATAGTTTTCTATAGTCGCAAACAGCGGAACGGAATGCAAGTTCCGCCCCAGTAACACGTAAGACCGGTTTAAAAAGATTTTATTAAGCCAGATTGGGTGACATGCATCCCTAAATTCACTATGGGTGTCTTGTAAATTTATGCGCACCACGATGGCACCTTTACTCAGTGCGGCGCTACGCCCGATTACAGAGCACCTTCTCCAGCCAAAACAAACCGACGATCGTTTTGCTGTCGGTAATTTTTCCCGACAGTACCCACTCGATTGCCTCAATCGGGGACAACTCGAACACTTCCAGAAACTCACCCTCGTCGAGCTGGCGTCCTTGGTGCGTCAGCCCGCGCGCCAAGAAATATTCCATTTTCTCATCGGAGAATCCGATACAAGGCCATGCGCTTGAAAGATGCGCCCACTCGCGCGCCACATAGCCGGTCTCTTCCAGCAATTCGCGCTGTGCCGTCAGCAGCATGTCTTCGCCGTGATCTATTTTGCCGGCGGGCAACTCGATGAATTCCCGCTGCGCTGCATAGCGGAACTGGCGCTCCATCACCAGATTGCCGTTATCCAGCAAAGCGAGGATAGCCACGGCACCGGGATGTTTGATGTACTCGCGCGTGCCGATACTGCCGTCGGGCAACTGTGCATGGTCTTTATGCACTTGAATGAAATTGCCCGCATACACCAGCGCGGTATCCAGCTGCGTCTCTTTTAAATCCATTCGAATATCCCAGCAAACAAACACTCCCGCCGTGGCGGGAGTGTTTCATCAATCAGTCTTGCGCGCAGGGTTAGTGCAGCAACAACGACTGCTGGACCGCAACCGCGCACACCGACATCAAGGTGCCCGGCAAGATACCCAACGCCAGCACCGCAAAACCGTTGATGGAAATCAACAGGCTGCTGTCCGGCTGCATATAGATACGTCCGTGGCTTTCCGGCGCATCGAAATACATCAGCTTCACAATGCGCAGGTAGTAGAACGCGCCGATCAGCGAGAACAGCACCGCCATGATAACCAGCGGGATGTGCCCCGCCGCCACGGCCGCATTCAACACCGAGAACTTGGCGTAGAAACCCACTGTCGGCGGCACGCCGGCCATAGAGAACATCAACAGCAGCATCATGAATGCGAGCCACGGGCTGCGTTGGTTGAGTCCCTTGAAGTCGTTGATGCTGTCCGCTTCGAAACCTTCGCGCGACAGCAGCATGATCATGCCGAATCCGCCCAAACTCATCAGCACATAAACCACGGCATAAAACATGGCCGAGCCGTAACCTTCGACGCTGCCGCTCAGCACGCCGACCAGCAGGAAGCCCATGTGGGCGATGGTCGAATACGCGAACATGCGCTTGATGTTGATCTGCGCAATCGCGCTGATGTTGCCCACCGCCATCGACAGTACGGCCAGTATCGCCAGCATGCCCGACCAGTGGATCATCAGCGGCTGCATACCTTCAACCAGAATGCGCATCACGAAAGCGAATGCGGCCAGCTTGGGCGCGGTACCGATGAGCATGGTCATCGCGGTCGGCGCACCGTGGTATACGTCGGGCACCCACATATGGAAAGGCACGGCACCCAGCTTGAAGGCCAGACCGGAAACGATGAACACCAGGCCGAACACCAGCAGCGCCTTGTTGGGAACGCCATGCCGGATCGCCGCAGAAACGGCGTTCACATCCAGCGTACCCGTAGCGCCGTACAGCATGGACATGCCGTACAGCAGCAGGCCGGAGGCCAGCGCGCCAAGAATGAAGTATTTCATCGCCGCCTCTGTTGCCGTCGCGGAATCGCGTTGCAAGGCCACCATTGCATACAAACTGAGCGACAGCAGTTCCAGACCGAGATACAGCGTGAGGAAGTGGCTGGCGGAGATCATCACCATCATGCCCAACAGCGCGAACAGCACCAAAGCAAGGAACTCGCCGGAGAACAGGCCGCGCGCCAACAGGTAGGTGCGCGAATACACCAGCATCATGGACACCGCCAGATAGCTCAACAGCTTCAACACGTCGGACATCAGGTCATCCACAAACATGTTGTGGAACAGATGCGCCACGCCATTGTGGTGCGTCGCCACGGTAATCAGCGAGCAGCCCAGCAAGGTGATCTGCACCAGCAAATAGGTCACGGTTTTGGTGCGGCCGGAAGTGAACAGATCCGCGATCAGGATCACACTCACCATCGCCAACAGAAAGATTTCTGCGTAGGCGGGAAACAGGGTGGACAAGAAACTCATATTTTCCTCAAGTGCGAATGGCTCGGTTTAGCGGCAATTTAAATTTTTGAACGGGCAAGGTGAACCAGCAGATCGTTCACCGACGCATGCAATATCTCGCTGACCGGCAAAGGGTACAGCCCCATACCCAGCACCGTGATCGCCAGCACGGCAAAGATAATTTTCTCGCGCATGCTGATGTCGTGCAGATGGGCGACATGATCGTTGGCGACCGCACCGAAAATTACGCGCTTGTACATCCACAACGTGTAGGCCGCGCCGAAAATCAGCGTGCTGGCGGCCAGGAATGCGTACCAGAAATTGGCCTTGACCGCCCCCATGATGACCATGAATTCGCCCACGAAACCGCTGGTGCCGGGCAAGCCGCTGTTGGCCATGGCGAACAGCATGAAGAAGGCCGCGAACACCGGCATCTTGTTGGCCACACCGCCGTAATCGACGATCTGGCGCGAATGCACGCGGTCATACAGCACACCGATACACAGGAACAAGGCGCCCGCCACAAAACCGTGCGAGATCATCTGGATCAGCGCGCCTTCCATACCGTAGGCGTTAAATATGAAGAAACCCAGCGTCACGAAGCCCATGTGCGAAATGGAGGAATAAGCCACCAGTTTTTTCATGTCGGCCTGGGTCAGCGCCACCAGACCGATGTACACCACCGCGATCAGCGACAGCGCGATCATCACCCCCGCCAAACTATGGCTGGCATCCGGCGCAATCGGCATGGAGAAACGCAGGAAGCCATACGCACCCACTTTCAGCATGATCGCTGCCAGCACCACGGAACCGCCGGTAGGCGCTTCCACGTGCGCGTCAGGCAACCAGGTATGCACCGGGAACATCGGCACTTTGACCGAGAACGCCATGAAGAACGCGATGAACACCAGTATCTGCGCCGTCATCGGAATCGCCATCTGGTGGTAGTCGAGTATCTCGAAGCTGCCGCCCGAATGGTTGTACAGGTACAGCAAGGCAACCAGCATCAATAGCGAGCCGAGCAGGGTGTACAGGAAGAACTTGACCGCCGCATACACGCGGTTCGGGCCGCCCCACACGCCGATAATGATGAACATCGGGATCAGCATCGCTTCCCAGAAAACGTAAAACAGTATCGCATCCAGCGAAGCAAACACGCCGTTGACCAAGCCGGACATGATGAGGAAAGCGGCCAGATATTGCGCCACGCGCTTCTCGATCACTTTCCAGCCGGCCAGAACAACCAGCGGGGTAAAGAAACTGTTCAGCAGGATGAACAGCATCGAGATGCCGTCCACGCCGAGGTGGTAATGGATATTGAAGCGGACGATCCAGTCCTTCATTTCCACAAACTGCATGGCGCTGGTCATCTTGTCGAAGCCGGTATACAGCGGCAGCGTCACCAGGAAACCCAATATCGCGCCCACCAGGGCAATGTATCGGGCAACAGGCGCATTGCGGTCATTTCCGGTCGCCAATACCAGCACACCGAAAATAATGGGAAGCCAGATGGCAACGCTTAACAAGGGGAATCCAAAAATCATGCTTAATATCCTTCAGTATTCTGCAGCGACTTTATTCAAACCAGGTGCGGATGGTCAACAACACGAACACGCCGATGATCATCGAGAACGCGTAGTGGTAAATATAGCCGGACTGCAGGTTGCGCAGCACTCCGGAAATACGCCCCACAAAGCGCGCGGTACCGTTCACCATCACCCCATCAATCAACTGCACATCGCCGAACTTCCACAGGAAGCGGCTCGCGCCGCGCGCACCGCCGGCAAAGAACCAGTCGTTGAAACGGTCGAAGTAATATTTGTTGTCGAGCAAGGTATAGATGCCTTCGAAACGTTGCTTGATTGCGGCGGGAATATCGGGGCGCTTCATATAAAAATACCAAGCGCCGAACACACCGGCCACCGCCAACCAAAAAGGCAGTTCCAGCATATCGTGGAACGCCATGGCAAATGCGCCGTGGAACTCCTCGCGCATTTCAGCCAGTGCATGATGCTCGTGGCTGATATAGATCGCATCGAGGAAATAATCGCCATACAACATCGGCCCGATCGCGATATAACCGATCACCACGGATGGGATCGCCAGCAATACCAGCGGCAGCCACACTACCCAGGGTGTCTCATGCGGTTTTTGCCCCGGCGCCAAACCGTGATGGTGGTCATGCGCAACCTCCTCGTCGTCGTGATCGCCTTGATGAGCTTCGTGAACTTCATCGTTGGCGTCATGCAGAACGTCGTGATGATCCTTATGCTGCGCTCCGGCATGATGCGCTTGTGTCAATTCCGCATTCGCTTTAGCGGATAGCGGATTGCCTGACTTTGTTATGCCGAAACGCTCTTCACCGTGGAACACGAGGAAGTACATGCGGAAAGAATAAAACGCGGTGACGAACACCCCGGCAACTACCGCGCAATACGCGATTCCCGATCCGGGCAGATGAGACAATCTCACCGCTTCGATGATGTTTTCTTTGGAATAGAAACCGGAGAAAAACGGCGTGCCGATCAAGGCCAGCGAACCGATCAAGGAAGTGATCCAGGTAATCGGCATGTACTTGCGCAGGCCGCCCATGTTGCGGATGTCCTGATCGTGGTGCATGGCGATGATGACAGAACCGGCAGCCAGGAACAGCAGCGCTTTGAAGAACGCGTGCGTCATCAGGTGGAACACGGCTACCGAGTAAGCCGATGCGCCCAATGCCACGGTCATGTAACCGAGTTGCGACAGCGTGGAATACGCCACCACGCGCTTGATGTCGTTCTGGATGATGCCGAGGAAGCCCATGAACAGCGCGGTGATCGCGCCGATGACCATCACGAAAGACAGTGCGGTCTCGGACAGCTCGAACAGCGGCGACATGCGCGCCACCATGAAAATACCGGCGGTCACCATGGTCGCCGCGTGGATCAGTGCGGAGATCGGGGTCGGGCCTTCCATCGAATCCGGTAGCCACACATGCAGCGGGAATTGCGCGCTCTTGCCCATCGCGCCGATGAACAGCAGGATGCATATCGCGGTAAGCAGATTCCAGCTCACGCCGGGAATCGGCGCAATGTCGTTCACATAACGATGCGCATTGGCGAACACGGAAGCGTAATCCAGCGTACCGAACACCATCAGCACCAGGCCGATACCGAGCAGGAAGCCGAAATCGCCCACGCGGTTGACTAGGAAGGCTTTCAGGTTGGCATAAATTGCCGTGGGGCGCGTGTACCAGAAGCCGATCAGCAGATAGGACACCAGCCCCACCGCTTCCCAGCCGAAGAACAGTTGCATGAAATTGTTGGCCATCACCAGCATCAGCATGGAGAAGGTGAACAGCGAGATGTAGCTGAAGAAGCGCTGGTAGCCGGGATCTTCCTGCATGTAGCCTATGGTGTAAATATGTACCATGAGCGACACGAAGGTCACCACCAGCATCATCATCACCGTCAGGCGGTCGATCAGGAAGCCGACTTCAAAGCTGGTATCGCCGGAAGTCACCCACTTGTATACCGTGCCGTTAAATTGATGTCCGGCCAGCACATCCTGGAAGATTGCCAATGATGCGATAAAGGAGACGGCCACCAAGGCGATCGTAACGCGATGCGACCACACACGCCCCAGCACCTTGCCGAACAGACCGGCTGCAATCGCGCCGACCAACGGTGCCAAAGGAACCAGCAGATAGAGATTTTGCATATTGCTCATGTGTGCGCTTAACCTTTCAGGCTGCCGAGATCGTCAACATTAATGGTGCGCAAATTGCGGAACAGCACCACCAGGATAGCCAGGCCAATCGCCGCTTCAGCAGCGGCAACGGTGAGAATGAAGAACACGAAAATTTGACCGGATACATCGTTCAGGTAATGCGAGAACGCGACGAAATTGGTGTTCACCGCCAACAGCATCAATTCAATCGCCATTAGCAGCACGATGATGTTTTTGCGGTTCAGGAAAATGCCCACCACGCTAATGGCGAATAGCACCGCTCCCAACACCAGGTAATGAGACAAACTTAAGCTCAACATACTTCCCCCCGAATTTCTAGCTCTTCACTTGATCGGCTTGTACTACGTCCGCCGCTTTTTTAGATGCCGGCATCGAGATCAGGCGCACGCGATCTTTGCGTTGCACCTGCACCTGCTCGCTCGGATCCTGCTTCTTGCTGGTACGGCGATGACGCAAGGTCAGCGCGATAGCCGCTACGATAGCCACCAGCAAAATCACTGCCGCCAACTCGAACGGGTACACGTAATCGGTATAGATCAAACGGCCCAATTCCTTGGTGTTGCTGTAATCCGCCGCGTGCTTGGCCAGATGCGCACCGGTCTCCGCAGTCTGCCGGCTACCCAGCACCCAGACCATCTCGAACACCATGAACGCGGCCAATACCGCCCCAATCGGAAACCAGCGCCAGAAGCCTTCTTTCAGCTCTTCCAAATTGATGTCCAGCATCATCACCACGAACAGGAACAGCACCATCACCGCACCGACATAGACCAGCACCAGCGTGATCGCGAGGAACTCGGCCTCAAGCAGCATCCATATTCCGGCCATGCTGAAAAAGGCAAGCACCAGAAACAGCGCGGCATGCACCGGGTTGCGCGCGGTAATGACGCGCAGACTGGCGAATACCGACAGCGCGGCAAAAAAATAAAAAGCGAATGTATCGATACCTATCATGTCCTGATCCTTAACGGTATTTGGCGTCTGCCGCACGATCCTTGGCGATCTGCGCTTCGTGCTTTTCACCCACCGCCAGCAGCATCGGTTTGGTGTAGTACAAATCCCCGCGTTTTTCGCCGTGGTACTCCAGCACGCGCGTTTCCACGATGGCGTCAACCGGACAAGATTCTTCGCAGAAGCCGCAGAAAATGCACTTGGTCAAATCGATGTCGTACTGGGTAGTGCGGCGCGAACCGTCGCTGCGCTCGGCCACTTCGATCTTGATCGCCAGCGCCGGACAAACCGCTTCACAGAGTTTGCAGCCTATGCAGCGCTCCTCGCCATTGGCATAACGCCGTTGCGCATGCAGGCCGCGGAAACGGAAACTTTGCGGCGTTTTCTCTTCCGGGTAATGCACCGTAATTTTGTGCGAGAACAGATGCTTTCCGGTCAGAGCCAAGCCCTTGAGCAGTTCGACCAGCATGAAGCTTTTAAAGAAATGCGTAATCTTGTCCATTTTCGTTCTCACCACAACCAATAGCGTGTTTGCATCCAAGCGGCAATGACCGCTACCCATACCAAAGTCAGCGGGATGAATACTTTCCAGCCCAGACGCATCAGTTGGTCATAGCGGTAACGCGGGAAGCTCGCGCGCAACCACAGGAACATGAACAGGAAGATCGACATTTTGGCCAGCAGCCAGAACAGACCCGGAATCTGGTTGAACGGCGCGGCATCAATCGGTGGCAACCAGCCGCCGAGGAACAGCACCGTGGTCAATGCCGCGATCAAAATCATGTTGGCGTATTCGGCCAGGAAGAAGATCGCGAAGCCCATGCCGGAATATTCGGTATGGAAACCAGCCACAATGACCGACTCGTCTTCCGCCAGGTCGAACGGCGCGCGGTTGGTTTCGGCCACGCCGGCGATGAAGTACACCACGAACATCGGGAACAACGGGATGAAGTACCAACCCAGCAGGCCATAACCGTTTTGCTGGCCGCGCACGATGTCGCCGATGTTCATGCTTTGTGCCATCAGCAGCACGCACACCAGCGCAAAACCCATCGCCAGTTCATACGAGACGATCTGCGCGGCGGAACGCAGCGAGCCGAGAAAAGCGTATTTGGAGTTGGATGCCCAACCGGCGATGATGACGCCGTACACACCGAGCGAGGTCATTGCCAGGATGTAGAGCAGACCGGCGTTCGCATTGGAAAGAACCAACCCGTCGCCAAACGGGATGACTGCCCAAGCGGCCAATGCGGGAGCAATCGACAATACCGGCGCGATGACAAACAGGAATTTGCTCGAGCCGGAAGGAATGATAATTTCCTTCATCAATAGCTTGATGCCGTCGGCGATGGGTTGCAGCAGACCATAGGGGCCGACCCGGTTCGGGCCGATACGATCCTGTATCAACCCCAACACTCTGCGTTCGGTATAAGTCAGATAGGCCACACCGAGCATCAGCGGTACCACGATCGCCACGATCTTGACCAAGACCCACACCAGCGGCCAAACCGGCCCGAGCAGACCCTGCCCCATCTGTTCTAGGGTTTGCAGTAACTCCATCATGCGCGCTCCACTGTAATTGTTCCGAACATCGCCCCCAAGGCGGCGGTAACGCTATGGCCTGCGGCTACGCGCACCACACCCTTGGGCAGTTTGTCGTCGGCTGCCGCAATCAGGCTCACGCTCCCCTGGCCTTGGCTCACTTTGACCAGCGCACCGGATTGCACGCCCAGTTTTTTCAATTCGTCGCTGTGCAACCACGCCTGCGGCGCAGCGGCATCAGCCGTGGCCTGCAACGGTGCGGAACGGCGCACGACGGCATCCGTCGCATAAATAGGCACATCGCTCACGCGCTGCAAACCAGTCGCCGCCGCAACCGCGTTGACTTCCACACCGTTGATGGCGTTACTCAATTTGGCGGCGACATCGATGCCTGTCAGCGCTTCGTCGCGCACGGCTTCGGAAGTGTCCTGCTCGAAACCGGAAACCTTGAGCAGGTTGCCCAGCACGCGCAGCACTTTCCAAGCCGGACGCGCTTCGCCCAAGGGCTTGACTGCGCCCTTGAAACTTTGCACGCGGCCTTCAGTGCTGATAAAAGTGCCGGAGGTTTCGGTAAACGGTGCGATAGGCAACAACACATCGGCATAGCTTGTCGCATGGTGCTTGTAGGCGGACATGGCAATCACCAGATCGGCGGACTGCATCGCGGCCATCGCCTGTTGCGCATCGGCGGTATCCAGTTCGGCTTCCACGTTCAGCAGCACATAGGCTTTGCGCGGTGCTGCCAGCATGGCGGCAGCATTCAAGCCCTGCGCTCCCGGCATGGCTTGTGCCAGATAAGCGCCGACACTGTTGGCCGCTTCGCCGATAAAACCGAATTTACCGTTGGTCGCAGCAGCGATCTGTTGCGCCAGCGCTTGCAGTTGTGCGGCTTGCGGGTGTTGCTGCGCAAAATTGCCCAACAACACAACCACGCGCTCGCCCGCAAGCAGATTGCCCGCGATACCGTCAGGCTGTTTCGCTTGCACGCCCCTGGCAACTTGAGCCATAACATCGACCAGCGCATCGGGTGCCACGATGGCCTTGTTCGCCATTTTCATCAGCAGGTCGTCGTCAGCGGAATGAATGATGTTAACTTGCGCCCCCTTCTTGACTGCCTGGCGGATGCGCGCAGCCAGCAAGGGATGATCCTTGCGCAGGAAACTGCCCACGACCAGCAGGCGGTCGGCGCGGCTGATGTCGGCAATCGGCATACCCAGCCAAGGCGCTCCGGCTCGCTTGCCGTCGGCGCTGAAATCGGATTGGCGCAGGCGGAAATCGACGTTGTGGCTGCCGATGCCGCGCATGAGTTTTTGCAGCAGGTAGAGTTCTTCCAGCGTTGAATTTGCCGTCGCCAGCGCACCGACCTGCTCGGCACCGGCGCCGTTGGCGATGTGGCGCAAGCCGTTCGCGGCGTATTCCAGCGCAACTTGCCATTCCACCTCCACCCACTTGCCGTCCTGCTTAATCATCGGCTTGGTCAGGCGCTCGGCGGAATTCAAACCCTCATAAGCGAAGCGATCTTTGTCGGACAGCCAGCATTCGTTGATGTCTTCGTTTTCGATAGGCAGCACGCGCAACACGCGATTGTCCTTGGTCTGCACGGCGAGATTGCTGCCCAGGCTGTCATGCGCACTCACCGAGCGGCGGCGCGACAATTCCCAAGAACGGGCCTTGTAACGGAACGGTTTGCTGGTCAATGCGCCGACCGGGCACAGGTCGATCATGTTGCCGGAGAGTTCTGAATTCACCGTGCCAGACACGAAAGTCATGATCTCGGCATGTTCGCCGCGGAAGGCTTGACCCAGTTCCATCTGACCGGCGATCTCCTGGCCGAAACGCACACAGCGCGTGCAGTTGATGCAGCGGCTCATTTCTTCGGCAGACACCAGCGGACCGATGTCTTTGCCCAACACAGTGCGCTTCTCTTCGTGGTAACGCGAAGCACCGCCGCCGTAGCCGACCGACATATCCTGCAACATGCATTCGCCGCCCTGATCGCAGATCGGGCAATCCAGCGGGTGGTTCACCAGCAGGAATTCCATCACGCCTTTTTGCGCTTTCACGGCCTGCGCGGAGGCGGTCAGTACTTTCATGCCCTCGGCCACCGGCGTGGCGCACGCAGGCAACGGCTTGGGCGCTTTCTCAACCTGCACCAGACACATGCGGCAGTTCGCCGCGATAGATAGTTTTTTATGGTAGCAAAAGTGCGGAATGCTGATACCTGCCTGATGCGCGGCCTCAATCACGGTCGTCCCGTTTTCCGTTTCGATGCGTTTGCCGTCGATTTCGATGTTGATCATTGCGTATCCGTCCGTTACACCAAGCAGCGCTTGTGTTCGATGTGATATTCGAATTCCTTGCGGAAATGCTTGAGCATGCCCTGCACCGGCCAAGCGGCCGCATCACCCAATGCACAGATGGTGCGACCCGCGATGTTTTCACACAGATCCAGCAGCATATCCAGATCCTCCGGTTTGCCCTCACCGTGCTCGATGCGATGCACGATGCGGTACAGCCAGCCGGTGCCTTCGCGGCAGGGTGTGCATTGGCCGCAGGATTCTTCGTAGTAGAAATAGGACAGACGCTCCAGCGCCTTGACCATGCAAGTGGTCTCGTCCATCACAATGACCGCGCCCGTGCCCAGATAGGAACCCGCCTTCTGGATGGAGTCGAAGTCCATGTTCAGGTCCATCATGATTTCACCCGGCAACACCGGCATGGATGAACCGCCCGGAATCACCGCCTTCAGCCTGTTGCCGCCGCGCACGCCGCCCGCCATTTCCAGCAGCTTCTTGAATGGCGTTCCCAGCGGCACTTCAAAGTTACCCGGATTGTTCACATGGCCCGACACCGAGAACAGCTTGATGCCGCCGCTATTCGGTACGCCCAGGTCGGCAAACTTTTGTCCGCCGTTATTGATGATGTAGGGGATGCTGGCGAAAGTTTCGGTGTTGTTGATCGTGGTCGGTTTGCCGTACAGGCCGAAACTGGCGGGAAAAGGCGGCTTGAAGCGCGGCTGGCCTTTCTTGCCTTCGATAGACTCCAGCAACGCAGTCTCTTCGCCGCACACATAGGCGCCATAGCCCAGATGGTTGTGCAGATCGAATTCAAAACCCGAACCGAGAATATTTTTACCGAGGTAGCCGGCCTTGCGCGCCTCTTCGCAAGCCGCTTCCATGCGTTCGTAAGCTTCGAATATCTCACCATGCACGTAGTTGTAACCGGTCTTGACATTCATGGCGTAGGCCGCAATGGCCATACCTTCGATCAGCAGGTGCGGGTTGAAACGCAGGATATCACGGTCCTTGCAGGTTCCCGGCTCGCCCTCATCCGAGTTGCACACCAGATATTTATCGCCCTGATAGTTGCGCGGCATGAAGCTCCACTTCAGCCCCGTGGGGAATCCCGCACCACCGCGACCGCGCAACCCCGAAGCCTTGACTTCGGCAATGATCGCTTCCGGCAACATCTTTTCGGTAATGACCTTGCGCAAAGCCTGATAGCCGCCGACCTTCAGATAGTTCTCCAGCGTCCACGGCTGATCGAAATGCAGGGTGTTCAAAATGATAGGGGCGCTCATTGCCTGCCTCCTTTGCTACCGGCTTCAAGCTCCGCCAGAATCTGGTCGATTTTTTCTCCAGTCAAACGGCCACACAGTTTTTTGTTGTTGATCGTAAACATCGGGGCATCCACACAAGCGCCCATACATTCGCCTTCGCGCAAACCGAATTTGCCGTCGGCGGTAATCTCGCCCAAGCCAATACCCAATTTATTCTTGAGGTGCATCAGCGTTTCATGCACACCGCCGAGCTGGCAGGACAGGTTGGTGCATACCGTCAGCGTGTATTCCCCCATCGGCTTGAGCTTATACATGTGGTAGAACGTGGCCACTTCATACACGGCCATCTGCGGCATACCCAGATAAGCGGCAATATCGGCCATGTCTTCCGGGGCGATCCAGCCTTTCTCATCCTGTACGAAGCGCAAAGCGGCCATCACTGCCGACTGCTTTTGCTCCGCCGGATATTTCTGGAGTTCGCGGTCTATTTTTTCTTGAATTTGATCGGATAACATCAGCGGTCTATCTCTCCAAAAACGATGTCCTGTGTGCCGATGATTGCCACCACGTCCGCAAGCATGTGGCCGCGGGACATCTCATCCAAACCCGCCAAGTGCGGGTAACCCGGCGCACGGATCTTCATACGATATGGCTTGTTCGCACCATCTGAAACCATGTAAATACCGAACTCGCCCTTGGGATGCTCCACCGCCGCATAAACCTCGCCAACCGGTACATGCATACCCTCGGTGAACAGCTTGAAGTGATGGATCAGCTCTTCCATATTCTGCTTCATCGCTTCGCGCTGGGGCGGTGCGAATTTGTGATTTTCGGTAATCACCGGTCCCGGATTTTTGCGCAGCCATTCGACACACTGTTTGATGATGCGGTTCGCCTGGCGCATCTCTTCGACGCGCACCAGATAACGGTCGTAACAATCGCCTTCTACACCGACCGGAATATCAAAATCCATACGGTCATACACCTCATAAGGCTGCTTCTTGCGCAGATCCCAAGCCACGCCTGAGCCGCGCAACATAGGGCCGGTAAAGCCCATCGCCAAAGCGCGCTCGGGGGAGACGACGCCGATACCGACTGTGCGCTGTTTCCAGATGCGATTGTCGGTCAGCAGTGTCTCATATTCATCCACGCATCCCGGAAAACGCTGGGTAAAGTCATCCAGGAAGTCGAGCATCGAACCCTGGCGATTTTCGTTCATGCGTCTGATTGCCGACTCATTGTGAATCTTCGATGCCTGGTACTGCGGCATGGTGTCCGGCAAATCGCGGTATACCCCGCCAGGACGGTAATAGGCCGCATGCATACGCGCGCCGGATACGGCCTCGTACACATCCATCAAATCTTCGCGTTCGCGGAAGGTGTAGAACATGGGCGACATCGCGCCGAGGTCGAGGGCGTGCGCGCCCAGCCAGAGCAGGTGGTTCAGAATGCGCGTGATTTCGTCGAACATCACGCG
The DNA here is from genome assembly GCA_004297065.1 of Gallionellaceae bacterium. Lineage (GTDB taxonomy): Bacteria > Pseudomonadota > Gammaproteobacteria > Burkholderiales > Gallionellaceae > PALSA-1006. The sequence continues at coordinate 28,845 of SCUU01000077.1, forward strand.
GATATACTGGGCGCGTAGCGGCACTTCGATGCCGGCCAGCTTTTCGATTGCCATCACGTACGCGTGTTCGTTGCACATCATGGAAACATAATCCAGGCGATCCATATAGGGCACGGACTGCAAGAAGGTTTTATGCTCCGCCAATTTTTCCGTGGCACGATGCAGCAGGCCGATGTGCGGATCGGCGCGCTCGACCACTTCGCCATCCAGCTCCAATACCAAGCGCAAAACACCGTGCGCAGCCGGATGCTGCGGGCCAAAGTTCATTGTGTAATTTTTAATTTCAGGCATTACGATTCCCTTGCACTTAATCTCAGTGACGACTGTAATTTTCTTCGCGGATGGAGCGCGGAGTCACTTCGCGGGGCTCCACAGTGACAGGTGAATAGACCACACGCCGCTGCTCGGCGTCGTAATGCATTTCAACATGCCCGGACAACGGGAAGTCTTTGCGGAACGGATTGCCGACAAAACCATAGTCGGTAAGAATACGGCGCAAATCGGTGTGCCCCAGGAACACGATCCCGTACAAGTCGAAAGCTTCGCGCTCAAACCAGTTGGCCGAGGACCACACTTCCACGACAGAATCCAGCACTGGCATGGCATCATCACCGGCAAACACTTTCACGCGCAAGCGCGCATTATTAGCCACCGACAGCAAATGATAAACCACGGCAAAGCGCTGCTTGAATGGATTGCTGCCGGCATCATCCGCACTCAGATAAACGCCGCCATCAGACACCTCGCTGCCGTAAGTGGAGTAATCGATACCGCATAGATCAATCAATTGCTCGAAGCCGAATTTTGCATCATCGCGCAGCCGCGCGAACACGCTCCGCATATCGGCGGCACCAACCACCATGGTCAATTCGCCCAGCCTGTTTTCCAGGCTCACCATCTGATCGGCGAATACCTCTTTCAAACGCTCACTCAGCATATTCAAATCGTCGGCCATGTTTATCCTAACGCGCAATGGTGTTGGTTCGGTTGATCTTGTTTTGCAACTGGATCAAGCCATACAGCAATGCTTCGGCGGTAGGGGGACAACCGGGAACATAAATATCCACCGGCACAATACGGTCGCAGCCGCGCACCACCGAGTAGGAGTAATGATAGTAACCGCCGCCGTTGGCACACGAACCCATGGAAATCACGTAGCGCGGCTCGGCCATTTGGTCATAAACCTTACGCAACGCCGGTGCCATTTTGTTGCACAGCGTACCCGCCACTATCATCAAGTCAGACTGCCGCGGACTGGGACGAAAAACTTCGGCACCGAAGCGGGAAAGGTCATAACGGGAAGCCACCACATGCATCATTTCCACCGCACAACAGGCCAGGCCGAAGGTCATCGGCCACAGCGAGCCAGTACGGGTGTAGTTGATGACCGTATCCAGCGAAGTGGTGACAAACCCCTTCTCAAGAACGCCTTCTATTCCCATTCCAACGCCCCTTTCATCCATTCATAGACAAAGCCCACAACCAGAATCCCCAGGAAAATCATCATGGACAAAAAGCCGAACATACCGATCTCCTTAAGCACCACAGCCCAAGGAAACAGGAAAGCGATTTCAAGGTCGAACAAAATAAACAGGATCGCCACCAAGTAGTAGCGCACATCGAATTTCATACGAGCATCTTCGAAAGCTTCGAAGCCACACTCATATGGAGAAAGCTTGGCACTATCAGGACGATGTGGCGCAGCGAATCTCCCCAAAATCAAAGGGATAACCCCAATAGCCAAGCCCACACAGATAAACAACAGGACTGGAAAATAGTTTTCCAACATACTGAGCCTCCCCCTCTGCACGCAGTGCCGCAAAAGACACTACATGGCTCTCTAGTTTATTTTAACCAACCAAAATCTAGGTGCTTTGGTTCAACTTCTGGTGCGGGGCAAGGGACTCGAACCCTCACGTCCTTTCGGACACAGCCACCTCAAGGCTGCGCGTCTACCAATTCCGCCAACTCCGCATGTTTCTTTAAATTATTATGTTTTATCTAGGCACTTCTTTTGACTTTGAGCCCACAGGATCAACAGCCGCAGGCACGGGCGAAGCCTGTTGCACCGATTTGCTTTGCCCAATCTTATCCATCACACCCTGGCTTTGCGGAGGGTGCGCATAGATATAAGTCAACGAAAGACTGGTAACAAAAAAGATGGTAGCCGCCACAGCCGTGCTCCGGCTCAGAAAATTTGCAGAACCACTGGAGCCAAACAAACTTCCTGCCGAACCGGTACCAAACGCCGCACCCATATCGGCACCTTTACCATGCTGAATAAGAACAAGACCAATCAACACAACTGCAGTCACTACATGAACAATCCAGACTAATGTTTCCACTCACCACTCCAAAAAATCAATTTTTCAGCAATTCAAGCACCGTTACACGACACTCAAGCAGAATTATTTTTGCGCCGCGCGACAAATCGCAACAAAATCGTCTGCCAGCAAAGATGCGCCACCGATCAATCCGCCGTCGATATCCGGCATGGCAAACAACTCCGCCGCATTAGCGGTCTTTACGCTACCGCCGTAGAGTATACACAAACACTGCGCAACCTGACTATCCTGTTTCGCGACTCTTTGCCGGATAAAAGCATGAACAGCCTGCGCCTGTTCCGGCGAAGCAGTCTTGCCCGTACCGATTGCCCACACCGGCTCATAAGCCACAACTGCCTTGACTACCCCCTGAGCACCCGATCGATCCAGCACCGCATCCAACTGAGTTGCGATCACCTGCTCCGTCACTCCGGCTTCGCGTTCAGCCAACGTTTCTCCGACACAAAAAATGGGCGTCAAACCAGCCCTTACGGCAGCATCAAATTTTGCCGCCACCATTTCATTAGTCTCATGATACAAAGCACGGCGCTCAGAATGCCCAACAATCACGTAGCGGCAACCAAAATCGGCCAACATTCCCGCTGCCACCTCGCCGGTAAATGCGCCTTCGGCATGCTGACTGAGATTCTGGGCTCCCCATGCAACATTACTGCCTTGCAATGTGGACTGCAGCTGAGACAGGTAAGGATAAGGGGAGCACACCGCAAAATCCGCCCCCTTAAATGCGCTCACACCGGCCACAACTCCTTGCAACAACGCTTTATTGGAAGCCAAACGGCCATACATTTTCCAATTTCCGACGACTAATTTGCGGCGCATCCGATTATTTCCCCACTGCCTAGAAAGGTGCGAATCGTACCCGCGAAAACCAGAACGGTCAATCTCGCCAATAGGCCTATAATAAAGCACCCCGCACCAAGCCACGGGGTATTAACTTCGCTCTTCAAGTCGCTGGCTTTCAGCCGGACTTCGCCGCAAGCGGCGGGGAATTCGACCCAGAAAGACTAAAACAATGGCATTGCGCGCCCCCCGCGCTTGACAGAGGACAGAATGCCTCGCCCATCCGTGTGTAATAATTATGCAACACGCCTTATATATGATTCGGATCGCTGATAAACGGCATGTAACAGAGCAATGCAACCTAAAACACTACTTCAGGAGAAACCATGAATAAATTGAATCGTCTTCTCAGCGGGATCGGCCTGGCTACCGCACTGCTGACCGCCGGCACAGCTTTTGCCGCCGACATCACAGGTGCGGGCGCCACGTTCCCTTACCCAGTCTATGCAAAATGGGCCGAAGCATACAAAGCTCAAACCGGTATCGGCTTGAACTACCAATCCATCGGCTCCGGTGGCGGCATCAAGCAAATCAAGGCCAAGACCGTAAGTTTTGGTGCCACCGACGCCCCGCTTAATCAAAACGACTTGGGAATGGCCGGACTGGCCCAATTCCCAACCGTCATGGGCGGCGTGGTTCCTGTTATCAATGTAGAAGGCATCGCTCCCGGTCAATTGAAACTCACGAGCGAAACACTGGCTGGCATTTATCTCGGCAAGATCAAAAAATGGAACGATCCCAAGATCGCCGCAGAAAACAAAGATGCCGCCCTGCCAGATGCCGGTATCAATGTAGTTTACCGCTCCGATGGCTCCGGCACCTCCTTTATCTTCACGACTTACCTGTCTCAAGTCAGCACTGAATGGCTCCGCGGCGTTGGCGCATCCACTTCGGTATCTTGGCCTGTAGGCATGGGCGGCAAGGGGAATGAAGGCGTTGCATCAAACGTCAAGAGCATCAAGAACTCGATCGGTTACGTCGAGTATGCTTATGCGCTGCAAAATAAGATGACGCACGTGCAATTGAAGAACCGTGACGGTCAATACGTCAGCCCGGAGGCGGCCAACTTCAAAGCGGCGGCAGCAAACGCAAAATGGAAAGCCGACGAAGGTTTCTACCTGATCCTCACCAACCAACCGGGCAAGGAAAGCTGGCCCATCACTGGCGCGACCTTCATCCTGATGCACACCAGCCAGGACAAGGCCGAAGCGGCCAAGGAAGTCCTGAAATTTTTTGACTGGGCATACAGCAATGGCGACAAACTGGCATCCGATCTGGACTACGTGCCGTTGCCGGAAAATGTCGTAAAGATGATCCGCGCTTCCTGGACATCGCAAATCAAAGATGCTCACGGCAAAGCTGTCTGGCACTAATCCGACCTGGGAATCGCCAAGCTAAACCGGCGTATTCCCTTGTATAATTCGAGGGGGTTTTGGCCCCCTCGCATTTTGGAAATTGGTTTTCGGCAAGCCGAGAACAATTTCCAAAACTTGAATGAATAACTCAAAAAAACCATGCCTAAGCCTTTGCTCGATAGCCGCTTGAAGCGACAAAATTTGCTGGACATCTTGTTCCGTAGCATTACCCGTCTTTCTGCGATCGCCGTGCTTGTCTTGCTGATCGCCATCATCCTCTCGCTGATCATCGGCAGCATGCCGGCAATCAGCGCGTTCGGCTTGGGGTTTTTGACCAGTTCCGAGTGGAACCCGGTTACCGAGCGGTTCGGCGCGCTGGTTCCGATAGTGGGTACGCTGGCCACTGCCACTATTGCATTGCTGATCGCCATCCCAGTCAGCTTTGGCATCGCCCTGTTCCTGACCGAGCTTTCACCCCAATGGTTGCGTCGCCCATTAGGCATCGCCATCGAATTGCTCGCCGGCATCCCCAGCATCATTTACGGCATGTGGGGGCTGTTCATTTTCGTGCCATTGTTTGCCGAACATATCGAACCCTGGATCAACGGACATCTGGGACAAGTGCCTCTCATCTCACCCCTTTTCACCGGGCCGAACATGGGCATCAGCGTGCTGGCTGCGGGCATCATCTTGGCCATCATGGTTATCCCGTTCATCGCCTCGGTGATGCGCGATGTGTTCGATGTCGTACCTTCGTTGCTCAAAGAATCGGCCTATGGGCTGGGTGCCACCACCTGGGAAGTGGTGTACCAAGTCGTACTACCCTACACCAAGATCGGCGTGGTCGGCGGCATCATGCTCGGCCTGGGGCGCGCCCTCGGCGAAACCATGGCCGTCACCTTTGTCATCGGCAATGCGCACAGACTCAACGCATCGCTACTTGAGCCGGGCAACAGTATCTCTTCCGCACTGGCAAATGAATTTACCGAAGCAGTCGGCGACTTGTACACCTCGGCGCTGATCGAGCTCGGCCTGATCCTGTTCTTCATCACCTTCGTCGTACTTTCGCTCGCCCGCCTCATGCTCTACAAGCTGGGGCAGAGTGAAGGTCGGAGCGCATAAATTATGTTCACACTCTACGGACGGCGGCGTTTCATCAACGGGCTCAGCCTGACTATTTCCGTGCTCGCCATGGCATTCGGCCTGTTCTGGCTGGGCTGGATATTGTTGACCCTGTTGAATCATGGCATTCAAGGAATGAATAGCACGCTATTCACGCAGACCACCCCGCCACCCGGCAGTCAGGGCGGATTGGCCAACGCCATCTGGGGAAGCCTGCTGATGACTTCGCTCGCCACGCTGATCGGCACACCGATCGGTATCCTGGCGGGCACCTATCTGGCCGAATTCGGACAGCGCGGCTGGCTCGCGCCGGTCACGCGCTTCATCAACGACATCCTGCTATCGGCCCCGTCCATCGTGATCGGCCTGTTCGTTTACGAGGTCTACGTTGTCAAAGTCGGGCACTTCGCCGGTTGGGGAGGAACGTTTGCGCTCGCCATCATCGTCATCCCCGTCGTCATTCGCACCACGGAGAACATGCTCTGCCTCATTCCCAATAGCCTGCGCGAAGCCGCGGTCGCACTGGGTGCCCCGCAATGGAAAGTGATCAGCTCGGTGACATTGCGCGCCGCGCGCGCCGGTATCCTCACCGGCATATTGCTCGCCGTCGCGCGCATCAGCGGAGAGACAGCACCGCTGTTGTTCACCGCGCTGAACAACCAGTTTTTCAGCAACAATATGAACCAGCCGATGGCCAACTTGCCGGTGGTGATATTCCAATTCGCCATGAGCCCGTACGACGACTGGCGCAGCCTCGCCTGGGCCGGGGCACTCCTCATTACGTTCAGCGTGCTCACGCTCAACATCGTGGCACGTGTGCTGTTCCGCCAAAAAGCCAATACTCATTAAGGATGCAAGCAGATGAATGCTGAACCAATCGTTACGCCGAAACTGATCGTCAAAAACCTGAATTTCTATTATGGTGCGGATCGTGCACTTAAAGACATCCATCTGACTATTCCCGAGAAGATGGTCACGGCTTTCATCGGACCGTCCGGTTGCGGAAAATCGACGTTACTGCGCACCTTCAACCGCATGTACCAGCTCTATCCCAAGCAGCGCGCCGAAGGCGAAATCCTGCTCGACGGACACAACCTGCTGGACAGGAAACAAGACCTCAACACCCTGCGCGCCAAAATCGGCATGGTGTTCCAGAAACCCACGCCCTTCCCGATGTCTATCTACGACAACATCGCCTTCGGCGTGAAACTGTATGAAAACCTGAACAGCCACGACATGGCCGAACGCGTGGAATGGGCATTGAAAAAAGCCGCGCTGTGGAATGAAGTGAAGGACAAGCTGAAACAGAGCGGCACCGGACTTTCCGGCGGACAACAGCAACGTCTGTGCATCGCCCGCGCCATCGCCGTCAAACCGCAAGTGCTATTGCTGGACGAGCCCACCTCCGCGCTGGACCCGATCTCCACCGCGCACATCGAAAAACTGGTCGATGAACTGAAGAAAGATTTTACTATCGTCATCGTTACGCACAACATGCAGCAAGCCGCGCGCGTCTCCGACTTCACGGCCTATATGTATCTGGGCGACCTGATCGAATTCGGCGACACCAGCACCGTCTTCACCAACCCCAAACGCAAAGAAACCGAAGATTACATCACTGGTCGTTTTGGTTAAACGACCAGTGATGTAACGGTGGAGACTTACCTTTAGGTTAGTCGGAACCACTATATAACTGGATAACTGGCAGGTTCGGGTAATTTTTTTGCGGGGCAACGGCAAGGACTTCCTGCTCCAGTCTGGTTTCGTCCCACCCCATGATCCCCGACACTGATCGGGCGATATTGCGTATCTGCTCTTCTGTCAGCTTTGCCAAGATCAATAACGGCATGCGGCGACGTAGCAGATCCTCCAGATGCACGACCATTTCCTCGCGCGCGCAAAACAACAGGTCGGCGTAAATAAACGGCAGTGAAGGCAGGATGCGTTTGGCCAGCGCGGGATTATTCCCGACCTCAATTAAAATTTCACCCGCACGTTTTCCATGCCGGCGCATGAGCCACTTGCCGCACTCGGCATCTATGCCAAGCTGATGCGCCTGCCCGGCAACTGCGGCAGACCAGGAGGCGAAATCATCCGGTGCCCAAGGGAATACTCGCCCTTTGGTGCGGCACGGCACCGTCACGCCGAGTTGCGCGCACACCGCATCCACGATCACTGCCGCATCTTCCCGCGCCGAGGTAATTTTGCCGCCGACCGAATAAAACACATTGTTGCCGTTCGTTTTCAATTCCCAATCGCGGCTGGCGGCGGAAGGCGACGCGGCATCGCTTTGCCGCAGCACGCGCACCCCGGCATAACTGCCGATCACATCGCGTTCAGTCCACCGCGTGTTGAGATAGTGATTCACCTCGCGCAGCAGATATTCCACATCGGCTTTTTCCACTACGACATGCTCAATATCACCGGAATAATCGGTATCGGTGGTGCCAAGCAGCGTGAGCCCGTACCACGGGATCATGAAAAACACGCGCCCGTCGGACTTTGCCGTCAGCAGCAGCGCCTCCTCCCCCGCCATACCCGGCAAGAGGAGGTGAACACCCTTGCTCAGGCGGCACCACCCGCGGCTTATTTCTGCCGCAGCCAGCCACTGTCCCGTGGCATTGACGACCACCCGCGCGCGAACCTCGCAAATTTCCCCGCCGAGCCCGTCCTGCACTTTCGCGCCACTGGCTCTGCCGTTTGCTTCATTCAGTCCGACAAGCTTGCACCGGTTGATGCACACCGCGCCGGCGGCCATCGCCCCCGCCACCAGTTCCAGCACCAAACGGCCATCGTCGGTCTGCGCATCGGCATAGGTGAAGCCGCCGCGCAGACCGTTTTGCTCCAGTGCAGGAAAGCGCCGCGCGAATCGGGTGCGGTCAAAATAGCGGTGCTGCAAATTGGCATCGGGACTCTGTGCCAGCAGATCGTACAAAACGAGCCCGGCCTTCAGTTGCGGCCTGCTGATGCGGCTGTCCGCATACACCGGCACGCCGAAGCGCAGCGGCCACACGCGATGCGGCGCCGTCTCCAGCAGCATGCCGCGCTCGGTCAACGCCTTTTTCACCAGTTTGAAATCATACGACTCAAGATAGCGCAAGCCGCCGTGGATCAATTTGCTGGACGCGGAAGAAGTCGCGCTCGCCCAATCATCCCGCTCGACCAGCGCGACCTTCAGCCCGCGCAAGGCCGCATCGTAAGCCGTCCATGCGCCGTAGATGCCGCCGCCGCAGACCAGCAGATCGAAATGGGGGGCGCGCAAAGCCGCAAAATCGCGCTTCATGCGCCCCTCATGCGCAATGCTTTTTGCGGCAGGTCGCTAATGAGGATATCCGCGCCCAGGCGCAATGCCTTGTTGATCTCCTCATCGCTGTTGCAGGTGTAAACCGCGATGCTCTTGCGCTGACTGCGCAAGAGTTCGGCGAAAGCCTCATTCAGCGTAGCGATAGGCAAACACAATCCGTGCAGAAAAGGCTGTTCCGCCAAGACACGCCCGGCATCCGCCAAGGTCTGATCCGTCTCGAAGTTGTAAACCAGCGGAAAACCGGGGCGATATTGCTGCGCATAAATCAGGCTGTCCAGATCAAATGAGGAAACGATGATGGCTGTGCCATGCGAAATACCGATCATATCCAGCGTCTGCCGCACTTTGATCTCGTGTCGCGCGCGCGCCTCCCAGTCCCTATTCTTGATCTCGATCAACAGACGGCAACGCTTGCGATAGGTATCGAGAAATTCTTGCAAGCGCATGATGCCCTCTGCCCGCGCGCCTTGCCCGAAATGAGCCGCAAAATCCATGGCGCTTAATTGTGCATAGTTGAAATCGTCGATGTGTTTGGTGGCCAGTCCGGGCAGCTTGCTCAAAAAACGGTCATGCCACAGCACGGCCACTTCGTCGCGGCTCAATTGCACATCGGTCTCTATACCGTCGATGCCATAGTTCAACGCGCGCTCAAAAGCACTGCGCGTATTTTCCGCCGCCTCCCTGTTCGCGCCGCGATGCGCAAAAATAAGGCTATGCTCGGACAAATAGGAATTGCGTACGCCCATGTCAATGTACCCTCAAATAACAATTGCAGTGTAATCTGAAACCCCGCATCTAAGGTTGAAGCCAAAAAAATATTAACGTACTATGCCCCAGCAGAGAAACATTGGCCACCAGTCGAACCCATACGCATGAGAAAGTCAGATGAGTCACCCGCATACAGAACCCGCCGCGCAAAACCAATCTCCGGAAGATAAACCGGTCATCAACTTCGACCTCAGCGCGTCCATGGCCGACATCGAACGGCGTCTGGAAGAAGCCAGACGCAGCACGGCACACGAACGCATCGAACCGCAACACCCGCCTCTTCAGGAAGCAACGGGGCCCATGCTGGTGCCGCCCGCGGCACCGGCAGCGCAACCCGGTTCGTTCGAATCCGGCTTCCTCGCAGAACTGGCGCGGGAGGCCGCGAAAAAGCAAGGTGCCAGCCTGTCGGCAACGCAAGCACTGCAAGCCCGTTCACAAAGCCTGCATGACGCGCTGGGCCGCATCGCCGGTTTTTTCACTCCCTTGATCCAGTTCGCCAACAACATGGAACCGGACATCTCCAGGAGCTACCGTCTCGATGCCCGCACCGCTTATAGCAATTTAAAATGGCGCAATGCGCATCTGGAGACCCGCAAGCAGGATCTTTCCGCTACGGCCTTGTTGGCGCACATCACCTTCAGCGTAAATTATTGCGCACCCGAACCCGTGCTGGTCACGCGCCCGTGGAATCAACTCGACGCGCTGAAAGCGGAATTGAACAATCTCAAGTTGCGCCCCATTGACGAATCGGAATTGGACGGCAAGCGACCGAAGCAAGAATGGCTGCAAGTGCGGCTGGCCCCGGATTTCCCCGTGCATCTGCGTTTCCTCGCCAACTACGACAAAGGCCACATCGACGTACTGAGCCGCAACCTGCTCGCTTTCGGCATCAGCTCGTTCAGGCTGCAAGCGGAAGATGTTACTTCCGCGCTGCTCGACGATCTGGGCAGGGTTTTGCTCAGCCGCGCCGACAAGCTCCCCGCCGCGCTCCTCCCTCTCTGAGTGGGGTTGCGCTTGCAGATCGGTTCCCGCATTCCGGCTTATTCGTCGCTTGATAGCCCGGTCGCCCGGCACATCGCAATATCGGTTTTTCTGGCACTGCTGCTGCACGCCATAGTTCTGCTGGCTTTCTATATGCGGCCATCAAATACTGCGCCAGCCACGAGAACCACACTCGACATTTCCTTTGAGGTATCCCAACCCGACAGTCCCGCCCAAGCGGAAAAACGCCCAACGCCGCCACAAACGCCGCCTCCGCCCGAAGAGTCACCCGCAGTGACGCCCCCGGTCCCGCAAGTAGCCGAAGCTCAACCACAAGCAACGCCGCCCCAACCTGCGCCGCCCTCCGTTGCCGCACCCAACAATCCGCCTCCCGACGAGGAGGCACAACCCCTGTTTCGCCTAACGCGCATCCCCAGTTTCAAGAAAAGGCTGGAGGCGGCCTATCCCGCTTCGGAGCGGCGTGCGGGCATCCAGGCTTATGTGTTAACGGAAGTGACCATCGATGTCCAAGGGAATGTCGTGGATGTACGCATTTTGACCAGTGCGGGCAGCGCTTTCGATACCGCGGTAATGGATGCGCTGAAGAAAAGCGTCTTTTCCCCTGGCTACATCGGCGACAAAGCCGTCCGCGTGCGTGTCCAGATACCTTATCGTTTTAGTTTGAACTAAGAAACTGCTGCGCGCATGGAACCGGGCATGGATACCCCGTCATGGCAAGAACAAAGCGAATTCGTCTGCCGGCACAGGCCGGCTAAACAAAAAACCCTGAATCACGTCGCATCCATGTTCGAGCAGGAATTTTTTCTGGCTTGCCGTTTCGACGCCTTCGGCTACCACGGTCAAATTAAACTCCGATGCCAATTGGATGATCGCGCGCGGGATCGCCGTCTTGGCCAAATTATCCAACCGCGCGTCCTCCGGTATTTCGATCACGAAGGAACGGTCAATTTTCAACTCGCTAATGGGCATATCCTTAAGGTATTTGAGGCTGGAATATCCGGTCCCGAAATCATCGATAGAAAGTTTAAAGCCCAACTCTTTCAACGCTCCCAATACCTGTAGCGTCCTCGCCGAGGAATCCATCACCACGCCTTCAGTGACTTCAATAGGCAACTGATCCGGACTGATACCCCACTTCTGCAAACCGCCCTGCAAAGACCCCACCAGATCGCCACGCCAGAAATGCAGCGGCGATATGTTGATGGATACGGGCATCTGTCTCAGCCCTTTGCGCCGCCAATCGGCCAGTTGGCGGCACACTGTTCCGATAATCCATTCGCTCATTTCGATCACGGCACCGTTACTTTCGGCAAGCGGAATAAATTCTGCGGGGGAAACGAGTCCGAATGTTGGATGCTGCCAGCGCACCAGCGCCTCCGCCCCCACAACCCGCTGCTGACTGAGCGAATATTTAGGCTGATACAGCATATAGAACTCGTCTTTTTGCAGTCCGGATTTGATATGTTGCCGCAAAGTCAGCAAGCGCCCTTCGCGCTGACCGATCGTTTTATCGAAAAACCGGTAAGCATCGCCGCCAGCGTGCTGCGCCTGATTCATGGCGCTGCATGCGCTTTTAACCAGGTCTTCATAGGTCTCCCCGTCTGCCGGGTACATAGCAATGCCTACGCTGATCTGTATTTGCACTTCCTGCTCCTGCACAAGGATAGGCCGGCTGACCGCACGGGACAATTCGACAACATATTTTTCTATCGATGCGCGCCCCCCATCCCCACGCATCAAAACGGCAAACTCATCCCCACCCAGACGGCACACTGCGCCTTCGGTGACCACCTTGGCTCCCAGCAGTCTCTGCGCCACCTCCAAAAGAATCTCATCTCCGGCACGCACACCAAGCGCATTATTGATCTCGATAAAGCGGTCTATATTGATATAAAGCAGCGCCAAATCCCCGATCATTTGCCGATTCAGAACCAATAGTCCGTTGACTGTTTCCGCAAACATCGCACGGTTAGGCAAACCGGTCAGGTAATCGCGCAGAGATTGTTGGCGCACTTTCTCTTCATTCATCTGGCGTTCCGAAATATCCGCAAAGATGAAATGGTATCCCGTCAACACGCCGTCCCCACCCTTCACCGCATTTACGGTCAACCATTCGGATACCGTTTCTCCATTCTTGTGTCGGCATAGCAGCTCGCCCGACCAATCGCCCGATTCATCCAGTGCATCCCAAATGGCCCGGTAATGGCTGGCATCGTGTTCGTCCGCACTGAATAGCGCGGGACTATGGCCGATCACCTCATCCAGCGTGTAGCCGGTCATGCGGCAGAATGCCGGATTGACGGCGATAATGCGTTTATCCCGACCGGTTGTAATCACCGCCAGCGATGAAGTTTGAAATGCCGAGGAGGAAAGGCGCAGGCGATTTTTCATATTCGCCTGGCGTATGCAAGCTTGAACGGTGTCGATCAGTTTATTGGGGGCGAAGGGCTTCATCTGGAAGCGCGAGACTCCAATCTCGAACATTTTCTCGGCATCCACGGCATTGTCCGAGCCGCCTATCAGGATGATCGGGACATCCTTATCCAGCTTGCGAATTTCTTCCGCCATCGCCAAGCCATTCATTTTGGGCATCTTGATGTCGGACAACACGATCTGTGGCCGATGCTCAACGAATAACGACAAACCTTCCTCGCCATCCTTTGCGGTATGTACCATGCCCAAGCGGCGATTCAGATAGAGCGTCAGATAATCGCGGGTCACTTCGTCGTCCTCGACATACAGCATGGTCATCTGATTCAATGCCACAGGAATCTCATCCGCGCTCGGCGATGCATATTCGGGAACCCGCTCGACAGCTCTCTCCTGTGAGGCATCGCGATCAACATGTATTTCCAGCAAGGTCACATCGTCCACTTTACAACTCCGGGCCGCGTCCCCGACTTGTAGGGCCACTTCGTCGAACCCGTCGGCAGAGCCGATGCCCCCGAACAAGCCCTGCAACTTGCCGATATCAAAACCCGCTACGTTTGCCTGCAGCGTATCAACCAAACCATCGGTAAACAGGTAAACGCGCATATCCTGTTCCACATTAAAGCGCTCCACTTCCACAGAAAAGGTCTCTGCCCCAAGCACACCCAATGCGGTCGATTTGGAATGGCAGGAGTGCAACAACGCGCCATGGTCGTCAAATATCAACACCGGGGGATTGCCGCAATTCAGCACCTCGATGAAATGCTCCCTGACATTAAGGAGTATTAGCGTAACCGCCACAAAATGCCCGACGAAATGTTGTTCGTACAATGTGCGATTTAATTCTGCGGCGATAGTCAACAGGGAAAATCCCCGCTCGGCCTGTTGCTGAAAAATCCTGGGGATTTGCAATGCTGGCAGCGCGGCAGAGAGTCCGTGGCCTGCGCCATCCGCCAGCAATACATACAAGTCATCGTTATGCTTGGCCACGCTGTAAAAATCCCCGCTTACGTCCAGCTTGGGAATGCTCAGGTGCCTGACATTAGAAAGTTCGTCATGATGATCCGCCTCCAGATAGCGCGACACATAGCTCCTGACGGATTCGCTTTCATACTCCGCCTCGTTCTGGAGAGCACTCATTTGCCGCAACTTGTTTTCCTGATCCCGTTGCCGCTCCAGCGTTTGTGCCACGGCGGCAATCGTATCCATCAGTACACGCGCCCGCACCGGCTTGACGATGAATTTTGTAACCCCCAGATCGATTGACGAAAGCAGCACATCTCTTTCGTCGTGCGCGGAGATAAAAATCATCGGGAGCGCCGGCTCCGTTTCGCGTATCGCGCGACACATGGCGATCCCATCCATTCCCTCCATACCGACATCCGCAATCACGAGATCGGGGTGCAACGATCTGCACGAACTGAGCCCGGTCGCGCCATTATGCGCGGTGTACACCTTGCCTACCCGCTGCGCCAGATAACGTGACATGCTTTCGCGCACCTCGGCATCGTCATCCACGAAAAGAATGGAAAGCTTGCTCAATATGTCCGCACGCTTGCTCGCATCAATGGATAACATGCTCGTCTCCCATACCGGATTTTGGCAGATACACCGAGAGCCTCGTTCCCCTCTCCGCGTTTTCCACCACAATTCGCCCGTTCATATCTTTCCCGATCGGGACCGCAGCCATATACAGACCGATCCCGACGCCATGTTCCTTGGGGCCCGAATATCCTGGGCAGGATTTCCGGAGCTATTCCCCCACCGTTATCTGCTCGTTTCCAACTCTACATCGCGGCTAAATACAGTACTGGGCCGGCACTCCAAATTGCTCGTGTGCCTCCTCAAAAGAAAACCTGTTGCTCCCGGATTGCATCACAAAACTCAAGCGATCCCGCTTGCGCTTCCCAATGCTTCATAAGCCTGAACCCGGAGCAATGCATCGAGATACATCTGGCGCATCTTGTCGTAATTTTCACTCAGGCTCAAATTGCATGATTCCAATACGGCGACCCGGCAATCCAGTCGTTCCGTTCTCTGCCGCACCATTTTGTCCAGCATGTAACGGTATTGGGCAAGCTCGACCTCCAATGCCTTGAGGCCGCTAATGTCAGTCATCACGCCTTGCAGAAGCGACGGACGCCCGTATTTGTCCATGATGACTTTTGCCTTGTCGTGAAACCAGTGCGGGGTGTTCCCAAAAATATTGACCCGGTATTCGCACTGAAACGTCGCGCCTGTCCTGTAGCTATGATCAAGCGCCTTTTTGACAACATCCCGGTCTTCTTCATGGCACATCCGGTGATGCAATTCAGCGTCACCCCCCCACATATCTACCGAAAGCCCCAACTCGGAAAATTGCGGGCTGATGCAGACATCGTGGTGCCCGCCTTGCAGAGACAACCGATAAATCACGGAAGGAATGCTGTCGGTTATGGTTTGATGCACATTGGCTGTTTGGCGTAATGCGTTGATCGCCTGCCGTTCCGTATAAATGCGCGAAACCAGAATAGGCAGCAACTCGAAATGATGACCATTAAAATCCTTGAGCAGATAATCATGCGCCCCCATCTTCATGGCCTGGACACCTGCACTTGTTGCGCCCGAGCCCAATATCTCGATCACCGGAATTTTGCTCTTTCCTGTTTTCCGGTTCAGGCGTTCAAGAAACTCGAGGCCATTCATATCCAAAATGTCATCAGCGAAAATAATCATGTCAACCGTCTCGCTGCCTACAGTCCGAAGTGCAATATCACCACGCCCGGTCTCCATAAATTCAATTGGAATGTTCAGATGCAGGGAAAGCGTGTTGCGTATGATTTTTCTTTCATACTGATCATGCCCAATCAGCAATAGGCGAAAATCCGCCGCCTCATCAAGCAGCGTCGTTTTCCCGATCCATGCAGTATTCGCCGGCATATTTTTTGTTCTGTATTTGTTTCCGAGATAAGACCGCCCCGCACCCGCGAAACGATATAGCGGCCTTGAAAAAGTAACTTCACTGGGGCCTGAATAAATATTCTTTTCGGCATCCTCCATAAGCGAATGCGGTGTAATGCCTGCCATCATTTCCATTTGAATTCCTCCTTGGGTTGAATTAAAAACGCCGCCTCTCACATACCAAGCACCGCATTAGAAGAAAGAAGGATTGAAACATTTCAGTCAGAAAGCGCAACGCATAATGCGCTAATGCGCATCGCGTAGAAATCGGAAATAGCCGATTTTCAAGTCAGGAATTGCACTCTTTTTGACAGCCCTATCCCAGACGGTCTAGGACTTTTCCCACACAAGACTTTCGTTTTTTAAAACAAACCACTAATATCCACCGCCAACCCTTTTTATCTAGCCATTCCAGGCTAAATATATAGGCCAAAAATAGTAAATTTTTGAATTGGTCTTTGAATTGGTCTAGATAGACATAGACCTGCATACCCCTCGTCCGACCAAGGGAAATAATTAATTATTCCGTCATAAATTGTTTAGTTCGGTTAGAGTATTCAAATCCAGTGCAGTTGCAGATACGACAGGGAGATATCAATGGCTCGTGTTTTAATTGCCGAAAAGCAAACTCTGCTTAGAAAAATGTTACGGCTTATGCTGGACGCCGCCCCCGGTTTCGACGTGCTCGCCGAGGCTGCAGACGGCGGCGAAGTTATTGAAAAACTGCAACGCTTCGATATTGACTTGCTGATCCTGGACATGCCGCTACCCGGCATATCCGGTGTAGACCTGATTGCCAGGGCCAAGGCGGTCAATCCCGAACTGACTATCCTGATTCTGAGTACGCGCGCCGACACCTGGTTCGTTACCCAAGCGCTAAAGAACGGGGCGCTAGGGTACATATCAACCATGCGCGACCCGGAGGAGTTTGTGAACGCCTTGCGTAAAGTATCTTGCGGAGGGCGCTATATCGATCCCTCCATTGCAGAGGAAATACTGCTGCACAGCATTGCTGGCGACGACGAGCCTATACATAGGCGCTTGTCGCAACGCGAACTGGAAATTTTCCGCATGCTGGTTTCCGGGAAAAACATAAACCAGATTGCCGACCAACTCATCATCAGCAACAAAACAGTCAGCTCGCACAAAAAAAAGCTCATGGAAAAAATGCACTTTTCCGGCATGGCCGATTTAATGCGCTATGCCGTCCAGCGCAGGCTTTTCGACGAGCACGCATTTCCATTCGACTGAGCGTCTCGTCCAGACACCGCCGCTTCCGGTGCTCTATAGTCGGGCAACGCAATTCGGATGTATCCATTTAACCCGGATTGTCCATTAGAACCTAACCCCTCCCAACCTCCCCTTGTCAGGGGAGGAGCCGAACCTGCTCTCCCCCTGACAAGGGGGAGTTGGAGGGGGTTTTGAGCCCAATGGATTATCTGGGTTTAACCAGGATAATCCATTAGGCGCTGCGGCATCCCCTCCCCCTTGCATAACCAGCGACTTGGCTGGCGTTGTTTGCCAGCTTAGTCGAATGGCTAGTTGTTTCATCAAGGGGAAGGAACTGGCTCGGCTCTAATGAACTATCTGGGTTGAAACAATCAGTTCAACCGGGCGTTGCAATACGGGCACACCTCCGGTTTATAGGCGATACCGAAGCTGATCTCGCTCGGCGTGCCGTCGTCTTTGGTGGGCACTACCACTTTCTCGCACACCGGACAGCGGTAATATTTTTTCGCGGTAATCACGAACACCATACCGCTGATAAAAATCAGCAGATTGGCCAGCGCAATATAACGATTGCTATGCGCGGGCAGCGCCCACGACATCAATACGCAACCGGCCAGAATGATGATGGACATCGGCAACAAGCCGCGCAATGCGAACGTCCTTTTGCGCCGCCGGAATTCCGCTACGGATGATGAACCGGGTTCCATGTTTGATCTCCTTAAATGTTCGCCATAGATTAGCATTTTCAGGGGATGCCCAGCCATAAATTGAGCTTAAGGGTATCTCTAAAAATTCAGATTTCGCCCAAATGCAAGGCGCGGAAAAAATTTCGCCGCGCCGCATATGGATGATATGTAAGCAAGAAATTTTTTCCGCAACGCAGCAGTTGGGGTGAAATATGGATTTTTAGAGGTGCCCTTAACACTTTGCGGGTTCGGCGCTACTCTACACCCCATGATTTCCTTCGCCCTCCTCTTCGTGTCCGGCGTGTGGCTGTTGCAACAGCAGGCGGCGCTGCCGGATATGCATCTGGCGGGGTGGCTCGCCACCGCCCTGCCCGCGCTATGGATGCCGCGACGCGAACGCTGGCAGCGCATCACGCGCACCGTACTGTTTCTCGTTGCCGCATTGGCCGGCGGATTTTTCTATGCGGCGGGAATGGCGCAGCAGCGCCTGGCCGACGAGTTGCCCGCCGCGTGGCAAGGCCGCGACATCGCACTGAGCGGCGTCGTGGCGGAAATGCCGCGCCTGCACGGGCGCGGGCTGAGTTTTATGCTTGATGTCGAAAGCGTTGTCACGCCGGGAGCCCATGTACCCCGGCACATCCTGCTATCCACATACCGCGATGAAAAATCCGCACCGCTGGAATTGCACGCGGGCGAACGCTGGCAATTGACGGTGCGCCTGAAACAACCCCACGGCACCAGCAATCCGTACAACTTCGATTTCGAGGCATGGGCATTGGAGCGCAACCTGCGGGCGGTGGGGTATGTATACAACAAGGGCGACAATCGCCGCATCGATGCACGGGTATCGACACCCGGCTACCTTATCGAACGGCTGCGCGAAGCGGTGCGCACGCAATTTAACAACACGTTGGCCGATGCCCCGTATGCGGGCGTGTTGAGCGCGCTCGCCATCGGCGACCAGGGCAGCATCTCTCCGGCGCACTGGCAAATTTTCACCCGCACCGGGGTGAACCACCTCATGAGCATTTCGGGTTTGCATATCACCATGCTGGCCGGCTTCGCTTTCGTGTTGGTTTATGGGTTGTGGCGGCGCAGCACGCGCCTGACGCTGCATCTCCCGGCACGCAAAGCGGCGGCATTGACCGGGTTTGCAGTCGCTCTAGGCTACGCCCTGCTGGCCGGATACGGCGTGCCCGCCCAACGCACGGTCTATATGCTGGCGACTGTTGCAATCGCACTGTGGTCGTCACGCAACATCGCGCCTGCGCAGTTGCTGGCGGTCGCGCTCACCGTGGTATTGCTGCTCGACCCTTGGGCGGTGTTGGCACCCGGCTTCTGGCTGTCGTTCGGCGCAGTGGCACTGATCTTCTTCATCACAGCCAACCGTCTTGGCACCGGCCATTGGGTACAAAAGGGTGACGGCGTAGTCGCCGGAGCTCAAGTAGCATCCCCCTTGCGGGCACTGATCGAATATGGCCGCGTGCAATGGGCCATGAGCATCGGCCTGATTCCGCTGCTGCTCGCGATGTTCCAGCAAGTCTCGCTGGTATCGCCTCTCGCCAACGCCTTCGCCATTCCCTTGGT
This sequence comes from Gallionellaceae bacterium, assembly GCA_004297065.1. Classification (GTDB taxonomy): domain Bacteria; phylum Pseudomonadota; class Gammaproteobacteria; order Burkholderiales; family Gallionellaceae; genus PALSA-1006. The sequence continues at coordinate 48,454 of SCUU01000077.1, forward strand.
GAGCTTTATTGTCGTGCCGCTCACCTTGCTCGGCGCGCTATTGCCTTTCGACTGGCTGTTGCAGCTTGCGCATCGGGCCATGAGCCTGTGCATGATCGCGCTGGAATGGCTGAACGCTTTGCCCGCTGCCGTATGGGCGCAGCACGCGCCGCCGGCATGGAGCATAGGTGTCGGCATGTGTGGCGTGTTCTGGCTGCTGCTACCCCGGGGATTCCCCGCGCGCTGGCTGGGCGGGCTAATGCTGTTGCCGATGTTCGCCATCGCCCCGGAAGCCCCGCCCAACGGCACACTGCGCCTGTATATATTCGATGTGGGGCAAGGCTTGGCAGTCGCCGCACAAACACAGGATCACGTCCTGCTCTACGACACCGGACCGGATTACAACGGCGAAGCCGACAGCGGCAACCGCATTCTCGTCCCCGCACTGCGCGGCCTCGGTATCGCGCAACTGGACGGCCTCGTCATCACCCACGACGACATCGACCACACGGGCGGAGCCGCCTCGGTACTGCAAGCGATACCGACCGCTTGGGTATCTTCCCCGCTGCCCGCCGACCACGAACTATTGCGGCCCGTGCGCGATAGCCGGCGTTGTGCCGCAGGACAATCGTGGGAATGGGACGGGGTGCGCTTCGAGATGCTCCACCCCTCGCTATCGAGTTACGCGCAAGCGGATATCCGCGATAACGAACGCGGTTGCGTTTTGCGCATCAGCACCGGCGCGCACAGCGTGCTGCTCGCCACCGATATCGAGCGAGGAACGGAACAGCATCTGCTGGAAAAGTATGCCGACAAACTGTCTGCCACGCTGCTCATCGTGCCACACCACGGCAGCAAAACCTCATCTACCATGCCCTTCATTAAAGCGGTTAATCCGCGCTACGCCGTATTCACCGTGGGCTACCGCAACCGCTTCCATCACCCCCACCCGGAAGTGGTCGCGCGTTACCGCGATGCGGGAATCGAGCTGCTGCGCTCGGACGAAGACGGGGCGATCCTGATCGAAATGGATGCAAAAGAATTTTCCGTCGAACCCTACCGCAAGAGCCATGCACGCTATTGGCAGCAGTCCGGGAAAGCCAATTGAACCTATTGAGCTTTTCATAAATCATGACAGAGTTTTCGCATCACGTTATTTCCCTCACCCTCAGTCCCTCTCCCGGAGGGAGAGGGATGCAAGACCCTTCTCCCGCCGGGAGAAGGGTTGGGATGAGGGAGTGCTCGTGTCATGAATTGTGAAAACATCAATGCGAGAACCTCTTCGAGGCAACCACGGCCTACCCCTTGCGGGTGCGAATTTGCCTCGAAGAGGTTCTTGTGCCCTTGGGTACACTGATAGAACAGTGCGTCACACTAAATCCGGGAGATGAAATATGGATTTTTAGAAGTGCCCTTCAGGCATGGGCGGCCCTGTATTTTCTGACCTTGGCAGCAAACCACTCAATCGCGTCGTCCACATAGGTGAACACCACCGGGATCACCAGCAGGCTCAGGAAGGTGGAGGTAATCAGGCCGCCGATCACCACAATCGCCATCGGCGCGCGGAAGCTGGGATCGACGCCGATGCCCAGCGCGACCGGCAGCATCCCCGCGCCCATCGCCAGCGTCGTCATCACGATCGGGCGCGCGCGTTTCTTGCACGCGTCCAGCAGCGCTTCGGCGCGGTTCATGCCGCGCTCGCGGCGCGACACGATGGCGTATTCCACCAGCAGGATGGAGTTCTTGGTGGCGATCCCCATCAGCATGATCAGGCCGATCATCGAAGGCATCGACAGCGCGGTGCGGCTGACGAACAAGGCGAGAAACGCGCCCGGCACGGACAGCACCAGAGCGGCCAGGATGGTGGTCGGCTGGACGAAATCCTTGAACAGCAGCACCAGCACGATATAGATGCATAACACCCCGGTCAGCATCGCCAGGCCGAAGCTGTCGAACAGTTCCGCCATCGCCTCGGCATCGCCCACCGTCGTGCGTATGATGCCCGGCGGCAATTCCTTGAGGCTGGGCAAGGCGATGGCCTGAGCCTCCACTTTGCCGAGCGGCTGCTGGTTCAATTCGATCTCGAAGTTGATGTTGCGCATGCGGTCGTAACGGTCGATCTCGGCGGGGCCGCTCTCGATGCTCAAGTCGGCCACGCTGCCCAGCATCACCGGGCCGCGCGCGCCCTGCACCACCAGGCGCGCAAGCAGGCCGATATCTTGGCGCGCGTCGGTGCGCAGTTTCACCACCACCGGGATCTGTCGGTCCGACAGGTTCAGTTTCGCCAGCGCCTGGTCGTAATCGCCCGCCGTGGCGACACGCAGCGTGTCGGCGATGGCAGCCGAGGTTACGCCCAGATCGGCGGCGCGCGCAAAGTCGGGACGCACCACCAGCTCGGGGCGCACTAGGCTGGATGTCGAGGTGACGTTGCCGATGCCGGGGATGGTGCGCAGCTCGCGCGCCACGATCTGCGCGTGTTGCGCCAGCGCCTGCCCGTCTTCACCGGCCAGCACCAGCACGTATTTCTCGTTCGACGAACCCAGCCCGACCTTGACCCGCACGCCGGGAATGACGGCCAAGGCTGCGCGCAATTGCGCTTCGATGTCCTGCTTGCTGATATCCCTGTCCTGACGGCGCGTGAAGTTCAGCGTGAGCGTCGCCTTGCGCACGTCGCTGGCCGCACCCGGCGCAAACGGGTCGCCCCCCGCGCTGCCGCCGCCGATGGCGGTGTAGATCAGCTTCACATGCGGGTTCTGCGCCACGATCGCGCGCGCCTGTTCGGCCGCCCGATAGCTTTGCCCGAACGTGCTGCCCGGCGGCAAAGTCAGCGTCACCTGGGATTGCGACAGGTCGTCCGGCGGGATGAAGCCGGTGGGCAACAGCGGCACCAGCGCGAACGAGCCGAAGAAAAACACGGCTGCGCCGATCAGCGTCTTGATGCGATGGCGCAGGCACCAGGCCGCCCATTTCAGGTACCACTCTACCCACGCCGGCAGCTTGTGCGATGCGCGCGGCTTGAGGATGTAGGCCGACATCATCGGCGTCAACATGCGCGCGACCACCAGCGAGAAGAAAACCGCGATGGCCGCCGTCCAGCCGAACTGCACGAAGAACTTGCCGGGCACGCCGCTCATGAAGGCGGTCGGCAGGAACACCGCGATCAGCGTGAAAGTCGTGGCGATCACCGCCAGACCGATCTCGTCCGCCGCCTCCATCGCCGCCTGATACGGCGTCTTTCCCATCTCCAGGTGGCGCATGATGTTCTCGATCTCGACGATGGCGTCGTCCACCAGCACGCCCACCACCAGCGACAGCGACAGCAGCGTCACCACGTTGATGGAAAAGCCGAACAGATACATCACGGCGAAGGTCGGGATCACCGCCAGCGGCAAAGCGGTCGCCGCCACCACCGTCGCCCGGACGTTGCGCAGGAACGCCAGCACGACCAGCACCGCGAGCGCCGCCCCCTCATAAAGCAGCAGCATCGAACCCGTGTAATTTTCTTCCACCGGATCGACAAAGTTGAAGGCCTCGGTGATGACGATATCGGGATGCTCGGCCTTCAGCTTGTCCAGCACGCTGGCGACGCCCGCGGCCACGTCGATCTCGCCGTAACCGCGCGAACGGCTGATCTCGAAGCCGACCACTTCGCGTCCGTCCAGCAGCGCGGCCGAGCGCCGTTCCGCCACGGTATCGCTGACCGTGGCGAGCTGGTCGAGCCGCACGTGGCGACCGCCCGGCAGGCCGATCTCGATCTTCGCCATATCTTCTGCGGTAAGCACCGTCGCGATGGTGCGCACCGATTGCTCCATGCCGCCGATGTCGGTGCGCCCTCCGGAAGCCTCCTGCTGGATCAGGCGCAGTTGCTGCGACACTTCGGACGCGGTCGCATTCAGCGCCAGCAGTTTCTCCGGATCGAGCTCGACGCTGATCTGGCGCGTCACGCCGCCCACCCGCGCCACCGCGCCCACGCCCCGCACCGACAGCAACGCTTTGGTCACCGTGTTGTCCACGAACCACGATACGGCCTCATCGTCCATCTTGGGGGACGCGATGGTGTAGGTCAGGATGGGCATGCCGCTCAGTTCCATCTTGGCGATCACGGGATCGCGCAGATCGCGCGGCAGGTCGGCGCGCACCCGCGCGACCGCCGAACGCACGTCGTCCACCGCCTCCTGCGTGTTCTTTTCCAGGCGGAATTCGGCGGTGATGATCACCGTGCCGTCCTGCACCTTGGTGTACAGGTGCTTCAACCCCCGCGTATTGGCGAGCGAATTTTCCAGCTTGCGCGCAACTTCGGTTTCCATCTGCACCGGAGACGCGCCGGGCAATGAAGCCGTCACCGTCACCGTCGGCAGATCGATGTCGGGGAACTGCTGTATCTTCATCGCGCGGAAGCCCATGAGCCCCATCAGGGTGAGCATCACGAAGGTGAGAACCGCCGGAATCGGGTTGCGTATGGACCAGGCTGAAACGTTCATGCCCTTACCCTTTCACGACCTGGACGACATCGCCTTCGGTCAGGAACGGTCCGCCGCTTTCGACGACCGGTTCGTCCGCCTGCAATCCCCGCCCGATCTCGATGCGGTCGCCGTTGCGCTGCCCGGTCACCACCGCGCGCTCATGCACGCGGTTGTCCGGCCCCACGATCAGCACGTAAGCCTTGCTGCCGCGTTGCATGACGGCGGACTGGGGCAACGATTGCAAGCCGCGCTTGCCGCCGCTCACATCGAAGCTGCCGTGCGCAAAAGCGCCCGCCACGATCCCGGCGCTATCCGGCAAGGAAACCAGGGCATAGCCGTAACGCGTCTGCATATTCACCGACGGCGAAATTGCGCGCACCCTGCCTTTGATGACCCTGCCTTCACCCACAATAATATCGGCGGCCATGCCCTTGCGGATCAGCATCAATTCTTCGGCGGTCAGGTCGGCACGCCATTCCAGACGGCCTTTGCGGATCAGGCGGAACAGTTCCACACCGGGTTGCGCAGTGGAGCCCACCGTGGCATTCGCCCCCGAGATCACGCCGGAATCGGGGGCCACGACATAAGCTTGCGCGGAACGCGAGCCCGCAGCATCGTCGCTCACGCGCGCCAGGTTATCCAGCACGACCAGCACATCGCCTTGCCGCACATGGTCGCCGATACCGACTTTCACCTCGGCGATGCGCAGCCCCTGCACTTGCGCGCTGATGATCGCTTCCTGCCAGGGCAGGATGCTGCCGTTCGCCGACAAGGTGCGCGCCCATCTCCCCTCTTGCAGCCGGGTGGTGCGTACCGTCAGCGCGGGCTTGCTGACCGGCCTGGCTTCCGCCGCAGGACTACCCGCGCCCGACGCCCCCCATGCAACGGCAACCGGCAACGCCAGTAGCAGCGCAGCGGCTTTCCACTTCTCAGATTTCGTTAGATTCGGAAACATATTTATTCCCCGCCCCTTTCATTCATTGAAGCGCAGGCGCATTCTGGCGCTGGGATGCGTTCACCAACTCGGCGCGGCGCGCGTAGAGGTTGGCGTCTTCGAGTTGTCCGAGCAGTTTCGCCGCCCGCGCCATACCGCTCAAATCTTCGCCGATACGCGCGCTCAGCCCCAGCGCTTTGTCCGTCTCCAGCGCGGATTGGTAATACTGCAAGGCATTGGCATAGTGTTGCAGTTTCTCTTCGGCGGCGGCGGCCACACGCACCGCATTGGCTTGCTCCTCTTTGCCCGCCCCTTTTTTTTCCTTGGCGATGGACTGCGCCAATGCCAGCGCCCCCGCCGCATCGCCTTTCAGCAACAGCAAACGCGCATGCAATACGTCCATGCCGAAATGCAAAGCACATTTTTTCTCGCACTGCTTTTCGGCCAGCAACAAGGCCGCTTCCGCTTCGTTCGGGCGCTCCATGTTGGTCAGGATCACGGCTTTGCGGAAAGCTGCGGTCATCCGCGCTTCCGCAGGGTATAGCGGCGCTTTCTCCAGCAATATCCTGTCCAGCCAGACCAGCGCTGCGGCATCGTCGTGCATCTGATGCGTCACCGTAGCCAGGTTAATCAGCGTCGTGGCGGCGCCCGCCGTATCGTCCAGCGACTGCTGCAAGGCCAGCACCTTGGTGAAGTTATATTGCGCGCGCAGCAGCTCGCCGTTTCTTAACGCGCGCCGCGCATCCTTGTCCACCGTTTGCGCCTGTTCCAATGCCTGCGGCAAACGCGGCGCGGGCGTACTGCCGCAGGCAACCAGCATCCCGGCCAGCATCAGCAAAACAATTCTAGTCATGGCTATCCATCCTGATCGGTCCGGTTTCCGGCGGGGGCACGACATTCTTCAGCGGCCAGCTCGCACTCAACGAATCCACCACATCCTGCGTGCTGCCCACCATCTCGCGCGTCTTTCCCAGCGTGTCGCGCGCCTCGCCCAGCACGCCCGGCACCTGCGGTGCGGCCTGCTGCACCGCGTCCTTGATCGCCTCGCTGGTCATGCGCAAACTCTCCATGCTGCTGTCGGCTTTCTTCAGCAACGAGGGAAGTTCGCGGTCGAATTTTCCCGACAGCGATTCGGCATTCGCCGCCGATTGGCGCAGGGAGCGCAGCAACGGCCCCACTTCTTTGTCGAGGTTGCTATCGACGCTGCCCAACACGCTGTCGACGCCGCCCAGCACCCGATCCACGCGCTCCCGCGTAGCGCGCATCTCGGCGGAAAACTCGCGCAGGTTTTTTAATGTCTGGCGCACATCGCCATGCGGGTCGGACAGGGTCTGATGCACATCGTCCAGGATAGGCACGATGCGGTTTTTCACATCCACGACGGCCTGCTCCAAGCCATTCGCACGCTCGAAACGCACTTTCCCGCCGACCGCCAATACCGGTTTATTTTCCGATCCGCGGCTGATCTCCAGCACCCCGTCGCCGATCACGCCTTCTTTTTTCAGGCTCATCACGGCATCCTGCCTGAGCAATGCGAGGTACTTGGTTTCGATGATGACCTCCACCTGCACGTGCCCCTGTTCGTCCAGCCCCAGGGTATTCAGCTTGCCGATCTTGAATCCGCTGAATTTGACCGGCATGCCTTCGCTCAGATCCTGTCCGCTATCGGCGACAAAATAAACCGGGGACTTGGCCGTGAACGCGCCTTTCTTGATCCCCGTCCACAGGAATACCAGCCCGATCCCGATCACCGCGAGCAAAATAAATATGGCGGCTTTGCCGAACAGATTTTTGAAGCGCTCGTCCTTGTCAGCTAACAATGTCACATTGACCTCACTCGATTTTCTCCCAAGGCAACGTCGTCGCCTTGTCTGCTATCACCAATACCGTGCGGCCTCGCGCGGCATATTCTTCCAGCGCCTTCATCCAGTTGCGCGCCACACGTGCTTTGACATCCTCGAACAGCGCCGCATCCACCACCAGCACCCGGGGCATTTGCACCAGGGCGCGCAACAGGCCGGCCAGCTTGCGCTGCCACGGCTCGACGCTATACGGCGGTGCGGCCATAAATTCCGCGCATGCATCCTGCTCCATGCCCAGCATGTCCAGCCAATATGCAACGTTTTGTTCCGTTGCGGTCGCCTCGCGCTGGGCGTGATACCACAACGGCAAAGTGACATTCTCCCAAATTTTGAGGTTGCTGATGAGCCCGCCATGCCCCGCCACCCAGCCCACGCGCCCGGGCCGGCTCGCGCGCAACGGTTGCCATATGATGGGTGCGGGCCCGCTGTTGCGCCTCCTGTCTTCCTGGCCACCGGCTGCGGCGTTGCCGCGCCGCCGGTCGCCCTGCACGATCTCGATGCCGCCTTCCTCGCAAAGCGTTTCCCCGAGCGCGCAATCGATCATGGCATCTTTTTCGGCTTTGGAAGCGAGTTGCAACAGCCGCATCTCGCCCGCGTGCAGGGTGAACGAATAGGGGCGCCCCGCACCTGCGCAACGCACATCGTTGAAACGGAACAGTGCATTCATGTTCAAAAAACCAGTACCGTAATCAGGCCATCGCAGGCAAACACCGCCAGCAAACTGCGCATCACCGCGCGCGATGCCGCGACGGGAATCTCGGTCATGGCGCGCTTCACCGTCAAGCCGTAGTAGCAGGACACCACCGACACCAGCATGCCGAAACAGATACTTTTCAAAAGCGCCGCAAACAGCTCCAGATAGCTGAGCATCTCGAAAAAATGGCCGACCTCGCCGAGCAGCGAGACATCGATGTTCCATGCGGTAACCGCCATGCCGGTTCCGATCGCGACGACCTGAAAGTAGAAAGTCAGCACCGCGCCGGTAACGGTCATCGCCACCATGCGCGGCACGACCAGATAAGAGACCGGGGAGATACCCATACGCTGCAAATTTTTTATTTCGCCGTTCACCCGCATCGCGGCGAGTTCGCTGGCAATCGCCGAACTGCTGCGCCCGACAATCACGATGGCCGTCAGCAACGGCCCCAGTTCGCGCACCACAGTCCAGATCAACACTTGCAGGGTCAGCAGCTCGTTGCGCCCGACCAGATTGCTGACCTGCATCACCATAATCAGTCCCGCCAGAAAGCCCATGACGCCGATCGGCCCCACCGACTGTATGCCGGTAAAATAGAGCTGCTTGAGCAGCGCCTTGCGCACCGGCCATTTGACGATCACCGGCAGCGCAAAGAACACCCGCCCCACCAGCGCCACGCTGTCGCGCACGAACAGCCCCTGCGTGCCGATGTAATTTTGTAATCGCAATACCGGATTTTTCATTTTTGTCAGTAGCCGGACGTTCGTCATTAGGGCGCTTCTAAAAATTCAAATTTCTAAGCAAGACAAGGCGCGAACAAAAAATTACGACGCAGCATATATTTGATATGTAAGGAGTAATTTTTTGTGGGCAACGCAGTATTGCGACGAAATTTGGATTTTTAGAAGTGCCCATTAGCCTATGTGCGCATTTTACTAGCGCCTGCCTGCAACTCACACCCCGCGCAACACCCACCACCAGGCAGGCAGCGTGACGAACGAAACCATCAATCCCACCGCCGCCATCAAAGTGGACAGCTCAGGGTCCAGATCGTGCTCCGCCGCGATGATGGAGGCTGTAATCATCGGCGGCATGGCCGCTTCAAACAGCGTCACCTGAACACCCTGCCCGTGCGCACCGAAAATTTGCACATAAAGCAAATAGATCGCCAGCGGCGCAAGCAACAATTTAAACCCCAACCCGATCGCCAGATTGCGCGTATTCCCCGCCAGATGACCGAGGCGCAATTGCAAACCGACCGAAACCAGCGCGAGGGGGGCAAGCGTATCACCCAAACGTTTAAGCAAAACGACAAACCATGGCGCGAACTCCACCGGGATCAACATCAAAGCAAGCACCAAAGCGATAAACGGCGGAAACAGGGCGATGCGGCGCGCGATTTCGGAAGCCCCCGGACGACCGGAGGAATACAGCCCGGCCACTGTGATGCCTAAAGTAGAGAGCACCAGAAACGAGCCCAGTTGATCGACGACAATGCCGCTGGCGATACCTGCGTGCCCGTAATACGCCTCGATCATCGGCAGCCCGAAAAACGAGGTATTGCCCAGCCCGCCGGTAAGCATGAGGGCTCCGACAGTGCCGCGCGGCAATTTCGACCAGCGTCCGACCAGCCAGAAAAAACCTGCCGCCAGCCCGAAACAAATCCAGGCCATCGCCGCCATCAGGCCGACATCGCCAGTGATTTTCAAATCATGGATATACAGCAACGTCAGCGCGGGCAGCGAAACGTGGATAATAAAACTGTTGAGCGTGGCCGGCGCATGCTGCGGCATTTTCCCCGTCCGATGCAGGAGAATGCCGACGATAAAACAAACCGCAAGAAGTATTAAGTTTGACATTTGGCCAGCTTATACTCGCGCGAACTATACGGGCACATGACCATGCAACGCCAAGCCATGACCACCACGGATACCCAAAATAACGGCATCCCCGATTTGGATATATCGGCCGCTATAGCCGAACCAACACCGGTCGGGAACACGCCCGCACTATCGGCTCCCGAACTGCGTAGCGAGCCGCGCTTTCGGGTCAAATGGCACGCCACCGTCTTACTTCGGGGGAATGCCGCATGCCACGGCATCGTCAAGGACATATCGATCAAAGGTGCGGCAATTCTGCTGGAACGTAATTTGCAGGCGGTCAAACTGGTTACCCTCCATCTCCATGTGCCCCCCTTCGACGCCATCGGGGTCGCGCGTATTGTGAAAATGGAAGGCAAGCTCATCTATTCAGTACACGATCACGACGAATTGTTTTTCCGGGCCGGATTCCACTTCATTAAATTCAAGTCCGAATCCGACCTGAACCACCTGCGCTCGCGTTTAGCCAACCTCCATGTGGAAATCAAGTACTAAACTCCCACCCCGGCTGCATAAATTCCAAGCAATACTTACTGCGGCACATTTGCCGCGATAAACGCCTTCAGCTTTACTACATCCGCATCCATCACTTCGCAGCGTTGCGGCAAATACTCGATGCCTTCCAGCGCGGCGGGACGTTCGGGTTTGCGTCCCAAGGCTTCCTGTATCGTCTCGGCGAACTTGGTCGGCAAGGCGGTTTCTAGGCAGATCAGCGGCAGGCTCGGGCGGCGTTGCTCCAAGCCAACTTTCAAGCCGTCGGCGGTGTGCGTGTCTATCATCACGCCGTACTCTTCCCACACTTCGCGGATGGTGCTGAGGCGGTTCTGATGCGAACTCTTGCCGGAAGAAAAATGGAACTGCGACAGCGCATGCCAATACCCGGTGTCCCTGATGTCGAACGAACCGCCCGGTGTCAATTCCGCATCCGGCTTGCCGGATAGCGGATTGCCTACCTTTGGTGCATCGACCTTGCCCCAGAACTCGCGCACTTTCGCACCGTCGCGCCCGACCAGATCGAACACGAAGCGCTCGAAGTTGCTGGCCTTGGAAATATCCATCGACGGGCTGCTGGTTTCGTAGGTGTGGTCGGTACCGCGCGGACGATAGACACCGGTACGGAAAAATTCGTCCAGCACATCATTCTCGTTGGTGGCAAGAATGAGCTGGCCGATAGGCAAGCCCATCATGCGCGCGATGTGTCCGGCGCAGATGTTGCCGAAGTTGCCGGAAGGCACGGAGAACGCGACTTGCTCGTCGTTCGATTTCGTCGCGGCGAAATAGCCCTTGAAGTAGTAAACGATCTGCGCCGACACGCGCGCCCAGTTGATTGAGTTCACCGTGCCGATTTTGTATTTGGCCTTGAACGCGTGGTCGTTGGACACCGCCTTCACCATATCCTGCGCATCGTCGAACATGCCGGTGATCGCGATGTTGAAAATGTTCGGGTCCTGCAGCGAATACATCTGCGCGCGCTGGAACGCGGACATCTTGCCGTCCGGCGACAGCATGAACACGCGGATGCCGCGCTTGCCGCGCATCGCGTATTCGGCAGCGGAACCAGTGTCGCCGGAAGTCGCGCCCAGAATATTCAGCTCGGCATGCTGCTTGCCCAGCGCATACTCGAACAGGTTGCCCAGCAACTGCATCGCCATGTCCTTGAACGCCAGCGTCGGGCCGTTGGAAAGCTCCAGAATGAACACACCGTCCGCCAGTTTACGCAGCGGCGTGATGTCGGCAGCATCGCTATCCGCGCGACCGTTGCTGTACACCTCGGCGGTGTAGGTCTTGCTGATGATGGCCTTGAGATCATCCGCCGGAATATCGGTAGCGAATTTCGACAGTACCGCGAAAGCAAGGTCGGCATATGACAGCTTGCGCCAAACATCCAGCTCGGCGCGCGTCACTTGCGGATATTGCTCGGGCAGGTACAGGCCGCCGTCCGGCGCGAGACCGCCTAGCAGGATTTCGGTGAAAGTTTTCGCGGGGCTATTGCCGCGGGTGGAGATGTATTTCATGATGTTTTAATCAGTTATCGAAAGTGTCTTCTTTAACTTCGTCGACAAAATTTCTTTACGCCTTTGGATATATTCATCGAAGTTTTCCAAAGACCAATCAACCGCAGGTATCAGATGACTATCAAGGAATGATTTCATGTTGGCTTCCGTCGTTTTTTGCTCAATCCACAACTTAAGTGCAATATCCTGCTTTGACTCATTTTCGTTAGCGTCCAGCATTTGTAGATTCAGGATTGAGTTATATGTTCTCCAGCCATACTTACTTTTATCGGCTTCAGTCAGTTCATTGTATTTGTTAGCGGGGTGTAAGTGATCTTTATGAAAATTATTATTCTTGTAGTCCATATCTGGATAAAGCAGCGCCAAAATTGAGAACGCGTGTTTTTCGTCTTTTTGAGTGAGTAAGATTTCATCAATAAACTCATCCGTCACCCCCACATCCCTCTTAATTTCGTTATTGATTTTGTTCGATGGAAAATCCGACATTTGAAATTCCATTTTCTGCTTTGAAATGTCGGTGGTAAATGCTCGGCGAATTTGACTCAATACATTATCAGATGAGCCACTTAATACTCCCTTAACCAAGATTGCGTGAAGCCATTTTTTAATTTTTCCCCGATCGTCAGCGTAAATAATTTTGGTATGAAACCCATCGTATTTTTCACCATGATATAGGTAGTAGATTATCGGAATCAGCGCATTCTTTGAGGTAAGAGTTGCATCAATAAAGCCGAATGTCTTCACAAGATCGAAAATAGACAGAATTGTATTTCTGATTTTGTCCCACTCACGCTCGAATTCTTTTGCATTTTCTTTCGAGAAGTTTGTGACCTTAAACTTGATATCTTTACTATGCAAGTACAAGAAGGTCTTTAAGACGAAGTCGTTTGAAATAGAGAAACCTTTATCTCTAATGTTATCTACCAGCGCATTCATCTCCTTGCGCGCATCTTTCTTTTCCCAGTTTGCGACAGCAACAGACATTAGCAGGGTAGAAAAAGATAAAGGTTGCCCTCCGCTGTTTATCCGAATAAAAACATTAAGTGCTTTATCGATGTTCTGCTCAATTTCCAAAAAGAAATTAATTAGAGGGCGAGAGTGAATAACATTTTTTAAAGTAGACAAACTCCTATAGGAAAATTCCCGCGCTTTTAAGCCATGGCCATCTAGGTACTTATTAAATTCAAAATCATCCGATAGAGAGAAAATTTCGGATACCTTAAACCAAGAATTTCCTTTATCCCTAACATCTTCGTTTGATAGAAATTTGAACTCATAAATACGTCCATCTTCCTCATTCGACAGTGGATGTTCAATATTCAGATACAGGTGCCTAGTTGGATAAACACGCTCAGAGTTTTCCTCATGCAATCTTGGCATCCTGTAAGCGTAACTACCTCTTAAACCGATATAGAGTGATGTAAGACGTTGTTGTCCGTCCAATACTGCCGTGAAATCTTGCTGGCTGTGAAATTCATGATTATGGGTATTGTATTTTTCCCGATACTCTTTCAGAAACTGATAGAACCTGAAATTATTTTTCGTTTCACCTTCAACTCGCCAAAAAAGAAAAGAGCTAATCGGATAATTACGCATGATCGAATCAAACAGCCACTCAATCTTTGTATGACTCCACTCAAATTCACGTTGAATCGCTGGAAGCAAGTAACGGTTGCTTTCAATATTACGAATCGCGTCAGCAATTGTTATTGGAGTTTGAAATGACATATCTGTTTCGCCTTAATGTGCTACTTGCCCAGTTCCTCTAACCGTAATTTCGTCACTTTCCCCGCCACCACGCCCAGCGCTTCAATCTTCACAATCGCAGCATTGATGCGCTTCTCGCGTGTCAGGTGCGTGAGCATGATGAGGTCGGCCTGCTCCTCACCTTCGGCAGGCTCCTTCTGGATCACGGCGCCGATGGAGATATGCTCGTCGGCGAGGATGCGCGTGATGTCGGCCAGAACACCCGGTTTATCGACGACGCGCAGGTGCAGGTAATAGCTGGTCTGCACCTCATCCATGGGTAAAATTTTCAAGTCCGACAACTGATTCGGCTGGAAAGCCAGGTGCGGTACACGATTTTCCGGATCGGCGGTGTGCATGCGCGTCACATCCACCAGATCGGCGATCACCGCGCTGGCGGTGGGTTCCGCGCCCGCGCCTTTGCCGTAATACAGCGTCGCACCGACCGCATCGCCCTGCACCACTACGGCATTCATCGCGCCTTCGACGTTGGCGATCAGACGCCTGGATGGAATCAAGGTCGGGTGTACGCGCAGCTCCACGCCTTCGGCGGCGCGCTTGGTGATGCCCAGCAGTTTGATGCGATAGCCGAGTTGTTCGGCGTATTTGATGTCGGCTGCGTCCAGTTTGGAAATGCCTTCGATGTAGGCTTTGTCGAACTGCATCGGGATGCCGAATGCCAGTGCAGACAATATTGTGATCTTGTGTGCGGCATCCACGCCTTCGATGTCGAAGGTGGGATCGGCCTCGGCGTAGCCCAGACGCTGCGCTTCTTTCAGCGCGGCGTCGAAGCTCAGGCCCTTGTCGCGCATCTCGGACAGGATGAAGTTGGTGGTGCCGTTGATGATGCCCGCGATCCATTCGATGCGGTTCGCCGTGAGGCCTTCACGCACCGCCTTGATGATGGGGATGCCGCCCGCAACTGCCGCCTCGAAAGCCACCATGACGCGCATTTTTTGCGCGGCAGTAAATATCTCGTTGCCGTATGTGGCCAACAGCGCTTTGTTGGCGGTAACCACATGCTTGCCGTTGGCGATGGCTTTCAGCACCAACTCTTTCGCCACGCCGTAGCCGCCGATCAGCTCGACAACAATATCCACTTCGGGATCGTTCACCACGGAAAAGGCGTCGTCGGTCACACGGCAGGTGCCGCCCGTAATTTTTTTCGCCAGTTCCACATTCTTGTCCGCCACCACAGTGATGCGGATAGAGCGCCCGGCGCGGCGCGCGATTTCTTCCGCATTGCGTTGCAGCACGGTGAACGTACCGCCACCGACCGTGCCGATACCGAGGAGTCCTACGTTGATTGGTTTCATAAATCAGTTCCTAGTCGTTAGTTATTAGTCGCTAGTTGTAGACGCGCCGTTTAACTAACGACTAACGACTACAAACTAGTAACTTAGTTTGTTCCGTGCCGCTTGCGATAGCTTTCCAAAAAGCGCGCGATGCGTCCGATCGCTTCCGTCAGGTCATCCGTATTGGGCAGGAACACCACGCGGAAGTGGTCGGGATGTATCCAGTTAAAACCGGTGCCTTGCACGAGCAGCACCTTCTCGGTTTCCAGCAGCTCCAAAATGAATTTCTGGTCGTCCTTGATCGGATACATCACCGGGTCGAGACGCGGGAACAAGTACAGCGCGGCTTTGGGTTTGACGCAGCTTACGCCGGGAATATCGGTCAGCAGTTTGTGCGCGAGATCACGCTGCTTGGCCAGGCGCCCGCCGGGCGCAACCAGATCGTTGATGCTCTGATAGCCGCCCAATGCGGTCTGGATCGCAAACTGCCCCGGCACATTGGAGCACAAGCGCATCGAAGCAAGGATATTCAGCCCGTCGATATAATCCCGCGCATTTTTCTTGTTTCCGGAAATAATCATCCAGCCCGCGCGATAACCGCAAGCGCGATAGTTCTTCGACAGTCCGTTCATGGTCACAAACAACACATCGTCCGCCAACGCAGCGATGGACGTGTGCTTCGCACCGTCGTACAGCACTTTGTCGTAAATCTCGTCGGCGAAAATGATGAGCTGATGTTCGCGCGCAACGGCAATGATCTCGTGCAGCAAGGCGTCGGAATACAACGCGCCGGTCGGATTGTTCGGGTTGATGACGACGATGGCCTTGGTGTGCGGCGTGATTTTGCTGCGGATGTCGTTCATGTCCGGCATCCACTCGTTAGCCTCGTCGCACAGGTAGTGGCGCGGCGTGCCGCCCGCCAGCGTTACCGCCGCCGTCCACAGCGGGTAATCCGGCGCGGGCACCAGCACCTCGTCGCCGGTATTCAGCAGGCCCTGCATGGCCATGACAATCAGCTCGGAAGCGCCGTTACCGATGAAAATATCCTCCATGCCGACCCCGGCGATATTCTTCTGCTGCGCGTAGTGCATGATGGATTTGCGCGCGGCGAACATACCTTTGGAATCGGAATAGCCGGACGAATTCGGCAGATTGTGAATCACGTCCTGCTGAATCTCTTCCGGCGCATCGAAACCGAACGGTGCCAGATTGCCGATGTTCAGCTTGATGATGCGGTGCCCATCCTCTTCCATCTGTTTCGCTCGCGCCATGACCGGGCCGCGAATGTCGTAGCAGACATTCGCCAGCTTGGTGGATTTCAGCACGGGACGAATGGAATCGGTATCGGATGGTTCGCTATGCTTCACTCTGTTCTCTCAATCTATATTTCAGGCGCGGTCGAATCCGGTAGAATCCGCCAAAATCCCTTGAAACGGCGGCTTGCGGAGGGCGCAATTCTATCCGAGCGTGCCCACGTCAGCAAATGGAGTTAAACCTTGAAACTGCACCAAGCTATCAACACAGGACAAAAGACCTTTACCGCGCTTGGCGAGGGCTATGTCTCGGTCAACGGCGAGCGTTTTAGCCAGTCTATCGTGGTCACCCCGGAACAGGTGCACAGCGACTGGAACGCGGCGGATTTTGCGGAGCTCGCGCCCGCACATTTCGACTATTTTCTGCCCCTCGCTCCCGAAGTAATCATTTTCGGCACCGGCCCGCGCCAACACTTCCCTCATCCGCAACTCTATCGCAGCCTGATAGCGGCGGGCATCGCCATCGAGTTCATGGATACCCCTGCCGCCTGCCGCACTTACAACATTCTCGCCGCCGAAGACCGCAAGGTGGTCGCGGCGGTACTGCTTTGAATGTCGTTCAACGAAAAACGAAAACCCCTCCTAACCTCCCCTTATAAGGGGAGGAACCGCCGCCCTGCTCTCCCCCTGACAAAGGGGAGTTAGAGGGGGTTTGCGGCCTTAATTCATCAACGGACTTACCATGACCCACCCACTACACGCCGCCATCACCCAGACCGAACAGGTCGTCCTCGGCAAACCCCGCCAGATCAGGCTTGCGCTCACCTGCCTGCTGGCGCGCGGACACCTGCTCATCGAAGACCTGCCGGGGGTAGGCAAAACCACGCTGGCGCATGTGCTGTCCAAAACACTGGGCTTGCAGTTCCAGCGCATCCAGTTCACCAGCGACATGCTGCCCGCCGACATCCTCGGCGTGTCGATATTCCAGCGCGACAGCGGCGATTTCAAATTCCACGCGGGGCCGATCTTTGCCCAGATGATCTTGGCCGACGAAGTGAACCGCGCCACGCCCAAGACCCAGAGCGCGTTGCTGGAAGCGATGGAAGAGCAGCAAGTCACTATCGAGGGCGAGACACGCCCGTTGCCGGCACCGTTCTTCGTCATCGCCACGCAGAATCCGACCAACCAGATCGGCACCTTCCCGCTGCCAGAGTCGCAGCTCGACCGCTTCCTGATGCGCATCCAACTCGGCTACCCCGATGCGCAAGCGGAGCGCGGCCTGCTCTCCGGCGTAAACCGGCACGACATCATCGCCAAGCTCACGCCGCAAATGGAAACCAGCGAACTGATGGCCTTGCAACTACAAGCCCGGCAAGTATTCGTCTCCCCCGCGCTGCTCGACTACGTGCAAGCTATCCTGCGCCACACGCGTGAATCGGCGCGTTTCGTACACGGCCTGTCGCCGCGCGCCGGACTCTCGCTGCTCGCCGCCGCCCGTGCCTGGGCACTGCTCGACGGTCGCAACGCCGTTATCCCCGAAGACATCCAGGCCGTATTGCCCGGCGTCGCCAGCCATCGTTTGCAAAGCGTGCAGGATACCCAGGCATCGGATGGAGAGAAACTGGCGCGCGAATTGATTGAAGCGGTGGCGATCCCATAAATAAAAAAGCCCGTCACGAGGACGGGCTTGGAAATCAAGTCAATTGACTTTCAGTATCAAAATGCCTTGTTTTGCTTGCTGTACTTCTCGGCTTTCTCTGCCTGTTTTTGCCGCTCCTGCTCCGCTTCTATCGCGGCAAAATTCACCGGATGAACATAGGAAAGTGTAACCGTCGTATCCGGCCAGCCGCAGGATACCTCGACTTTGATGCCACCCTTGAGATTCCATGTATAACTGACCTCGCCTACAGATGGATTCCCGGAACTGCTGGTGGGTTGTCCATATTTGCTAGCGACCATATTCCGCACCTCGACCACCTTGTCGGCATCCATGCTGGAGGGAAATGTGTAATAAGCCTTGGCGAATTTTTCTTCGATGTAGGCCACGGACAGCTTACTGCTGCCTTCCAGCACGGTACTGCTGTCACACAAGTCATACCAGTAACCATCATCTTCGCGCGTTGCTTTGAGACCGCCCACTTTCAAAGTTTGGCGTAATGCAAACTTCGAAGTGCAATTCAATGCCTCGCCAAAAATCAGCGTGCTGGATTTTTTCAAGCACGCTTGGGTAGCCCGCACCCATTTAAATCTCTATGGGATCAATTCCCCGCCCCTTGGGGCGTAAAGCAGGCGAACAGCCTGCGGGTTTGACCTTGGGGTTGATACTCCGCCCCTTGGGGCGGGGTTCTTCATTCTCTCTTTAGCCCGGTCGCTGCCTTTGCTTGCGGCCAGTTTCAACAAACGCTCCCCTTCATCCAGATTTTTCTCCGTTCCCCTGCCAGTGGCAGTACACCACCCTAAACCAGCCATGCCAGCCTCGTCATTTTGCTCGGCAGCTTTGCGATGCCACTGGACAGCTTCCGCATTATTTTTGGCTACGCCTTGACCGTTTGCATACATAACGCCAAGGCTATATTGGGCGACGGCGTTGCCTTGTTCGGCCAAGGGTTGCCATTCTTTGAGCGCGGTGGCCTAGTCCGCCTTGTTGTATGCAGTCCAACCTTCAACAAGGCCAGCCCAAGCCGTAGTGCACAAACAGAGCAATCCGCTGCTTGCTTGCGCGGTGAGGGCGGGGAGTTTAGCGCCGCGAAACAAACCTCCGTCATGCGCCACAATGCGCCCCCTTTTCACAGGAAAAACTCAAACGCCCCGCTAATGCGTAACGAAGCAATACCCTGAGCCTTCTTTGCTCTTGGCCCGATACATCGCCTCGTCAGCCGCATCGATCAGCGCCAGCCCTTCATCGCCGTCGTGCGGATACAGGGCGATCCCGGCACTGATGCCAACATGAAGAATGCGGCCATCCAAATCGAATGGGCGGGTAAATTCAAGCATGATTTTCCGCACGACTTTTTCGGCATCCGCTGCTTCCGAAATAACGGGTAGCAAGATCGTGAATTCATCACCTCCAAAACGGGCGACCGTGTCGCTTTCGCGCACGGCATTCCACATTCGCTCGGCGGCACATTTGAGCAAAGCATCCCCGATATGATGACCATACTCGTCGTTCACCGGTTTGAATTTATCCAGATCAATGAAGACGACCGCGCAACTGCGCTGCTCGCGCTTCGCCGCCGCCAGTGCTTGCTCCAGCCGGTCGCGAAACAAATGACGATTCGGCATCCTGGTCAACTCATCGTAGTAAACCGCCTGCAATGGGCGTAACTGGTAGTTGAGCAGCAATGGTACGCAGACGGTTGCAAGCAACCCGGCATCCACCATGGCTCTGACCAAGTTCGGATAACCCGAGCGCTCCAATGCCGCATTAACCGTCAGCATGAGCAGCAACTCTGTCCCGGCCACCAAACCCAGCAAGATAAAAAATTCTCGTTTGGGGATAGTCCTAAGTTTGTCGAAATTCATCATCTCCCCTTCCGTCACATTCGGCCAGATACGGCGTCGCACGACCCATTTCAGCCTGCACCGGACTTTAGCGCAATCCAATATGAGAAGCAAACTCCGTGGTAACAAACACTTCATTTGTGGATTCTATGCGGCATGGCAAAATGTATCGCTCACCACAAACAGACGACGGGGAAAAACCTGCTGCGGGAAACTCTCGCGCAAAACATGCGCCGTCTCCGCATTGAGCAGAATATATCACAAGAAGAATTGGCGTTTCGATGCGAACTGGATCGAACTTACATTTCCGCAATCGAGCGATGCGTCTGGAACATCTCCCTGGGCAACATTGAAAAAATCGCTGGTGCGCTCAAAGTTGAACCGTGGCAGTTATTGTTGCCGCCGGAATGATTTCAGGGCACCTCTAAAATCCATATTCATCCCAACTGATTATGTTGCGGGGAAAGGCGTGCTGACGTATCTCCGTTAGGCCGCCAACTTGGCCGACACGGCTGATCCCGCATCAATCATCCGCAATAGCGGCCAGTTCAGCTACCGTTAAATGGTGTTCAGGCGCTCGACAGTGTCAGGGTATTGCTCAACCAATCGTATTAGAACCGCAGCTTGAGCATTAGGACTGGCGCGGCCTTGTTCCCAGTTCTCCAATGTGCGCTCGTTGGTGCGAAGGTATCTTGCAAATACAGTGCGCGACATGTGCAGTTTTTCCCGCAGAGTCATCAGCTCTGCCGGAGTGATAGAAAGGGCGGTATAGTGGACCCCAATTTTCAGACAGTAAATTAAGATGGTAGCCTGCCGTAAAAAGGAGCAGGTTATGAGTGAAACGAAGCGCAAGATTTTCAGTGGTGAGTTCAAGGCCAAGGTTGC
>SCUU01000219.1 GCA_004297065.1 Gallionellaceae bacterium
GTCGGCTGCGGCGTGACGACGGGCGTGGGGGCGGTGGTCAATACGGCCAAGGTCGAGCCGGGCGCCAACTGCGTGGTCTTCGGCCTGGGCGGCATCGGGCTGAACGTCATCCAGGGGCTGAAGATGGTCGGGGCCGACATGATCGTCGGGGTCGACATCAACGACAGCAAGGAGGAGTGGGGCCGCCGCTTCGGCATGACCCATTTCGTCAATCCGAAGACCGTGCCGGACGTGGTCGCCCATCTGGTCGAGATGACCGGTGGCGGAGCGGACTACACCTTCGACTGCACGGGCAACACCACGGTCATGCGGCAGGCGCTTGAGGCCTGCCACCGCGGCTGGGGCGAGAGCATCGTCATCGGTGTCGCCGAGGCGGGCAAGGAGATCGCGACGCGGCCGTTCCAGCTGGTCACCGGCCGGGTGTGGCGCGGCTCGGCCTTCGGCGGCGCGCGCGGGCGGACGGACACGCCGCGGATCGTCGACTGGTATATGGACGGCAAGATCGAGATCGATCCGATGATCACCCATACGCTGCCGCTGGAGCGGATCAACGAGGCCTTCGACCTGATGCATGCGGGAGAGAGCATCCGCAGCGTGGTGGTGTTCTGAACTTCAGAAGCAGGGGAGCCGGCCATGGGACGCTGGTACACTCGCCCGATGATGTTCGTGACCGACGTGGACGCGGCCGCGGCCTTCTACGTCGATCGGCTGGGATTCGCGGAAGCGTGGATGTTCCGCGACGACGCCGGCAGGAAATTCGTCTCCCAGGTCGATCGCGACGACAGCGAGATCATCCTGTCCGGCCAGTGGCCCGACAAGGTCGGCAAGGGGATGCTGTTCATCGAGCTGACGGCGCCCGACTGGCAGGCCCTGCCGGCGGCGCTCGAGGCCCGGGACGTGGCCTTCAGATGGGGATGGTGGGGCTATCGCACCCTGATCGTCGCCGATCCGGACGGCAACGAACTCTACTTCCCCGATCCCGAGGATCCCGGCGGCGGACCCGCCTGACATCCCCCTTGCGCAACGATGTCAGTTCGCTAAAGAAACCGACTGAGATTTCAGAGGCGGGGAGGCC
>SCUU01000078.1 GCA_004297065.1 Gallionellaceae bacterium
CCAAACTCCGTCGCGATACTGTGTTGCTCAAGAAATTTTAACGCTTACATATCAAACATATGCGGCGCGCTAAAATTTCTTTCGCGCCTTGTCTCGCTTAGGATTTTGAATTTTTAGAGGCGCCCTCAATTACCCGGCGGCAGAATTGTGTTGCGATGAGCGGTGAAAAAACTGACCGCTTCCGTTTTGTCGCGCGTGCGCTTGAACGGCGGCAAGCTTTGCCAGATACGCTTGCCGTAGTGTTTGGAGATGAGGCGCGGGTCGCAGATCATCAGTACGCCGCGATCAGTTTCATCGCGGATCAGGCGTCCGGCCCCCTGCTTGAGGTTGATGACTGTACGCGGCAACTGGTATTCCATGAACGCGTTGCGCCCCTGTTTGCTGATCTGCGCGATGCGTGCGGCCAGCACCGGATCGTCCGGCGGCGCGAACGGCAGCTTGTCGATCACCACCAGCGACAGCGCTTCGCCGCGCACGTCCACGCCTTCCCAGAACGACTGGCTGCCCAGCAATACCGCGTTGCCGTGCTCGCGGAAGCGGCTTAACAGTTCATTGCGCGAACCCTCGCCCTGCATCATCAGCGGATACTTCAAATTCTTGCGGTCGAACTCGGCCTGCAAAATTTCATAGGCGCGCTGCATGGCGCGCAAGCTGGTGAACAGCAAAAACGCGCGTCCCTTGCTGGCCTCGATTAAGGGCATTGCGGCCTGCATCACCGCCTCGGTGTAGCCGGGGCTGTTCGGTTCCGGCATGTCCTGCGGCACATACAGCAACGCTTGTTCCCGATAGTTGAATGGGCTGTCCCAGCAGGCGGTGCGCGCTTCCGGCAAGCCCATCTCGGCCTGGTAGTGGCCGAAGTTCTGTTTCACCGCCAGCGTGGCGGAGGTGAATATCCAAGCGCGCGGATGGCCGCTGATCTGTTTGGCGAATATCTCCGCGATGGAGAGCGGGGTGGTGTTGAGCACCACGGCATGGTGGAAGACTTCCAGCCAGCGCACTTTGTCCACTACGTCACCGTCTTGCCATTGTTTGAGTTGTTGCGCCAGCGCCTGTCCGCGTTGTCGGCAGTTTTCCAGACCTTCGCTGCGTTCGGCCTGCTTCTCCAGCAGATCGTTCAGCGCGCCGAGCTGCTTGTTCAGCGTGGTGAGTGCCTCTGTCCAGCCGGGTAATTCCAGCGCGGCGTCGGCGGGCATGCGTCCCTCGCTTTTCTTGAACACCAGCCGCAGGTCGCGTGCCGCTTTTTCCAGCGCGTCGCAAGCTAAGGGTAGCGGCGCAAAATCCTTTGCGCTGGTCAGCGCTTCCAGTTGGCTATCGCGGGCGAGGTCGAGCAGTTGCGAGGTGGAAATGCTTTCGCCGAAGAACAGGCTGGCGGTTTCCGGCAACTGGTGCGCCTCGTCGAAAATCACCGTGTTGCAGGCGGGCAACAACTCGGCCACGCCCTCGTCGCGCAACATCACATCGGCAAAGAACAGGTGATGGTTGACCACCACCACGTCGGCTTCCATCGCTTCCTTGCGCGCTTTCAATACGAAACATTCCTTGTGCTGCGGGCAGTCCTGCCCCAGACAATTTTCGCGCGTGGATGTCACCTGCATCCAGATCGGCGCGGTCTCCGGCACATCGGCCAGCCCGCTTTTGTCGCCGGATTGCGTGACTTTGGCGTAGGTTACGATCTTGCCCAAATGGCGCACGTCTTCGCGCGTTTTGAACATGCCGTCCGATTGCGCGCGCTCCAAGTGGTAATGGCACACATAGTTCGAGCGGCCTTTGAGCAGGGCGATGGTGACGGGGACTTTGAGCGCGTCGCGCACGGTGGGCAGATCGCGCTGGAATAATTGGTCTTGCAGGTTTTTCGTGCCGGTGGAAATGACCACTTTGCCGCCCGCCAGCATGGCGGGAACCAGATAAGCGAAAGTTTTGCCCGTGCCGGTGCCCGCTTCGGCGATTAACTGGCCGTTGGCATTGATTGCCTCGGCGATGGCCTGTGCCAACTCCACCTGTTGCGGGCGCGCGCGAAAATTTTCGATATGTGCGGAAAGCGCGCCATCGGGGGCAAACAGGGAGGCGATTTGTTCGGAGGAGAGCAAAGTGCGGCGTTTATAAATGGGGCGTAATGGTTGGTGGCTGCAATAGATGCGGTGCTGATTTTACGCGAGAGGAAGCCGCCGCGAACGGTTTTTATGGGAGGTCGAGCATGCCGTGTATAACAGTGCGAATATATTTGCAAAATTACGGAACTAAATCGCATGGCTCCCAGTCTGACCGGCGTAATTTTTGCGAGGGAAATCGTCCCACGCGCTAGAGCAAAATGAGAAAACTGTCAAGTTTGCAAAAAAAAATCTTCTGTTAACATGCCGCTCCCCATTCGAGGGACGGGCTGGATTTTCAGTGTCGGGGCAATCAATTGAGCGAACGAAGCATGAGTAATAACGAAGAAAAAATAAAGGTATGGGACGTGCCGCTGCGGCTGTTCCACTGGACATTGGTGTTGAGCTTTACCGCTGCCTATCTGACGGCTGAATTCCATATCGGTTTCGTGCATGTCTGGATCGGTTATTTTCTGTGTCTGTTGCTGGCTTTCCGTGTGGTGTGGGGATTCGCCGGGAACCGGTATGCGCGCTTCGCTTCGTTCGTATTCTCCCCGAAGGAGACGCTGACCTATCTGCGCGCCATGATCCTGATGCAGGGCAACCCCAAGCATTACTTGGGGCATACCCCGGCGGGAGCGTTGATGATATTCACGCTGCTGGCGTTGCTGGCGCTGATATTCCTGACCGGATTGACGACGCTGGCGGTGATCGACTTTGAAGGGCCGCTATTGTTCCTGATCGACTATGTCGATGACGACACGAGCTATGCGGTGCGTCATCTGCATGACTGGCTGGTCGATGTTGCGCTGATGCTGATCCCGCTGCATTTGATCGGCGTGGTGGCGGGAAGCATCCAGCACAAAGAGAATCTCGTGCGCGCCATGTTCACGGGAAAAAAGAAAAACGTATCAACCGATGTTTCCGGACATTAATTAAACTTCAGATGAAAACCAAGGAGAGAGGAATGATGATCGATTCGAGAATGAGGCAAGTGGTTGCGGGATTCTGTCTGGCAGTTTTGGCGGGTTCGGCGTATGCGACAGAGGGGGCTTTGAACCTTGCTTTGCCCGAAAGCGGTTTTAACAGCCAAGCTTCCGCTTCATTTGTGCTGGCGGCGAACGACAGCGCCGTACTTGCAGCCAATGCCGGTGCTAAACAAGCGCCCGTCACCCCGGCCGCAGAGTTCGAGCCGCCGTTGCTTTCCGGTAGCAATGCTCACCAATACCTTGGCTTGGGTACGATCGTGTTGGCCGGCTTGACTGCGGTGACGGCGTCGGAGGGCTGCGAGGGAAGCACTTGTCCGGCAAACGCGCCACGCGACCGTACCGGCACACATGCCAAGCTGGCCTATGCCACCGTGGGCATGGCCGCAGCGACCATCGCAAGCGGATTGGTCACCCACTGGGATGACTTCAGTCTGGAAGACGGATGGTCGGATCCCGACAATCTGCACGTGTTGCTTGGAGTCGCGGGCGCGGGCTTGATGGCCTACGCAGTGCAAAAAGCTGCCAGCCAGGCGACCGGAAAGGTCGATCACGCGGGCTTGGCTGAAGCGGGCGCGCTGGGCATGGTGGTTGCGATCAAATTGACTTGGTAACGGAGAGAACGATGATGAAGAATATTTATGTGCTGATGGCCGCAACTTTTTTTGCAATGGCGTCTACAGCGATGGCGACTCCCGCGACCGATGCTTTGTTGGCAAAGTACAAATCCGAAGGCGTGAGCAAGATCGACGCGGCCAAAGGCAAGGCGGACTGGACCAAAGAGGCGATGGGCGAAGATGGCGAGAAAATGTCGTGCTCGACCTGCCACGGTACTGACTTCAGCAAGGCCGGCAAGCATCACAAGACGCACAAGGTCATCGAGCCGATGTCTGTGCGCGTGAATGCCGAGCGCTTCACCGATGAGAAGAAGATCGAGAAGTGGTTCAAGCGCAATTGCAAAGATGCGTGGGCGCGCGAGTGCACCTCTCAGGAAAAGGCCGATTTCCTGACCTTTATGTTGGCCCAATAACTCCGGAGAAAGAATATGAAAATGAAATTCAAATCAGCCGCTTTGCTGGCAGGCTTGTTGTGCATGAGCGGGGCTACCCTGGCCGAAGAGAGCCGTATCGGGGCATGGGTCACACCGTTTCGTCAAAAAGAGATCGTCCCGGTCGATAACAAGCAATACAAGGAGGAGTGCGGTTCCTGCCACTTCGCCTATCAGCCGGGCTTGTTGCCGACGAAGTCGTGGGAAAAACTGCTGGACGAAAAAGCGCTGGCCGACCACTTCGGCGAGAATGCCGAGCTGGATGCCGACACGCTCAAAGTGGTCCGCGACTACGCCATTGCAAACGCTGCGGATAAATCTTTCCACAAGCGTTCGCGCAAGGTTGCCATTTCCACTGAAGGCTTGGAAGCGCCGCTACGTATCACCGAGGTGCGCTACATCAAGCGCAAGCACCACGAGATTCCCGAAAAGATGATTAAGGGCAACAAAGACGTGAAGTCGTTGAGTTACTGCGACGCTTGCCACACACAGGCGGCCAAAGGCGTGTTCGACGAAGACACGGTGAAGATACCGAACTATCCTGATTGGGAAGACTGATCCCAGTTACGGGTGACGCACCTTATCGCCTTGAATGGTTCCACATAAAGATGCCCCGGATGTTCCGGGTCATCTTTTTTGCTATTGCCGCAAGCGATACGCGATATGTCGCGTGCTACCATCGAGCCCTATGAAAAACACCCGCGATACCCTGCAAAAATTCCTGTTCGAGCACGCGCCCATACGCGGCGAATTGGTGCATCTCGATCAAACCTGGCAAAGCGTTATCGAGCGCCATCATTACCCGGCAGTGCTGCGCGATTTGATGGGCGAACTTGCGGCTGCCGCAGCGCTGCTGGCTGCCACGCTCAAGCTGCAAGGCTCGCTGGTGTTGCAGATACACGGCAAAGGCGCGGTGAAGTTATTGGTGGTGGAATGTTCCGGCAATCTGGAATTGCGCGCCACGGCGAAATGGGACGGCGAGCTGGAACACGGTACGTTGAAGGACTGGGTGGGCGACGGGCGCTTCGTTATCACGCTCGATCCCAAGGACGGCAATCAGGCCTATCAGGGCATCGTCGCGCTGGAAGGCAACAGCGTCGCCGATATTCTGCAAAATTACATGACGCGTTCCGAGCAACTGGATACGCGTTTGTGGTTGGCGGCGGACGGGCAATGCGCGGCGGGGATGCTGCTGCAAAAGTTACCCGAACAAAAAGGCCGGGATGCCGATGCGTTTGAGCGTGCCAGCCAACTTGCAGCCACGCTCAAACGCGAAGAATTACTGTCTTTGCCGGCAGCGGAACTGATCCATCGCTTGTATCACGAAGAAGATATACGCCTGTTCGGTGCGCAAGGCGTGACGTTCAATTGTTCCTGCTCGCGCGACAATGTGGCGCGCATGTTGAAAATGCTGGGTCAGAAAGAGGTGGCGCAGATATTCGCCGAGCGCGACGACATCGAGGTGTTTTGCGAATTCTGCAACCAGCGCTATGTGTTCGACCGTGTGGATGCCGACGCTGTGTTTTCCGACCTTATGGCGATGTTGTCCAACAAGACGTTGCATTAGAACGATGGGGATACGAGCGGAGAAGGGACGAAATGTAGTAATGCAAGACCTGCCCCTGGTGCTGTGTTATTCGAGCAGATTCTTCACAACGACAACTTCAAGCGCGTCACTTGATTGAATTCCACCGTCGTTGCTAATAAAAAACTTGCAGCCAGTCCGAATTGCCGTGGCGTAATGCAGCGCATCAATAAATCTCAAGCCGCGACCAGCCCTCAATTGTGCGGCTAGGTCAAAGGTTGCGGCATCATGCGGCTGGATGGATAAAAAGTTTTCCATGCTGAAAAACTCCTTGAAACTCGCAACCAGCGCCAGATTACCTGTTTGATAGGGTTTTACCAAAGTCTCCGCAATCGCGGCATCCCCGGTGTGGCCGATGATTAGCCCCGATTCGACGGATGCAATGATGGGTCGAACCACCGGGAAAAAGTCCGGGTTGCGATCCAGGAAATAAATAAAAACATTGGTGTCCAGATAGACGCGATGCCCAGCCATACGGGCGAGCGCCGCATCTATCTTTCCCATGACCCGCGATCACTGTTAAGGCCCGCATCGATTTCCTCTGTCGCTTGCCCCCAAATACCACGGGCGATACCCGCGTAAGCCATCACTGATCCTTTATGTTCCTTGCGGCTTACTGGTACCAGAGTGACAACCCCATTGGCGTAAGCCACCTCAAGTACATCGTCGGGTTTAAGGTGCGCTGCTGCAACAATACGCGAGGGAAGCGTGATTTGATGTTTGGGCCTTACGCGTACTCGTGACACGACAAACTCCGATCCAAATGAAAAACAAAAAAGTAGGAATTCACAATAACATTCCTACTTTTTTGGTGCAAGCAGGCTGTGTCTCGCAACAACGTTATTCTTTGCGGGTGTTTGTTTATATGGGTTGACCAAACCTAGCTTTTTGTGGAAATATCACCGGCAATATGAAAAAGCCCTGCGTCCTTCTCGATACGAACATTCTGGTGGCGGGACTTTCCAGCCGGAACGGGGCATCGTATCAACTGCTGCGGCATTGCTTCGACGGCAAATTTGAAACCGTCGCTTCCGTCCCCCTTTGGCTGGAATACGAGGCAACACTTAAGCGCGCGGAGATACGCAAAATGCACGGGTTGTCGGTGCGCGACATAGACGACTTGCTGAACAACCTGGCTGTTGCCGTAAGGCCGACAACACTGCATTACCTGTGGAGGCCGCAACTATCCGATCCGGGTGACGAAATGGTATTGGAAACCGCGCTGAATGGCGCTGCCGATGCGCTGGTCACTTTTAACATTGGAGATTTCAAAGCGGCAGCTGACATATTTGGTCTAAAGTTGTTATTGCCAGCCGATTTTTTGACCACACTCAAAAGGAGCAAACCATGAGCCAATTCGCCTTGAGGCTTCCCAACTCGTTACACGGCTACGCAAAAGAAGTCGCGCAGCAGGATCAAACCTCGCTGAACCAATTCATCGTCACAGCCGTGGCAGAAAAACTTTCCGCCATGCGCACGGAAGAGTTTTTCCGTGAGCGCACCGCAAAAGCCAAACCAAACCGCTTGGACAAGATACTCGCCAAAGTGCCGGACATGCCCCCGTTGAAAGGCGATGAACTGCCTTGAGCGGAACGGTTGCTACGAAGCACTACATTTGGTCAAGCACAAGGCCTCATTTGCCGAGGGCGCAGTATTTTTATGGACTCGTTTGCTCGCTTGACCCGGGACGGCTAATGGGTGTCCCCTATTACATGATTACTTCGGAGTGCATTTTACGACGGTGGGAAGAGTGGTTCGGGGAGGCAGGTGATAAGTGCAACGATTATAGACCTGACCGTTCGCAGTATTTCTGTACGATGAGTCCGTCAGCCTTTCCCAGTACATTACGCGCATAGCTCGACCAGGAAAATCCTGATGGATGCATGCACCATGCCTGCCTGCACCGCTATCAATCGAGTCTGACCCCATTGATTTAATGCATTGATTTAATGGGGGGGGGGCTGCAGGCGTACTACTGCGTTTGCTGCTCGATGGCTTTTTTCTGTTCCTCGTTCTGCTGTTGCTGCGCTTTATTCACGCCTTTTGCGTCTTCGAGCACGGCGCGCTGTTCTTCAAACAGTTTCGCTTTGGGCGCTTCCTGTTTAGAGGATCCTTCGTCTTTGGATGTACATGCGGACAGATTGAGCAGCGCGAGTATGGAAAGGGCCGGAAAGAATAATTTCATATTGATTTCTTTAGTCGTTGGGGATGTTCGCGCCGAAGGGGCGGGCGAAAACTTCATCGACGCGGTTCTTGTCCATATCCACCACTTCAAAGCGCCAGCCGTTCCAGTCGAAGGTCTCGGCTTTTTTCGGGATGCGCCCGATGGCGGTAATGACGAAGCCGCCGACGGTGTGATAGTTGCCGAGGTCTTCTTCGGGCAAGCCGGTGAGGCCGAGTTTTTCTTTCATCTCGTCGATGGGCAGCAGGCCGTCGAGCAACCAGGTGCCGTCTTCGCGCTGCACGGCGAGCGGCAATTCGTCCACCGAACTGGGCACGTCGCCCACCACGGAAGCCAGCAAATCGCTCAGGGTGACCAGCCCTTCGGCCTGGCCGAATTCGTTGACGACTATCGCGATGTGTGTTTTTTGCGTGCGGAAAAATTCCAGCACGCCGATCAGCGACTGGGTGTTGGGCATGAACTGGATCGCATGCGTGGGCAATTTGCCGAGATCGAGCTGGTTGCCTGCCAGCAGGTGTTGCAGCAGTTCGCGGCTTTCGATGTAGCCCATGATTTGCGACAGCCCGCCTTTGCACACGATGAAACGCGACACGCTGTGCGTTTTGATCTTTTCCAGATTGACCTGGCTCGGCGCTTGCAAATCCAGATAGATGATGGCGTTGGCGGGCGTCATCACGCCGGCCACCTTGCGGTCGTCCAGGCGGAATACGTTGCCGAGCAGCTCGCCTGCGGTTTCGTCCAGCCCGCCGTTGCGCCGCCCCGCGGCAATCATGGCGCGGATTTCGTCCGAGGCGACATGGGCGGCGCTCTCCTTGAACGGGAAAAATGACAGCAGCTTTTCGCTCGCCAGCGACAATGCCCAGATGAATGGGGCGGTTAATTTGGCGAAGGTGGCCATGAACGGCGCGAGCAGCGCGGCGATGGCTTCCGGTTTCGCCAGCGCGATGCGCTTGGGGATGATCTCGCCGATGACGATGGTGGCAAAGGTGATGCTGCCGACCACCAGCAACAGGGCGAGCGGATATTTGGCGAAAACGAGCCAGGGGATATTGGTTTCGACGAATGACTCGATGCGCGGCACCCACATCGATTCGCCGAATACGCCGAGCAGCGTGGCCAGTGCGGTGAGTCCGGTCTGCGTGGCGGCCAGCAGGCGCGAGGGCTGGTTGCGCAGTTCGGCGGCGATGCGCGCGCCGTCGTTGCCGCCTTCGGCCATTTGCGTGAGGATGGCGGTGCGGCTCGCGCCTATGCTCATTTCCGACATGGCGAAAAAGCCGCTGAGCAAGATCAGGAAGACGAGAATTCCAATTTCCATTTGGTGCTCCTCGAATAGGAGATTAACAGGCGATTAAATCTTGCCGGTATCCTGGTCGTGTCCGTGTTTCTGATACAGCGCCGCCATGATGCCGGAAAGCAATATCCCGAATACGATGATAATCGTGTTGATGCCGAAATCCATTTTCTCCATGGCCGCATACAGCGCGAGCATCACGAAAATACTCAGGTTTTCGTTGAAATTTTGCACCGCGATAGAACTGCCGGCGCCCATCAGCAAGTGGCCGCGATGTTGCAGCAGCGCATTCATCGGCACGACGAAAAAGCCGCCCATGGCACCGATGGTGATGAGCAATACGATGGCGACCGGTGTGGTCGTTACCAGCGGCATCAGCAGTACCACGACCCCCATGCCGACGCCGACCGGCAACACGTTCACGGCGTGGCCGAGCTTGACATAGCGCGCCGCGAGGATCGAGCCGATGGCGATGCCGACAGCGACCCAGGCGGTGAGCTTGGCGGCTTGGCCGATGTCGTAGTGCAATGCCGCCGCCGCCCAGGCCAGCACGATCAAACGCAGCGTTGCACCCGTTCCCCAGAACAGCGTGGTGACACCCAGCGACACCTGGCCCAAGGGGTCTTTCCACAGCAATTTGAAGCAGTGGGCGAATTCTTTTACCAGGAACGACGGGTCTTTGCTTAATGGCTTGTGGTCGATGGGCAGGGCCGGAATGTACAAATTGAACAGGCCCGCCAGCAGATAGATGCCCGCGACGATGGCGATAGCCAATTCCGGTGCGGTGTCGATGCCGGTCTCGATGAGCGGCACATCACACCATTGCAGCATCACGCCGGCGATGTGCGGGCTGATGAGCACACCGCCGAGCACCGCGCCGAGAATGATGGCGAGCACGGTCAAGCCTTCCATCCAGCTATTCGCCAGCACCAATTTCTCCGGGGGCAGAAATTCGGTCAGAATACCGTATTTTGCCGGGGAATATGCCGCCGCGCCGAAGCCCGCGAGACCGTAAGCCAGCAGCGGGTTGACACCGAACAACATCGCGAAACAGCCGCCCAATTTGATGGCGTTGCTGATGAACATCACGCGTCCCTTGGGCAGGGAGTCGGAGAACGCGCCGACAAACGGTGCCAGAATGATGTAGGAAATAACGAACGACTCTTGCAGCAAAGGCGTGTGCCAATCGGGCGCGCTCACCAGCTTGAGCAAGGCGATGGCGGCGAAGAGCAAGACGTTGTCTGCAAGCGCGGAAAAGAACTGCGCGGCGAGTATGGTGTAGAAACCGCGTTTCATATTTCAGTTCTTTTGGTGGGGGCTAATGTGCGTGGCGCGTTAAAGGCGGCTTTGCAGTCTGGCCGGAGCCAAAAAAACTGGGCTGCGAGGAGGGTGTAAAAGCCGCGTTTCATTAGAAGAAGCTGTTTTCAGGAGGCCGTTTTATAACATGAAAAGATGCGGGCTGCTATCATTCGCCCAATTATTATCCGGCCCGCAAGGACGTATTTATGCCGCGCCCCATCCAAGCACATATCGATCTTTCCGCACTGAAAAATAATTTGCGCGTCGCGCGCCGCCTCACCTCCAGCCGCATCATGGCTGTCATCAAGGCCAATGCCTACGGCCACGGACTGCCGCGCATCGCCAAGGCATTGGAGGACGCGGAAGGTATCGCGCTGCTGGATATACAAGACGCCATTCAGCTGCGCGACGCGGGCAGCCGCCAAACCATCCTGCTGCTGGAAGGGTTTTTCGTGCCGGAGGATATGCCCCTCATCGCCGAATACGACTTCGCCACCGTCATCCACAGCACGCAGCAACTCGATTGGCTCGATGCCTATCCGCGCCGCAACGCCTTGCACGTGTGGCTCAAGATCAACAGCGGCATGAACCGGCTGGGCTTTGTGCCGCAAGAAATACCCGCCGTGATGGAGCGCCTTAAATCGCATCGTGCCGTGCGCGACGTCATCCTGATGACGCATTTCTCCCATGCCGACGAAGCCGAGGGCGTTGCCGCGCAACTCGAACGTTTCAACGGCCTCGCCGCTGCCTACCGCGCACCGCGCTCGCTGGCCAACTCCGCCGCGCTGCTGCGCTACCCCGCCACGCACGGCGACTGGGTGCGCCCCGGCATCATGCTGTACGGCGCATCGCCGTTCGCCGACGTGAGCGCGCAACAACTCGGCCTGCAACCCGTGATGACACTCACCAGTGAAATTATCTCCGTGCGTGAAATACGCTCCGGCGAATACATCGGCTACGCCGGACTATTTCGCGCCGACTGCGGCATGCGCATCGGCACCGTCGCCTGCGGCTACGCCGACGGCTACCCGCGCCATGCGCCCACCGGCACCCCCATCCTCGTCAACGGCCAACGCACGCGCACCTTGGGCCGCGTGTCGATGGATATGATAGGCGTGGACTTGAGCGATATCGCCGGTGCGAGAGTCGGCAGCCGCGCAACGCTATGGGGAGACGGAATGCCGGTAGAAGAAGTGGCGCACGCCGCCGGAACCATCAGCTACGAATTGCTGTGCGCGCTGACGGCGCGGGTGCCGGTGAGGTATTGAATCGTTGTTGTACTTGGTCGCCAACGGCATCCGTGCGCTTAAGATACGCAATCTGCCGCGCCATTTTTAATAATGGTACCTGTACCCGAAGACAAGAAAATCTTCACCGTTCGCCCCATAATTATTGAGCAAATCGTATACGCTACAGCGATGGTGCAGACGCATGAAAATCTCTTTCGATCTCACTCCGGGAAGTGAAAAATCCAATTCGAGAAGCAGGAGGTTCAGAATACGGCTGCCGTCGCCACCCGGACCTTGCTCCAATGGGCTTACAGAGGTCGTGTAAGAAACGCCCAAAGGGCCGGCACGAAAATCAGTTTGCAATACCTTGTTCCAGGGAAAGCCGCTCCACCGCAGAACGGGGGCTATGGCTGTTTCGGTCAAAGGCGCCAAGCCGAATTGCTGGCCGACCATGCCGTCGATCTCCAGCGACAATGGGAGCGCGTCGGAACGCCAGAGAGTTTTGCTCGCGGTAAGAGCGACGATATATTGATTCAGATAAGTCGTTCTCCCTTGAGCGAATCCGGTCGGTTCAGTGTCGTAATATTGGCCGCCGTACCCTCCGATACTCCAGCCCGATCCGGCGCAAAAGGCACTGACAGGAAACATCAGGAATATGGACAAGGATATGATGGATAACGGCTGTCGATTTGGGCACATTACAGGCATTGGCGACCTCACATTGCACCACTGTCGGCGCATTATTTGGTGTCCCCGACAGGAATCGAACCTGTAATTGCCCCTTAGGAGGGGGCGGTTATATCCATTTAACTACGAGGACGCGCGGATGCTACGACGCGGCGCGCATTCTAACGTAAAATCGCGTCCCCGCTGATTCTGCCCGGAGGTTTTTACGATGAAATGGTTGATCTTGTTCGGCTTGATCGGTGCGCTGGTGATGGCGTCCAGCCAGAGGGCGGGTGCGGGGGTGTTGCCGCAGGTGGGCGGGGCCGCGCCGGATTTCAGTTTGCCGGATCAGCACGGTGTGCCGCGCAATCTGAAAGAATTTTCCGGCAAATGGCTGGTGTTGTATTTCTATCCCAAGGACGATACGCCGGGCTGCACGCAGGAGGCGTGTGCTTTTCGCGATGACCTGCACAAGTTGACGGCACTCGGTGCGCAGGTGGTGGGCATCAGTGTGGATGACGGCAAGAGCCATGCCGAGTTTGCGCAGAAATATCATCTGCCGTTTCCGCTGTTGGCGGATAGCGGCAAGGAAGTGGCGACGCGATACGGGGTGTTGCTGAATCTCGGATTGATGAAATTTGCCAAACGCTACACCTTTTTGATCGACCCGCAGGGCAGGGTGCGCGAGGTGTACGACAAGGTGGAGACCTCGCGGCACTCGCAGGAGATTATTGAAGATTTGAATAAATTATTGGTGAAGGAATAGACATGAAATTGGATAAGTTGAATATGTTTGCGACGTGGGTGTTGCTGCCGCACATATTGGCAATGGGCTGGCTCGCGTTCGCGGGGCGCATGTTGCTGGAGTTGGCCGGAGTGGATACGCTGGAAGACGGAATTCCGGGACGGTTGGTGGGGCTGTTGCTCGTGATCGGCGCGGTGGCGGTGGTGCAGATCATGCGCGGCTCGCTGTGGCCGCTAGGTAATCCGCAGGGTAAGGGTTTCCGGCTGGGGCATGGTTTTCTGATGGCGGCGAATGTGCTGGCGCTGCTGTTGCTGAGTTTTGAAATTGCCCGTCCGCTCTTTACCGACCACAACACGCTGGTGTTGGCTTCCGGTTTTACCGATGCCTTCGGCTACTGGGTGATGTCGATGTGGGCGATCAGCTTCTCTTTCATTTACCAGTCCGCTTTGCCACAATCTGTAAAGACGAATTCCTGATGCCCTACATTACGCTGGATAAAGCCGCACTGGCTTTCGGTCACGTTGCTCTTTTAGACCACGTGAATTTCCAACTCGACGAGAACGAGCGCGTCGGCCTGATCGGGCGCAACGGCGGCGGCAAGTCCAGTCTGTTGCGCGTGCTTGCCGGGCAGCATGCTTTGGACGACGGCATCGCCTGGCGTCAGCCCGGCGTGCGCATCTGCTATGTGAGCCAAGAGCCGGTTCTGAATCCCGAGTTGACGGTGTTCGATGCGGTGGCGGAAGGCTTGGGCGAGTTGCACCAGATCATCACCGACTACCATCATCTGTCGCATCAACTGGCCGAGCCGGATGCGGATTACGAGAAGTTGCTGGAAGCCATGCAGCCGCTGCAAACCGCGCTGGAAGCGCAAAACGGTTGGGCGGTGCAGGCGCGCATTGAGACGGCGATTCAGCGTTTGGAGCTCGACCCGGAAGCATTGGTGGGTTCGCTGTCCGGCGGTGTGCGCAAGCGCGTGGCGCTGGCGCAGGCATTGGTGGCCGAGCCCGAGGTGTTGATCCTCGACGAGCCGACCAACCATCTGGATTTCGCTTCCATCGAATGGCTGGAAGGGCTGCTGAATAATTTTCGCGGCAGTGTGTTGTTCGTGACCCATGACCGAAAGTTCCTCGACAATGTCACTACCCGCATCGTCGAACTGGATCGCGGCAAGATGGCGAGCTTTCCCGGTAATTTTTCCGCTTATCAAAAATTGAAAGAGCAGATGCTGGCGGACGAGGCGGTGCACAGCGCCAAGTTCGACAAGGTGCTGGCGCAGGAAGAAGTGTGGATACGCCAGGGTATCAAGGCGCGTGGCGTGCGTAATGAAGGTCGTGTGCGGCGCTTGGAGCAATTGCGCCTTGAGCGTGCGGCGCGCCGAGAAAAGGTGGGCAAGGTCGAACTGAATGTGGAGACGGGCGAGCGCTCCGGAAAGCTGGTGGCGGAACTCAGCAACGTGAGCAAGACCTACGGCGAACGCAAGATCATTGACGATTTTTCCTGCCGCATTCAGCGCGGTGACAAGATCGGCTTGCTCGGGCCGAACGGCGCAGGCAAGAGCACCTTGCTCAAGATCATTCTGGGCGAATTGGCACCGGACAGCGGCGAGGTGAAGCTGGGCACTAAACTCAGCGTGGCGTATTTCGAC
The DNA here is from genome assembly GCA_004297065.1 of Gallionellaceae bacterium. Lineage (GTDB taxonomy): Bacteria > Pseudomonadota > Gammaproteobacteria > Burkholderiales > Gallionellaceae > PALSA-1006. Next base: position 14,764 of record SCUU01000078.1, read on the forward strand.
CAGCTGCGCGCGCAACTCAATGAGGAAGCGACGCTGGCCGACACCATCAGCCAAGGCTCGGATTTCGTCGAGATCGCCGGTACGAAGAAACATGTCATCAGTTACCTCGGCGATTTCTTGTTCGCACCGGAACGTGCGCGTTCGCCGGTGAAGAGCTTGTCCGGCGGCGAGCGCAACCGCTTGTTGCTGGCGCGTCTATTCACCCGACCTGCCAACGTGCTGGTGCTGGACGAGCCGACCAACGACCTCGACATCGAAACGCTGGAATTGCTCGAAGAGTTGCTGGCGAATTACGACGGCACACTGTTCCTCGTCAGCCACGACCGTTCATTCTTGGACAACGTGGTGACGCAAGTGATCGCCTTCGAGGGCGACGGCAAGCTGATGGAATACGTCGGAGGTTACGAGGATTGGGTGCGCGTAAAAAAATACGAAGCTGCGCAAAGTGCGCAGCCGAAAGCGGTTGCCAAGCCTGCTGCCAAAGTAGAAGCGCCCAAGGCCAAGTCTGCGCGCAAGCTGAGTTTCAAAGAGCAGAAAGAGCTCGAAGAAATTCCGCAGCGCATCGAGAAATTGGAGCGCGAACAGGAAGAGATCGCCGCCGCATTGGGCGCGGGCGACCTGTACCGCGACAATCCGGCGCACGCCAAGCAACTGCAGGAACGCGCGGCGGTGATCGAGGATGAGTTGTTACAGTTGATGGCGCGCTGGGAGGCTCTGGAAGCGAAGTGATAAAAAAACCGGGGAGGGCTTCCCCGGTTTGATTTTTCTGCTGCCAAGGGCTTGGACTCGATCAGTCCAGAAAATCAGAATATTCCTTTTGCGAATAACCTTTAACATTCCCCCAAGGCATGTCCGTTGCGCCTATTGATTCAATTTTGACGCTCACTCGCCTAAATAGCGCACCATCTTTTCTGCCGGTTTCAATTTCTAGCGGGATCATATTTTTTTCGTCCCATAGCACTCGCTGAAACACCCCGCTCTTTTCCTGTTCGTACCAGCGCGCGCCAACGGCAGTCGACGTTTTTTTGGACAGCGGCATGGCAACAAGTTGTTGAGGATTAACCAGGAAATAGGCATTAATCCAAGAGCCGTCGAAGCTGACGTTTTCGAACTCGGTTGCCACGATATTGATAACCTCTTTTTTACTACGGTCAACGTATTCAAGTTTCAAATTGCTTCCGTCCATGCTGACATGACGAGGCAAAAATACCGGGTTGAAGTGTTTGTGCTCTTCACTGGCCTCATGCTCATGGTGAGTGTGACTGCCGGGTGTCGCCGGGGGCAATACGCGCATGACCCAGACATGGCCCGGGCGGCGTAGCATCGTCTCTTCAAAATGACTCTCGCGTAATACCCCCTCAGCCGTCAGCGCCTTGTCGTAATACTTGATGGATAAATTCAGCGCCGGTCCTTGTGGAATGGCCGTTGCTGTTTGCCCCGCATGAGCCGTTTGATTAGTGCTAATGAGCGTTAGCAATGCAACTAACAGAGAAATTTTGCGGTGATTAAAGGAAATTTTCACGGATACCTCTTATATAAAAATCCGGTAGCAGGGGCATACCCTGCGTACCGGATTGGTTGGGAACGAAGATCAGTGCAACAACTAATTAAAAGCCGAAAGCACTCTTGAGAACGCTGAAGACTTGGGTGTTGTCCATCGTACCCTTGAAGGACTGGGCACCGGCACCCGTTGCGTACAGCATCACATCGCCACCCCCGTGCGTCTCACCACCTGCTCCCATACGAACACCGGTTTCCTGCAGGTAACCATCAGCAGTAACTTGTGCACTGGTCAGTGCTGTACGAGCAACGTTTGAGCGGTTGGGGCCGTTACCGAAAACCAAAGTCGTGTAGTTCACGCCGTTGATGTCGGTTGAGTCCAACCCATTGGTATAGGAACGGTTAATGTCGAGGATGGGATTGCCGATCTTTCCGTAGCCATTGATGGTCATGGTGTGATCGTGGTCGGCAGTGACGACGATCATGGTATTGGCCAACGTAGGATCGGTCTTCTTGATTTCGGTGATTGCGGCTGCGATGGCATTGTCAAATGCCACCGTATCTTCAAGCGCGCGCTTTGCATTGGTACCGTGCAAAGCATGGTCGATACGACCGCCTTCTACCATCAGGAAAAAACCATTGGCGTTTTGAGACAGCAGTTGGATCGACTTAACCGTCATTTCCGACAAGCTTGGCTGAGTCGCGGCTTGGGTCTGGTTCACCGTTTCATTCAGACCAGCAATGCTTATTGGAGCGGCGGCAGCCACTGCTGCTTTGCGATCCAATTCATAGGCCAAGTGACTGGTCGGGCTGTACAGACCAATAAATTTTTTATTATTGGGTGCCGCAGCCATTTCGGTTTTTGTTTTTGCAACCGTATAACCCAATGCCGCCAGTTCGGTCGTCAAATCACGTCCGTCAGCGCGCCCTTTTGCATTTGTACCTGCGGCATATGGAGTGAAATGATTCAGTCCTCCGCCCATCAGCACATCCACACCCATATCCGTACCTTTGGTCAACGCGGTGTTGTAGCCCGTGCCGTTGGGAACGAGTTGCGCGGCGATGTGGTACTGGGCATTGCGGTTGCAAATGTGCGCGTACGTTGCTGCGGGTGTGGCGTGAGTCAGTTCGGTTGTTGTAATCGAACCGACTGCCTTGCCGTTTGCCTTGGCCAATTCAAGAATAGTCGTCACCGGCGTGCCATTGCCCACTGCGCAATTGTTGACGGCGTTCGCGACAGCTGTTGTCGGGTCTGCACTTGGCTTGTTGGTACCGCTAGCAATGGTGTTCGCCGACATTGAGATAACTTCGTTATCTGCCTTAACGCCTGTCATGTAAGCCGCCATAGACGGTGCGCTGTCTGTGGTCTGACCGTCATGCGAATAGGTCTTGATGCGAGCGGTACGATCGAGTGTTTGAAATGTGAGCAACTCTTTTTCGTTTAGGCCGGTACCGTTGCCTTTGTAAATACGTGCTGCCGTTACTACAGCCGGCCCCATACCGTCACCCAGAAAAAAGATGATGTTTTTTGCCGGGCCTGCCGCGTAAACACCGGGGGCAAACGAGGCTGCAAAAATCGCCGCCAAGCTTATTGCTAAAATCGTACGTTTACTCATGTCAAATTCTCCTGAAATATATATGGGGTTATAGGCCGGCAGCAGTTTTCACCACGGTAAATACTTGAGTATTGTCTATGCTTCCATGGAAGTCAGACGCGCCCATTCCGATCGCTCCCAAAAACACATCTGTTCCTCCGTGCGTTTCCGAGCCGACATTTGTCTGAATGGCGGCCTCTTGATGATAGTTGTCAGCGCCGACACCGCCGACTGTGGCGGTATCGTTCGTCAATGCGAGACCTGCGCGCGTCGCATTGCGGTTTTCGCCATTGCCGAAACCGATGATGGAGTAAGGCGCGCCATCTGCATCTTTATCAAACAAACCGGTTACATAGTTTTTCACCAGACCCAGTACTCCGGGATTGGTCGCAGTAGTCGCACCTGTGCGTTGCGCATAGCCGTTTAGCACCAATGTGTGGTCATGGTCGGCAGTGACCACAATCAGGGTATTCGCCAGCGTCGGGTCGGTCAGCTTGGCTTTATCAATCGCGGCTTTGATTGCATCGTCAAACGCCACAGTGTCTTGCAACGCTCTCTTTGCATTGGTGCTGTGCAGAGCATGGTCAATACGACCGCCTTCTACCATGAGGAAATAACCATTTGGATTACTCGAGAGAATATCCATTGCCTTGGTGGTCATTTCGGACAAGCTAGGTTGCGTTACTCCGTTACCTGTGCCTGCTGCGACCTGAGCTTGACGATCCAGATCGTATTCCAAATGACTTGTTTTCGAGTACAGCCCGATAAATTTCTTATCGTTTGGCGCAGCCAACATGTCTGCTCTGGTTTTTCCAACCGTATAGCCCAGAGCGGTAAGTTCAGCAGTCAAATCGCGTCCGTCAGCACGACCTTTGGGATTGGTGCCTGCGGCATACGGCGTAAAGTGATTTAACCCGCCCCCCATCAGTACATCCACGCCCTTATCTGTCCCACGGGTCAGCCAAGTGTTGTAACCTGCACCGTCAGGGACGGCTTGCGCTGCGATTGCAAATTGCGCATTGCGATTACAGATATGCGAGTAAGTCGCAGCAGGCGTAGCATGGGTCAGTTCGGTGGTGGTAATCGCTCCTGTGCCTCTGCCGCTGGCTTTGGCGAGTTCGAGCAAGGTTTTTACATTCGTGCCATTGCTTGCGGCGCAATTGTTGACAGCGTTTGCAACGCCGGTCGTTGGATCCGCAGTTGGTGCTGTTGCTACCGTGTCAGGTGTCATGGAAATGACTTCGTTGTTGGTTTTTACACCGGTCATGTACGCGGCCATGGATGGTGCGCTGTCGGTTACTTGTGCATCATTTGAATACGTTTTGACGAAAGCCGTTTCCGGCAACGTATCAATGGTGAGGTCTCCCGTTTCACCTACTTTGTAGATTCGGGCCGCAGTCAGGGTGGTAATGCCCATACCGTCACCGAGGAAGAAAATTACATTTTTCGGCGTGGTTGTCGCTGTCGCAGCGCTGTTGCTGTTTTGACCGATGCAGCCGACTAATAAGCCGGTGGTTCCTGCGAACATGAGGGCTAGCAGTTTGTTGAAATTCACCTCAATTTCGAGGGCCAGCGGTGATGCACAATAGTATTTTCAAGCCAAACCCCTCGGTGCAACTGGAAGCAGGTGCTTATATGCCTTCGTTTTTGCAA
>SCUU01000164.1 GCA_004297065.1 Gallionellaceae bacterium
CTGCGAAGCGAATTCAGTTTTTATCTAAGCTTCATTGTCAGGTGTTTTCGTTTGAGCGTAACTGGGGTCGGACTATCAAGGAAGCACATCAGGCGCAACTCAAAGGTGTAAATTTGTGACAAGTAGTACGGGACCTCGCTTTAGCATCATGATTCCCGTGCGAAACGGGGCTGCCTTTGTGGAAGAGGCGATTGCCAGCGCATTAGCCCAAGAGGAACGTGACGCAGAGATTGTGGTGGTGGACAACGCCTCCACGGACTTCACGGCTGACGTTGTTCGAGCTTTCAATGATCCGCGTTTGCGTTACATTCGCAACGATCATGATCTGGGGATGGTGGGGAACTGGAATCGCTGCATCGAGCTGGCTGCCGGAGAGTTTATAACTCTCCTGCACCACGACGACCGCTGGCTACCAGGCTTCCTAGCGAGAGCGCGGCGCTTGTTTGACGCATATCCAAAGGCAGAAGTCGTGTACGGCGGATGCCGGATTGTCGATACTGGAGGGCGACTTCTGCGGCTGCACCAGCCTTTTCCCGAGCTTCATGTGTGGACTGGCGAGCGAGAGCTTGAGGTACTCATACGAGGCAACTACATTTACTGCCCGACGGTTGTCTACCGCGCCTCGGCATTGAAAAGAGTGGGCGGCTTTAACCCCCGTCTTAAGCTCGCGCCAGACTGGGAGTTGCTTTTGCGTTTGGCGCTTGTTGGCAGTGTTTTCATCTACGATCCAGAGCCGATGAGCGAGTACTACGAGCGTGACGACAGCGTGCACGCTATCATCGATGGTGAGCTGCGAACCGGGGAAGAACATATCGTTGCCCTCCTTGGCATCGCTCGCGAATTGGCACAGACAGGCGAGAAGATTCAAGCTGCCTATGCAGAGACTCTGAATTTATGGGCCAATAGGGAAGTCCCTGTGGCCCTAGATGAATTCATGAATCTACGGCTGGTCAATGCCGCGCGTCATTTTTTTCTTGCGTACCAGGCCGCAGGTAGTTTACGGCGGGTTATTCGTAAAGTGCGCCGTGCCATGCGAAAGCGCGGCAGGAACCGGATTCGGAGTCGAGGCTGATAGGAAAACTCAGTCAATTTTTTGGGGGTCAAGTTTTTTCCCTACAATGAATTTATTTACAGAGTGAGGCTGCAATAGATGCCCAAGGTATCCGTGGTTATTCCTCTTTATAACGGAGAGCGCTTCATTCGAAATGCTATAGAAAGTGTCCTTTGCCAGACAGTCCAGGACTTTGAGTTGATCGTGGTAGATGACGGATCAAAGGATCGAGGTAAAGATATCGTCCTGGATATGAAAGACCCCATTACCTATATCTATCAGGACAACTCGGGTACGGCGGCTGCCCGAAACCGTGGCTTTCTAAATTCCCATGGCGACTACATCGCGTTCTTGGACCAGGATGATCGCTGGTATCCTCAGAAGTTGGAGACACAGATATGGCAGTTAGACGACAACCCTCAGATTGGGATTGTTTATAGTGACATCGATGTCATCGATGAGGTGGAAAATACCTTAGAGCATGGATATCTGAGGAATCGGATCGAG
>SCUU01000187.1 GCA_004297065.1 Gallionellaceae bacterium
ACTGGTGGCATGCTGTGGCCGTACCCGCCTTTGCCGAGAACCCCGTGCAGCTCTACCCGCCGCCTAACAATTCGTCCAAGCCGACGCCGCTTCGCGGCGCGGCTTAACTCAGGTGTTAGGGCGCTAAATGAAAGATTACGAGCGCAACATACTTAAGAACATCGAGGAATACGGCTGCAGCGTCACCTCGGTGTTCGATCCCAACGAGAACGAGCCTCCGTTCTCCTACTCAATCGGCGTCGCCAAGAGCTCGGGGGCGCCTGAAGTGATCGTCGTCGGGCTCAAGCCGGAAATGGGCCACTGGCTCGTCAACGAGTACAACAATCGCGTCAGGAAAGGCGAGCGGTTCGCCCCTGGCGTGCTCTACCTTGGCTTTCTGGAAGGGTTCGCCGTCCAGTTCGGCCCGGTTAGTCGCGAGCACCGCGAGGAATACATGCGTTCTGCTACTTGGCTCCACGGCGGACCAGAGTTTGAGGCGGTCCAGCTCATCTGGCCCAGCACGTCTGGCGTGTGGCCGTGGGAGCCCGCGGCGGGCGAGTGGTTCAGGTCCAACCAGCCGCTCTTGGCGGGAGAGACCTCGTGACGCGCCCTAACAATTCGTCCAAGCCGACGCCGCTTCGCGGCGCGGCTTAACTCAGGTGTTAGGCCTTGGAACACGCTAATACGATTGCCAAGCTTTTCTCGGTAGCGCTGATCCTGTTCGGCCTGTTCGCGTTGCTGGTTGTATCAATCCCCACCAACCGCCAAGAGATGTTCGTGTTCCCCGGCCGCAGGTGGCGGTACGTGCTGGCAGTCACGCAGGCATACGCCACGGCCGGCTCAATGGTCGCTTGTGGGCTGGCCGTCTGGCTTTGGCCGTCGGCAGCTAGCATCTTGGCAGGGCTAACGCTTGCGCTCGTTGTAACCGGTAAGCTGCTAACCGTAGCGGAGGAACGAGAAATTCGTTGCGTCCGTTGTCTGCTAATCGGGCCTGTCGCCACCCTCGCCGCAACTGCGCCAATATTTGTCGGCGTTGCATAACGGCCAAGGCCTAACAATTCGTCCAAGCCGACGCCGCTTCGCGGCGCGGCTTAACTCAGGTGTTAGGGCCGCAAGGGCAGCACTTAGCCAAGCGAGGTTCCTGTCATGGCAAAGGTCACGGGCGTCGGCGGCGTGTTCTTCAAAGCGCGGGATCCGAAAGCGCTCGCCGATTGGTATCGAGACAACCTCGGCCTGGACGTGCAGCCTTGGGGTGGCGCAGCCCTTCGTTGGGGCACACCGGAGAATCCGAGCGGCAGCACCGCGTGGAGCCTTTTCAGCGAAGACTCCTCGCACTTCGAACCCAGCGCGTCGCCCTTCATGGTCAATTACGGCGTCGATGACCTTGTTGGCTTGCTGGCCGCACTTCGTGAGCGCGGCTGCCAAATCCTCGCCGGACCCGAAGAGTCAGAGCATGGCAAATTCGGCTGGCTGCTCGACCCCGAAGGCAACAAGGTCGAGCTGTGGGAACCGCCGGCCGGCAAATGATCCAACCATTGCGGCCCAACAATTCGTCCAAGCCGACGCCGCTTCGCGGCGCGGCTTAACTCAGGTGTTAGCGCCCTTATGACTTTTACTCAGCGGCTGGCAAGAGCAGCAATGGCGGCTTTCCTCGCGCTGCTCCTGCTAGCAGCGAGTCTCGCTAGCCTATCGGCTCTGGGTGCGGCGCTTGCCGAGACCGCAGTGCTCGGCGTCGGCGGGTCGTTTACGGTTGTCTTCGCCTACACGCTGCTGATTGGTCTAGTTCCCGCACTTTGTCTTGGTGCACCGAGCTACGCCTGGCTATGGCACAAGGGCCGGGCCTCATGGGGCAGCGCCGCGGCTGTCGGCTTGGCGTTGGGCGCTCCGCTGTTCCTCGTGGCGGCAGAACTTGGCGTCTGGGCCACAGCCGGAGGGGCAGCAGTTGCGCTCGCTACTCACGCGATCTGTCGCGCGGGCGCTAACAATTCGTCCAAGCCGACGCCGCTTCGCGGCGCGGCTTAACTCAGGTGTTAGGCCTCAGGAACAAGGACTCGGCTTGTGCTGAAACTCTTAGTGATGCTCTTGGCTGCTGCTGCCTTTTCGGCGAATGCGGAAACCCTGCTAGTGAAGCGAATCGATGGCTCGGCCATAAACGTCGAGATCCAGCGCCCCGCGTCGTCCAAACCCGTGCCCATCGTTCTAGCTATTGACGGCTCTTTATGCACGCCGGAAGGCCTCAGCGAATGGGTGGGTTGGCTCCGCTCTCAAAGGAATGGAGAGAAGCCCTACTCAGTCCTTGTGGTTGCAAAGCCGGGTCCTACAACTCCCGCGCCTGACAGAGACGGTGGTTACAGCGTTGGCCCCCACTTTGCCTGCAGCGACGAGTTCAAGAGGCACTACACGCTCGATCAACGGGTACTGGACCACCTGCAGGCTCTCGCCTATCTGAGGAAAAACGCACCTTGGTGGGACGGGCGACTACTTCTGTGGGGGTTCTCCGATGGGGCTCATATTGGAGCCCGCGTCGCTACGTACGCTCCCGAAACGAAGGCTGGCGTGCTTATCGGCATGGGCGGTGGCACATCCATGGCAGAAGAGCTGGAACGGATGATGTGCGCCACCGAAAAGCCTGCGGAAACATGCGTGAAGAACTTTCGCGCCCAAGCGGACGAAATCCGAAGGAATCCTATTCCCTCGAAGAGCTGGCTAGGCGATGCCAACACCTATGCCGCCTGGAGCTCGCGCTTGGATGGCGTCGAGACAAACGTGCTGGCCTTTGCTCGCTTCCCGATTCTGCTCGTTCATGGAGCGAAGGATGGTTCTGTTCCGGTCGCAGCAGCCCGGGCGTTAGCTTCGGCGTTGAAGGCACCCAGCGGAACCGTTCAGTACATCGAGGTGCCGGGCATGGGCCATGGGCTGGGAAGCGGCCTGACCCCTGAGGAATCCAAGATGCTTCGCGGCCGGACCTTGGACTGGCTCCTAGAGCATGGACTGCAGTAGCCTGAGGCCTAACAATTCGTCCAAGCCGACGCCGCTTCGCGGCGCGGCTTAACTCAGGTGTTGGGCC
>SCUU01000284.1 GCA_004297065.1 Gallionellaceae bacterium
GGCAGCACGCCGATGATCAGGGAGGTGGGCGCCACGCCCGCCAGCTTCACCCCGAGCGCGAGCAGCATGTAATAGACGATGTTGCCCGCCAGTGCGTGGCGCACCATGGCGGCCACGTCGCTGCGGTCCAGCCGCGCCAGCAATCCCTTCAGCCGCGGCAGCATCAGGCCGAGGGCGATTGCGCCATAGGCCGTGTAGCGGCCGACGGCCAGTTCCACCGGTGTGAAAGAGGGCAGCAGTTCCGGCACGATGAATACCATGCCCCACATTGCCCCGGCCAATAAACCACACAGCACGCCTGTCCACATACACGTTCCATCAGAGTGAGCCGGCTAGTTTCTCATACTCAGGGGAAATGCGCGCAGCGTCGGTATTGCATCGCCGCATAAAGTCTCGTTGACATCGAAAAACAATGGGTGTTATATTTTGTCACCGATTGGGAGCGTTTCCAATTTTTGTGGAAATGTCATTCTTCCAGTGAGTAACGAACGTTGGTGTGAGTTCACCGGCGCCATCGCGGCGCCGGTATTTTTTCGCATCACGGTCGCGCAGCGCCCCAGGATCGACAACGAAAAAAACAAGGAGACGCGATGTTGCACCCGAATACCAAGCGCACACTGATCAGTCTGGCCGTGGCCAGCGCATGTGGCCTGATCGCCATGTCCGCCCATGCCCAGAGCGCCGCGACCGCACCGCCGACGCAAGGGCGGGTCGCGGGCAAGGACAAGGACAAGGACAAGGACAAGGATTACATCCCCGAGATCAAGGTCACCGCGACTCGCTACTCGACCTCGCTGCTCAAGACGCCGATCGCGGTCACCGCGTTCAGCCAGGACAATCTGGCGCGCCTGGGCGTGACCAGCGCCAAGGACCTGGCCAACGAAATCCCGAACGTGAACATCCAGCAGACGGGCGACTCGGCGGTGCAGATCACGATCCGCGGCATCACGTCCTCGAACACCACCGAGATCGGCGACCCGGCCGTGGGCTTCCACGTCGACGGTCTGTATTCGCCGCGGCCGCAGGGCGCGCAGGCGCTCA
>SCUU01000079.1 GCA_004297065.1 Gallionellaceae bacterium
TCCCCACCCTTCTCCCAGAGGGAGAAGGGCTTTGCATCCCTCTCCCTCTGGGAGAGGGACTGAGGGTGAGGGAAGTAACGTGATTCCAGACTTTTGTCATGTATTTTGGAAACATCAATAATTGTATTTTTTAAACCTTGAACTTGCTCACCGCATTCTGTAAGTCGCGCGCCAATTCGCCCAGTTGCACGATACCTTGCTCCGATTGGGCAATGGCCGCGTGGTTTTCTTCCGCCATTTGCGCGATGCTCTCTACATGGCGCGCGATCTCGTTGCTGGCCAGCGATTGTTCCGATACGGAAGCGGCGATGTCGCTCACGCCCGCGCTCGATTTCTCTACGGCGCTACCGGCCTCTTCCAATACGGCAGAAACCTCGTCCACATGGCGCTGGGTGGATTGCAGGGAGCGTAACCCGTCTTGTACCGACTTTTCTACCGAAGTCGATTGTTGTTCCAGCGACTGGGTGATGCGGTCGATTTCACCGGCCGATTGCGCGGATTTTTCCGCCAGTTTGCGTACTTCGTCCGCCACTACCGCAAAGCCGCGCCCCTGTTCGCCGGCGCGTGCCGCTTCGATGGCGGCATTGAGCGCCAGCAGATTGGTCTGGTCGGCGATGTCTTTGACCTGCTGCGTCATGCTGGCGATGGTGCGCGCGCTGGTGATGAACTCGTTCACCGAATTGGCGATCTGGTTCACGGTGGTTTCCACCTGGCTCACGTCTCTGATCATTTCGCTGGTGCTGCGATGCCCGGCGCGGGTCTTTTCCAGGCTGTGCCCGGACAGTTTGCGCACTTCGTTGGTGTTTTCCGAAACCGAGGTGATGCTCACGGTCATTTCTTCCACGGCCGCGGCGGTGGATGCGGCCGCTTCGCTTTGCGCCCGCGAACCGCCGGTGATCTGCGCGGAGGCGGTGGAGAGTTGCGCGGCATTCGCAATCACGCTGTCGGCGCTGTTATGCACTTGGCCGATGACTGTTCTGAAACTATCCAGCAGCGAATTGTATGCTTGCGCCGATTGCGCCACTTCGTCCGTACCATGCACCGGCACATGACGGGTGAGATTGCCGTCTGCGGCAGTGCGAGACATCGCATCGCGCATGTCGCCGGTAGAGCGGGCCACGCCGGAGATGATGGAGTAACCCAAGCCCCCTCCCACGGCAAACGCGATCAACATACCCACGATCAGCAACATCTCGGAGGTATGGGCAGAGGACATCGCGTTTTCATAGGCGGTTTTAGCACCCTCATTTTCATGCTCAGCCATCTCGTGTCCGATCTTCAACACCTCTGCCAGTGTCGGATTGACTTTGGTTGCCAGCAGTTGCTCCGCTTCTTCAAACTTGCCCTCTTTCAACGCTTTCTCGGCCAGCAACACACCTTCGGCATCATAAGCCTTGCGGTCACGCAGCAACTCAGCCAGTAATTTTTTGCCCGCTTCGCTGTCGGTGTCTTTCTCCATTTCGGCAAAGTATCCGTCCAGCTTGGTTCTATCCTCATCGAGCAGTTCAAAATGTTTGGAGATCGGATGGTCGTGCAATCTGGCTACCGGATTGCCCGGATTGTGCTGCAACGCCAACATGAGCTGCGAGCGCTCATCGGCCAGGGCATACATGGTCTTGTTCACATCACGGATAAGCCGAATACCCCGACCCGCGATGTCTTCAGTGGCAGCGCCCAGTTTTGAAAAGCCCGCATAAGCGGAAACGACAACCGCTATGCCGATCACCATGATGACACTCACCAACATAATTAACCGCGCTTTAATGGTCATGTTGTCCAACATTTTCTTCCCCTCTTTGCCAAATTAAATTTTCAGTGTACTTTTTACGCCAGACAGCCACACTTCAATGCTTCTATTAAGGCGGTACATTCAGTTCTATTCAAATTTTGCGAGCTCTCTCTCCCTAACCCTCTCCCGCAAGCGGGAGAGGGGATAGGTTTGGCGGGACACGCCACTTCGGTTTTCTCCCCTCGGATAACCAACGACTTGCTCGCTTGCGAGCTTAGTCGAATGGCTAGCTGTTTCACCAGAGGGGTGGGGGAGAGGGCATCTCTAAACCTTGAACCGTCCCACGCTGCTCTTCAGTGCTGCGGCGAGACGCTCCATGTCGTGCACGGCATGTACCGTGTGCTGCACGGCGGCATTATTGCCTTCGGCCATGCCGGCGATATTTTCCACATTGCGCGCGATGTCCTGGCTGGCCTGTTTCTGTTCATTCACCGAGGACGTGATGTTGTCCACGCCCGCGTTAACGCCGTTCACCGATTCGTTCGCTTGCGCCAATACCGTAGTGACGCTCTGAATATGGGCCTGGCTGGTTTGCAGCGATTGCAGGCCGCTCTGGACGCTGCTCTCGACTTGTTCGCTCTGCGCGCCCAGCGCCTTGGTGACGACATCGATCTCGGTGGCGGACTGCGCCGATTTCTCGGCCAGCTTGCGCACTTCGTCGGCCACCACGGCAAAGCCGCGCCCCTGTTCTCCCGCGCGCGCCGCTTCGATGGCGGCATTCAGCGCCAGCAAATTGGTCTGCTCGGCGATGTCGCGTACTTGTTGCGTCATGCTGGTGATGCTTTGCGAGCTCTTCACGAAGGCTTCGACCGATTCGGCCATCTGCTTGACGGCGCTTTCGACGCGGTTGATTTCGTTCGTCATCTGCTGCAGGTTCTTCTGTCCGCTGTTGGCGCGGGTCAGGCTTTCCTGCGAGAGATGCGCCACTTCATGGGTGGCATCGGCAACCGAGGCGATGCTGGCGCTCATTTCTTCCACTGCGCTGGCGGCATGGGTGGCGGCATCGCTCTGGCTTTGGGAGTTTTCTGCTACCCGGGCTGCGTTCGACGAGAGTTGTTGTGCCGCAGCGCTTACATTATCGGCATGGGCGTGCACTTCGCGCACGATTTGCTGGAAATTATCCAGCAGGCCGTTAAATACACCGGCCATGCGCCCGATTTCGTCGCCGCTGCTCACCGGGGCGCGCTTGGACAGATCGCCGTTCGCCTTGATGAGCAGCATGGTTTGTTCCAACTGGTGCGCGGGATCGGTGACATTGTGGATCAGCCCGCCGATCAGGAAGATCAGCAGAATTTGTAAACCCAGCTGGCCGCCCCACAACACCCGGTTCAAATTGTCGAGCGCTTGCTTTTCCTGTTCCAGATCGACCGTCAAGCTGACTGCGCCGGTCACTGTGCCTTCCGGAACGATGTGGCATTGCAGGCAGTTGGTGCCGTGAAAGTTTTGTCCGGCGGGAATGGGCACGACGACGCGCATGCTGTGTTTGTCACCGTTACCAATTCGGGTTTGCACGGTATTGCTGGCGATGGCGAGACGATCCAGCTCATCGCCCGCATTTTCTTCGGGCAAGCCGTTGCCGAACGCATCGTTAATGGCTTTGCCGCGCGTCAGATGGAAATCGACCACACCGTCCTGACTGGTCATTTTTTTGAGGAAAGTGCTGCGCGTGGCGGTATCGCCGATACTGCCGATACTGCCGTTCAGCATCATGCCGTTCAACGCGAGAAACGATTGCATTGCGCTGCTCTGGGCGCTTTGCGCGGCGTTGTGGAACATTTTTGCTTCAAATTGTTTCATCACCCAGGTTTGGGCAACGGTCAGCACTACCAGCAAGGCGAGCTGCGTGGGTATCTGCAGTTTGTTGCGCAATGACAGTTTATGCCACCATGTTTTCATTTTGCGACTCCTCTATCGCTATTGCGTGCCGAGTTGCGGGTACTGAGCATCGGGTAAAAGCCGATCTCGTTCCGCACTCATGTTTTGTTACCCGGCACTTATCACTTCATGCCTACACCTTAAAATGTTCCACGCTTCTCTTCAGTTCCTCTGCCACATGTTCCATCGTGCTCACGGCCTGCACTGCACCCTGTACCGAGACGTGGCTCGCTTCGGCCATCGTGGCGATGTTCTCCACGTTGCGTGAAATATCCTGACTGGCGCGTTTCTGTTCGTTCACCGAGGCGGTGATGTCGTCCACTCCGGCATTGACGCTGGTGACGGCCTCGTTCGCCTGCACCAAGACCGCCGCCACTTCTTCCATGTGCTTCTGGCTGCTTTGCAGGGATAACAATCCGCTCTGCACGTTGCGCTCGACCTGTTCGCTTTGATCTCCCAGTGTTTTGGTCACGACGTCGATCTGGCTGGCGGACTGTGCCGATTTCTCCGCGAGCTTGCGTACCTCGTCGGCGACTACCGCGAACCCGCGTCCCTGTTCGCCCGCGCGCGCCGCTTCGATGGCGGCATTCAAGGCCAGCAGGTTGGTCTGCTCGGCGATGTCGCGCACTTGCTGGGTCATGCTGGTGATGGTCTGCGTGCTTTTCACGAAGGCGTTCACCGAATCGGCCATCATGCGCACCGCATTTTCGACTTGGGAAATTTCGCCCATCATTTCGTTCAGGCTGGCTTGCCCTTTATTGGCGCGCACCATGCTCTCTGTCGAAAGTTTGGCCACGTGGGTTGCGTTATCCGCTACCGAAGCAATGCTGGCGCTCATCTTTTCTACCGCCTCGGCAGTGCCGGTGGCCACCTCGCTCTGGCGTTGCGAACCCGATACGATGTTTGCCGTGTCGGATGCCAGCGCATGGGCCGAACTCACTACTCGGTCGGCATAGCCATGCATTTGCCCGACGATGGTCTGGAAGTTTTTGACCAGTTCGTTAAATGCCATGCCGGCCTGACCGATTTCATCCGTGCTGTGGATCGCCACGCGTTTGGTCAAGTCGCCATTGGCCTGCATTTTCAGCATGGTTTGCTGCAATTCCCGCGTCGGGTAGATCACGCGCTCAATGATCCAGCCAATCACGAAGAACAGGAATATCTGCAATAGCAGTTGGCCGCCCCACAGTACGAAGCTGGCTTTTTTCATGAGCGCATATTCTTCTTGCAGATTGAGTGTGATGCTGGCTGCGCCGTTGACAGTACCTTCCGGTACGTTATGGCATTGCAGGCAGTTGGTGCCGCGAAAATTCTTTTGCGCGATGAAGGGGACGACGACGCGCAGGGTGTCTTTGCCGCCTTCATGCGTTAAGCTGCTTTGCATTTTCCCCGTGGTGAGAGCCGTTTTGTCCAGTTCGTCTTTCGATTGCTCTTCCGGCAGGCCGGGGCCAAATTGATCCTGCACCGGTTTGTTGCGGATAACGCGCAACTCTTCCACTTTTTCGGAAGAACCCATCTTTCTCACGTAGAGTTTGCGCTGTTCGACATCGCTGATAAGCCCATTGAGCATGAGCATATTCAGCCCGTTAATCACGCCATCCGCGGTCACTTTGGCTTTTTCTTCCGCCTCGATCAGTATGCGGTTTTCGAACTGGTCGAATGTCCAGCGCTGGGCGAGTAGCATGATGACTAACAGAATGAGCTGAATAGGTATCTGCAGCTTGTTTTTTAACGACAGGGTGTCCCACCAATTTTTCATTTTTCTCTCTCCTATAACCACAAAATTTTTTAAAATTCTTCCCGCTTGGTTCTAGATAACGGCAACTCAAAATAAATCTTTAATTTATTCAAGCTAGATAGCTTCCAAAACGCATTTGTAATATGAACTTGGTGAACCCCCATCCCCCACCCGACCTCCCCTTGCACCCGCAAGGGGTACGCCGGTGGGTATCCCGCTGCTTCGCAGCGACCCTTCCGCAGTCAGGGGAGGAGCCGAACCTGCTCTCCCCCTGATTTGTTCCCCCCTGACAAG
>SCUU01000186.1 GCA_004297065.1 Gallionellaceae bacterium
CGAGAGGCCCCTTAAAGGGAATATCCGAGACCTCCAGCGCAACCGATGTCGCCAGCATGGCGACCACATCCGGGTCATTCTCCCGGTCGGCGGAAAGGACCGTAGCAATAACCTGAGTCTCGCATCTTAGCCCGTCAGAAAAAAGCGGCCGGATCGAGCGGTCAATCAGCCGGCAGGTCAAGATCTCTTTTTCCGATGGCCGCCCTTCGCGCTTGAAAAAACCACCGGGGATCTTGCCTGCTGCAAAGGTCTTCTCCTGGTAGTCCACCGTCAAGGGGAAGAAATCGGTATCGCCCCTTACCTCTTTCGCCGCCACCGCCGTCGCCAGCACTACCGTCTCGCCATAACGGACCAAGGCGGCGCCATCCGCCTGCTTCGCCATCCTACCAACCTCTATGGATAGGGGACGGCCATAGTATTCAACTTCGATTTTTTTAACCATATTTTAGATCCCTTCGATCGAGAGGGATGTCACGGAAAAATAAAGGGAAGGGGACTTCCAGCCGGCGACCACTACTTCCTTATGCCCAACCGATGGATCAAACCTCGGTATCTCTCATAATCGTTTTTCTTGAGATAATCGAGAAGCCTCCTTCTTTGGCCCACAAGCATGAGGAGGCCCCGGCGGGAGTGGTGGTCCTTTACGTGAATCTTGAAGTGCTCCGTGAGGTAATCAATGCGCTGGCTGAGCAGGGCAACTTGTACCTCAGGCGAGCCGGTATCGGTTTGATGGAGTCTGAACTGCTCAATAACTTCTTTCCTTTGCTCCTGAGCAATCCCCATGTATCCTCCGTTCGTCTTCTCTCTTTCCTTTTTATTTACCACTTTTTTAGCACACTACCTCCACCTTGTAAAGCAGCATGCCCATAAAAACTCGCCGTAGAACGGGAGATTCGTCTGGGCCTACCTTCGGCGTATACCAGCAAGTAGCAAAGGGCTTTCCATCTCAGTCACCGCGGGGGCCTAGCGACGGAGAGGTAAGCGTCCAGAATAACCCACACGTAAAGGGCTCCAGCGAGGAAAATGCAGGCAAAGAAACGCAAGCCATTGACACCAAACCGGAGAAAATTCTCCTTGGCCCAAGTGAGCAGGGTCTCTCCTTCGGCCAAGAAATGGGCTTCCATCAGGGTGAAGGTTTGCAGGATAAAGAAACTGTAAAAAACGGCACCAGCCAAAACGATGAGTCCGCGATCATACCTACCCGCGTAGGCCTGCCCTAGCCCGGGAACAAAAAGGGTCAGGACGGCCGCAAGCCAGGCCTTCTTTCCCTTTTCTGCCGCCATTAGGTCTTTTACTATGGAGGGGACCACATGACTTTGTCAAGGAAAAAAGACACAGGCATAGGACGGTTTCCCTGACGCGACCTTTTATGATAGAGTGTAGGGTAATGAAGCTATTTTATGCCACCCTTTTGGCTGCGTTGCTATTTTCTTCTCCTAGCCCTTCTCTCGCCGCCGAC
>SCUU01000285.1 GCA_004297065.1 Gallionellaceae bacterium
GCTTCGTTGTCCAGGGCCGAACCGATCTTCACGTAGCTGGACACGTCGGCAATCGCGACGAACAACTTCCAGCCGCCGGAGAACAGGCGCAGTTTGCCGGGCTTGGCTTCGCAGTAGACCGCATCGTCGAAGTCGCGGGCATCTTCGCCGTCAATGGTGACGAACGGCAGATGACGCAGGTCGATGCGTTTCTCTTTGTCTTTCTCTTCCACTTCCGGCTTGAGCTTGGCGGCTTCTTTCAGCACCGCCTCAGGCCAGACGTGAGGGATATCGTAGGTGCGCAGCGCAACATCGATTTCCATGCCCGGCGCCATGTAGTTGCCGACCACTTCAACGATATCGCCCTGTGGCTGGAAGCGCGCAGTTGGCCAGTGGGTGATTTTCACCTCGACGAACTGACCGACCTTGGCGGCGCCATTACGGCCCGGGGTGATCAGCACTTCCTGCTGGACCTTCGGGTTATCCGGCACGACAAAGCCGATGCCGCCTTCTTCGAAGTAACGGCCGACGATGGACTCGTGGGCACGGGACACCACTTCGACGATCACACCTTCACGGCGACCGCGACGGTCGAGGCCGGAAACGCGCGCCAGGGCACGGTCGCCATCGAACACCAGACGCATTTGCGCCGGGCTCATGAACAGGTCGTCGCTGCCATCGTCCGGGATCAGGAAGCCGAAACCGTCACGGTGGCCGGCGATGCGGCCGAGGATCAGGTCGAGCTTGTCCACAGGGGCGTATGTGCCACGGCGGGTGTAGATCAACTGGGCATCGCGCTCCATGGCGCGCAGGCGGCGACGCAGGGCTTCGAGTTGGTCTTCGGTGGTCAGACCGAATTCTTCAACCAGCTGCTCGCGGCTAGCAGGCGAACCCCGATCGGCGAGATGCGCCAGGATCAGTTCGCGGCTAGGAATAGGGTTTTCATATTTTTCCGCTTCACGAGCGGCCTCGGGATCGAGG
>SCUU01000286.1 GCA_004297065.1 Gallionellaceae bacterium
GTGACCAAGGGCTATGCGATCGGTTCGGCCGGCCTGGGCGCCCTGGTGCTCTTCGCCGCCTATACCGAGGACCTGAAGTACTTCGCGGCCAACGCCGAACCGGGCTCGTTCTTCCACGGCCTGGGCGCGGTCGCCTTCGACCTGTCCAACCCCTACGTGGTCGTGGGCCTGCTGTTCGGCGGCCTGCTGCCGTTCCTGTTCGGCGGGATGTCGATGACCGCCGTGGGCCGCGCCGCGCAATCGGTCGTGGTCGAGGTTCGTCGCCAGTTCCGCGAGAACCCCGGCATCATGACGGGCGAGGTGAAGCCGGAATACGGTCGCGCCGTCGATATCCTGACCAAGGCGGCGATCAAGGAGATGATCGTCCCCTCGCTTCTGCCGGTCGTGAGCCCCGTCGTGCTGTTCTTCGCCATCAACGCCATCGCGGGCAAGGTGAACGCCTTCGCCAGCGTCGGCGCCATGCTGATGGGGGTGATCGTCACGGGCCTCTTCGTCGCCATCTCGATGACATCGGGCGGCGGCGCGTGGGACAACGCCAAGAAGGTGATCGAAGAAGGCTTCACCGACTCGGCCGGCGTCACGCACAGGAAGGGTTCCGACGCCCACAAGGCGGCGGTGACCGGCGACACCGTCGGCGATCCCTACAAGGACACCTCGGGTCCCGCCGTGAACCCGATGATCAAGATCACCAATATCGTCGCGCTTCTGCTGGTGGCGGTGCTGGCCGCGTCCTGATCGCCAATAACGACGAGAAAGCTGCGCCCCGGAGAGCGATCTCCGGGGCGTTTCTCATTTCAGGACAGGGTGGCCAGCGCCGCGCGCTCGAAGGGCAGAAGCTCCTCGGTGCGACCCTCACGGACCTTGGCGACCCATTGCGGGTCCTGCAGGATCGCGCGGCCCACGGCGACGAGATCGAAGTCGCCTCGCTCCAGCCGGCGCGTCAGTTCGTCCAGGGCGGCCGGTTCTGAGGATTCGCCGGCGAAGGCGCCGAGGAATTCGC
>SCUU01000080.1 GCA_004297065.1 Gallionellaceae bacterium
CGGCTTGCACCACGCCTCGCACTTTGGACGAAGCTGCGAAAACGCGGCACTGCAAAAAAGAAACTGACGTGGTGCAAACGGATGCGCAGGATCAACGAAGCGCTTCACGTCCAGATTACCACCGCACCAAAACCGCAACTACGGAGCATCACACTCGCAGGCTACCGCAACACCAGCACACAGCTCAACCAACACGTGGCACGTAATGTTTACGACCCCTAACGTGAAGTTGAGGGGCGCCGCGCTTTTGCGGCGTCCCTCTCGAACGGAGGGTTAGCCACACTTTTCGAGAAGAAGCTTAACGTTCTGCCACGCATAGCGAAACCTCGGAACAGTGCCGCCACCTGGCGGTAACCAAATATCACTGCCAGCATTGACCGCGCCCAGATTTTCATAGAAGTGCTGCGCTGGCGCATTGGATTGTAAGACCCACAGAAACAGCCCTTGATGCGAATGATGCTTGGCGCACCATGAAGCTACGCTGGACATGAGTTGTGTGCCAATGCCCTGACGCTGCAATGCATGGGTGACATGAATGTTATCGAGGAGCGCACCCCATCTGGGGTCGTTTCCCGCGTACGCACAGGCAAAGCCGACAAGTTGGTTATCGACCTCAGCAACGGCCACGTGCTGAGTGTGAGGCGGCGAACGGAAGCGCTCGGCCCAGACAGAATTTCGCTCGGAGACGATGTCTCCCGCGAGATACTCATCGCTGAGTGCACCACGATAGGCGATGCGCCAACTTGCCGCATGCAAAGCTGCGATTGCTGGGGCATCTGATGGGGTTGCGACACGTATGTACATGAAGTGGCTAACGTTCAAATTGAGGGGCAGGCCGCGTCTGGCCTGTCCCGCTCGAATGCAGGGTTAGCCGCTGAACTTGAGTGGATGCGTTCTTCGATTATTTTGTTAATCTCTGGGTCTCTGAGTAGAAAATGATCTTTCTCGGGGAGAAAATAGGTCTCACAAGTTTGTATTTGGCTTGCAAGTACTCTTGCACCAGCGACGGGTGAATGCACGTCTTTTTCTCCGTGCCAAAGGTACACGGGGGCTTTAATCGACTTTAAAGGGATATTCCATGGATGGGAAACCAACCGAAGGTCAGCTTCAATGCCGGCACCTCCTTGGCGGAAAGGCTCACTGCTCGATTCAGAGCTGCTCCGAGCCGCACTCCACTGCCCCAAACGACCATAGGCATGGCAAAGTGCTGTGAGCATGATTGGGAGTTTTGTAGTGGCCAAGAAAAAAATCTTATTGGCGATACCCATTCCTTGCCAGAATTCTACATTCTCAGTTGGTGTCGTGCTTGATACGAGTGTCGCTGAAATAACACGTTCTTGCAGATAGGCCACGCAGGCCAATGCAAAGGGGCCACCTCCAGAAACTCCGAGAACGTGAAACTGGTCGATGCCTAGGTGGTTAGCCAACTGCCGGATGTCATCAGCCCAGCTCTCGAAGCTTGATTGAGGGTATAGGGTTGAGTGCCCATATCCCGGTCGGTCTGGGGAGACAATTCGAAAACCTGACGTGGTCACCTTGGACACTTCTTCTTCACTCAATCCCGTAATACGTGCCCCAGGGGTGCCATGAAACTGAAACAAGGCAACACCATCTTTTTTTCCAAAATCAGAAAATGAAATGATACGGCCATCTGTTAGTTTGTGAGTTTCTTCGAACATATGACGAACTAAGGCGGCTAACGTGGAGCTAAGGGGCTGCGCGCTTTTGCGCAGTCCCGCTTGAGCGCAGGGTTAGGCAAGGCGTACTGAGACTGTTGGCAATCTGGAACCAAACACCTTACTTTGCTCGACAATTTCATTGGCCTCTTCCTCCGTGATGTCGAACCGAAGTCGAAGGGTGTACTTCAACTCAGCTTGGTCTAGCCGGGGTACCTCAAAAGCATCCAAAGGTAGAACCTTTCCACCCTCACAGGTTATGGCACCATGCTCGTGGACATACCCGACGATTTGGTATTTCAATTCTTCTTTTCGATTTTCGAGTTGTTTTATTTGACGCTGCGTATCAACAAGCTCTTGGGCAATGGCGTTGAAATCTTCCATTTGATTCCTCTTTCGTTAATGGTAGGGATGGGCTGGATATGGACTGCCTAACGTGGAGCTAAGGGGCTGCGCCGCTTTTGCGCAGTCCCGCTTGAGCGTAGGGTTAGAGATTTGGCTCAACTCAACACCCCAAAGTATGAAGATAAATTGAAGAGCAATGTATATGCTGCAACCAAAAAGCACAGCACAGCGCCCGCAAGAAGAAAGGCTGCTAAATAACCAGGGCCACCCAAAGAAGTGAAGGCGAGCATCAATGTCTCAACAGAAATGGCAGATTTAGGGTTAGCAGTTTGTTGAATTTATCCCCCAAGCGTGTCCACAAAACCAAGGGACATACGTTAATGGTGGAGACGAATTAAAACGAAAGCAGGATGCGATATGCGAGGCGCCGACATTACTCA
>SCUU01000081.1 GCA_004297065.1 Gallionellaceae bacterium
TCCGCAGTCAGGGGAGGAGCCGAACCTGCTCTCCCCCTGATTTGTTCCCCCCTGACAAGGGGGGTATGGGGGGGTTAGGGGAGTTGGAGGGGGTTTTGAGCCCAATGAATTATCTGGGTTTATTTAAAGATCAACGTTGAGGTGCGGTGGACTCGTTTGACGCAGATGCCGGTGGCTGCATTTTTTTCGGTTGCGCAGCTTCCGCCGCTTGTTCGGCATGGCCGTCACCATGCGCCATGCCCATCATGCCCACGCCTCTGCTTATCATCCAAGCCATCATTGCTACCATCACAATAGCAAGCACCGTAATTTCGCCTTTTTGTGTGTATTTCATTTTCTATCCCTTTTGGTGGTGTGCATGAAATGAGTCATGCGCTCTTGATGCTGTTTACTCGACCGAAAACACATATGGCTCTTTCCCTTCTTTCGGCACGGCATAGATCGTCAGCGTGCCTTTCTTCGTCTCGCCCATGCCCGGCGAATTCATCGGCATGCCGGGTGCGCTGATGCCGGCGATGGCGGGTTTCTCCTTGAGCAGCTTGCGGATGGCGGCGACGGGCACATGGCCTTCGACCACATAACCTTCGACCAGCGCCGTGTGGCAACTGGCGACGTGCGACACGCCGTGACGTTTCTTGATGGCATCCATGTCGGATTCATTCACGGCTTTCACCGCAAATCCGTTCCCGCGCAGGTAGTCCACATATTTCTCGCAGCATCCACAGGTCGGGCTTTTGTGGACCGTTATTGCCGTTGCGGCCTGCACGATGCCCGCACTGGCTACGATCAACACCAGCGCAACCATGAGTTGATTGAATATTTTCATTTCATTCCTTGCTTTGCCAGTGAATCATTTACGTTCTATTTTGATGATTGCCCACTTTTTCTTTTCGTCCAGCATCATCCCGAAGTGAACTCGGTCGCCGGCCCGTATTTCGGGTCGGCACCCATTGCGATCACGGATACCGGCAACGCCAGCACCGCGCCCACCCTGAGGCTGCGCGTCATGTCGTTCAATTCGGTGTTGTCTTCCGACGGTGCGTCGCGCGGCTCCGGTGTCATGCCGCATTTCGGATCAGTGCAGGAGCCCATGTCTTGTACCTTTTAACCGTGTGAATCAGGCGCGCTATTCCGGCAAGCCGCCGCTGGCGATACTGGCGCACACGAAAATTTAATTTGAAATTCAATGAAAGTATTTTTCAACATCCCCGACCATGCGTTGGGTACACCATCGCGCATACCAGCCACCGAATACTCTGCCCAGCCAATGCGCCGGCAACGATTCCGGGAGCGCATAGTCGATAAAAATGCGCAGACGTGAGCTGTTTCCTTGCGGCACGATTTCAAAACCCATGCTGTAGTTCCCGATCACCAACAGCTTGGGTGTGCCTGTTGTTTCCCATCGCTTGTGTAGAGGGGGGCGATAGTCCGTTACAATCTCTTCAACCTCGAGCGCAATGCCCAGCACGCGGCCACTCAGACGAATTCTTGATCCTGTCGCGTGCCCTTGCGCCCCGTCAATTTCAAGCCTCATCTGCCCTCCTGCCATCATCCAGGATGCTTGTGTCATGTGCGCAGACAAACGGCTGTGGTCGTCGAGATGCGAAAAAACAGCCCCGGCAGCAGAGTTCAAGATGACACTGCTCTCAAAATGAAATGGAAAATATTTAACGCTTCCGTCCATGGAATTCCCTTCGGCACCTACGCTACATATCACTCCGACAGCGCTTCCGCGCTCAGCATGATGATCTCGATTTCCTCGATGATTTCTTCCTGGCGCAGCGCGTTGTAGCGCAGCCGCAGCCTGGCTTCCTCTTTTTCCAGGCGGCGGATAGCACCGTCCATGTGCTCCAGCCGCTTGCGGTTTTCCGCCATCAGCGATGCGTAAAATACTTCATGTAGCGCGGCGTAAAAATACTGGTCGGTAAGCTGTGTCAAGAACTGCGCCGGCCCCAGATTAAGCAGCGGCGCATGGGAATAGCCCGGTTTTCCGGCAGGCGCTGCGAGGGGCAGCAACTGGCGTATTCGCACCACGCCGCTTTCATCATCATGGTATAGCGCATTCAGCCGCGATGCTGCTTCCGGGCGCCGCTGCAGCTCGCCCAATACCTTGGCCACCCGCACCAGTGCCGCCTGCACTTCTTCGGCCACGCCGGGGCCTTCGACGAAAGCGGCAATGCGCGCATCGCCTTGCAGTTTGGCTTCCAGCCTGCGCCCCACTGCGACCAGGAGAGTTCCTTCCCGCTGTGCGGCAGCATCAATCGGCTCCAACAGCGTTTCATTGAAGTCGCCGCAGAAACCACGCTCGGAGCCGATCACCAGCAGCAGTTGCTGCATGTCGTCGGTGTGCTGTTGGGGATAAAAACTCAGGAAATCCTGCGCAGCCGCTTCGATGCCGGATACCGCGCGGCGTTGCGTGGCAAGAAAAGCCGCGAGCTTGCGGGCTTCGAGCAAAGCCAGATTTTTCATCGCGACCATGATGCCGTCGATTTCGTCCAGCATCGCCAGGCGATTCTGCATTTCACGCCGCTTACTCACCTGGGCTTCCCGAAGTTACCGCCTCGCTCAACCACGCATATACCAGGCTTTTCCACTGGTCGCGCCCCTCTTCTATGCTGACCCTGGCATGTTCGACCTGCCGTTGCAGCAATGCCAGGCGCTGCTTTACCTGCCCCAGCTCGATGTTGTCGAACAACCCCTCGTTGTACGCCACCAGCCACGCCATCTGAAATTCAATCGTCAAGGGTGCGAGCAGTTCCTGCTTGAGTATTTCGCGCAGTATCTGGCCGCGCCGGATGCGCGCCTCCATGCTGGCTTCCAGCCGCGAACCGAAACGGGTGAATACTTCCAGTTCGAGAAACTGGAGATAGTCCAGCTTCATCCGCCCCGCTTCTTTTTTGATGTTGGGATGCTGCGCGTTTCCGCCGATGCGCGACACCGAGCGGGTGACATCGATCGCCGGCAGAAAGCCGCGCGCAAATAAATCGTGATCCAGGTAAATCTGTCCGTCGGTGATCGAGATCAGGTTGGTGGGAATATACGACGCGATTTCGCCCTGTTCGGTTTCGATGATGGGCAACGCGGTCATGCTGCCGCCGCCATGCTTCGCCGACAAGCGGGTGGAACGCTCCAGCAGGCGCGCATGCAGGTAAAAAATATCTCCCGGGTAGGCCTCGCGTCCCGGCGGGCGGCGCAATATCAGGGAAAGCTCGCGGTAGCTGCGCGCGTGGTTGGTGAGGTCATCGTAAATGACCAGCGTGTCTCGTCCTTGCCAGGTCCATGCATCGGCTACGGTGCAGCCGGCGAATGGCGCGAGATATTTCAGGCCGGGCATCGCGGTGGCCTCTGCGACCACCAATGTGGTGTACGCCAGTGCGCCAGTGCGCCGCAAAGTTTCAATGGTGCTCACCACGGTGGCGCGTTTCTGGCCGATCAGCACGTAGACGCAATAAACGTTCTTGCCGCGCTGGTTGATCACCGCATCGATGGCGAGCGCGCTTTTGCCGGTGCCGTTGTCGCCGATGATCAGTTGCCGCTGGCCTTTGCCGATGGGGATCAGCGTATCGACGATTTTGCTGCCGCTGTACATCGGTTGCGCCACAAAATCGCGCGCGATGATCGGCGGCGAGCGCACATCGAGCAGGCGGCGCACGCCGGGGCCGAGCGCCCCGCCATCATCGAGCGGTGCGCCGAGCGGATCGATCACCCTGCCCAACAAGCTATCACTGACGGCTATGCTCAGCCGCCTGCCGGTCAGAGAGGCCGATGTGCCCGCAGTCAGCCGCTCGGTCTGGCGCAACAAGATCGCCCCTATCTGGTTGCGCGCGAGGTGGAATACCAGCGCGTTGCTGCCATCTTCCATTTGCACGACTTCGTCCATGCGCGCCGAGGGCAGTCCGCTGATCCAGGCGATGCCGTCGCCGACCGACACCACCGTGCCCAGCTCCGACAAACGCAGGCCGTAGCGATAGCGTTCCAGCCACTGCGCCTGTGCGGCAAGCGGCGAATCAGCGGTCGGCAAGCCTTTATCCGGCATGGCGTAGTGCCCCGCTGAAGAACTTCAATTCGTCGCGCAGGTTGGCGTGCAGAATCCACGGCCCGATGCCCACGTGCAATCCCGCGAGTAGCTCTGGATTCTCGATGTATTCGACCGGCAGTGTATTGCCCGCCATTTCGGCCAGCGCCTGCGCGAACTCGGCCCGCCTGGCGGCATCGAACGCGAACGCGCTTTGCACCTTGATCTGCAATCCTGGCACGGCGGCGGCATCTGCCACGGCGCGCTTGTCCTCGGCGCGCAAGCCGCGCAAATCCTCCAACAACAGCGCATACAAGCGCGCTTCCAGTTCCGGTGTAGCCACGCGGCCCAGTAGCCTGGCTGAAAATGCCGCACCCTGGGCTATACCCTGCTCCTCGACGGCGCGCTTTCGCTCATAGTGTTGCCGCTCGTCCAGCACACGGCAGCGCTCGCGCTCTTCGTCAATGGCAGTTTTCAGTTCGGTCATCAAACGCTCGCGCTCTGCCGCCAGCTCTTCGCGCAGATGTGCCTTTGCCGCCTCCTTTTCCTCCTTCCACTGCGCCAGCTCGCGCTGGCTCTGCCGCTTGAGTTCGCCCGCCTCGGCTTCGATGCGCCTCGCATCGGCCATCGCCTTTTCAATACCGGCACGGCGCTTGGCGACAACCCCGAGGATAGGGTGATATAAAAAACGCTTCAGTATCCAGACCAGGATTAGGAAGTTGATTATTTCGAGAACAAAAGTCGACCAATCGAAATCCATGATGTTCGCCCGTAGTTAATTTGAGGAGCCATTTACTTGATTAAATATTGCAACAGCGGGTTGCGGAACAGGATGATCAGCACGATCACCAGCACGTAAATCGCCAGCGACTCGATCATCGCAAGACCGATGAACAGGGTACGCATGATGGATTTTTCCGCCTCCGGCTGTCGCGCCAGCGCATCCAGCGCCTGACTGATGGCCCTCCCCATCGCCAGTGCCGGGAACATCACGCCGATTGCGATGGCGAGTGCCGCCCCAACTGTTGAAACTATCGTAAACCATGTCATGTCATTCATAGCTCATTTCCTTCCTCGTCCCGTTTAGAATTTTGTTGCGATTGCATGGCACCCGCCACATAGATCAATGCCAGCATGCCGAAAATATAGGCCTGTACCAGAGACTCGACAATGTGCAGCATCAGCAACGGCACCGGCACCAGCAGGCCGGCCACCAGCAAAACCAACAGCGCCGCCATTTCCAGGCTCATGATGTTGCCGAACAAGCGCACTGCCAATGCAACGGTGCGCGTTATTTCGCTGATCAGGTGAAACGGCAGCAGGATCGGGGTGGGGCTGAGGTAGTGCCTGAAATAACGCCGCAGCCCCTCGCTGCGTATGCCGAACCAGTGCACCGACAGAAACACCAGCAGCGCGAGCCCCGCGGTCACCGACAGGTTGCCCGTGGGGGCATGCAGGTGCGGAACCACGCCCACCAGATTTGCGACTACGATGTATATCCATAACGTGCCGATGAATGGCAGCAGTTGTTGTGCGCGCTCCGGCAACACCGCACCGATACTTTCATCAATCGCGGACACCACTCCTTCCAGCATGGTCTGCAACGGCCCCGGGTCGAGCGTGAGGTTGCGTGTTGCCAGCCAGCAGAATACGCCCAGCAGCAACATCACGCCCCAGGTAGTCACCACGATGGTGCCGATCGCAAACGGCCCGATGCGAAACCAGATGGCTGCCGCTTCCATTAGTCGTGCTCCCGAACGTACAGATACACATTCACCACGCCAACGGCCAACCCAATCAAAATCAGTCCCATCGTCCAGCGCATCGAATAGCCCTGCGCCATGTCGTCCAGCCAATTGCCGAGATAGGCGCCACCGATCACCGGCAGCACGAATAACAGTGTCAGCGTACCCATGAACACCGACTGCGCCAGCAGCGTGGGGCGCTCCTGTTCCGCGCGCTGTATGCGTTTCACCTGTTTCTCCACCGATTTGCGCAACTGCTCGTCGTTCATGTCGCGGTTCCTCCTCGTCCCATTTGCCACAGACGCCGGAACATCTCCTGCTCCAGGCGAAACAGGCTTTCCTTGATGACTCGCAGCTCCTCTTCTTCCTTGAGCAGTTGTTCCAGCAACCCCGCGCTGATGCGCTGATAATCCGCATCGTGCAAGAAACGCCGCGTGCTGATGTAAAGCGCATTGTCCACAAAGTATAAGATACCCCGGGGGAAAGCGAGGTAACGCCAACTGCTGTCCTGCAACCGGTATCGGGCCAAACCGTAGGTCAGCGCGGTCATCATGCGAACATGATGGGCGCGGATGCCGAAACTGCCGGACTCATCCTCGCCGATAAAACTGGTTACGCCCTCAATGTGCTCGTACTGCGTCGCGCTTTGCACATGCATTGTAAAAATGCTCAAGTCACGCCCTCCTGCAACAGTGAATATCGTAGGGTGCACTCCATGCACCCTACACTGAATCGGTCATCGCTCCGCGCATGTAACATTGCTCTTCGGAAATGGCATCGTAGTCGCCGCGCATGAAGGCCTCGCAATCGGCCAGCGTCTGCGCCAGCGTCACCGATACGCCCTTGATGCCCGTATGCGCCGTCACGACGTGGAACGGCTGAGTCAGATAGCGTTGCAGTTTGCGCGCGCGCAGCACGATGCGCTGGTCTTTTTCCGACAACGCTTCCAGCCCGAGCATCGCGATGATGTCCTCCAGTTCCTTGTAGCGCGCCAGATGCTCGCGCACCCCGTTGGCAACGTTGTAGTGGCGGTCGCCGAGAAAACTGCGATCCATCATTTTGCTCGATGACTGCAACGGGTCTATCGCCGGATAAATCCCCTTGGCGGCCTGGCTGCGCGACAGGATCACGGTGGTGTCCAGATGCGACAGGATCGTGCTCACCGCCGGGTCGGTCATGTCGTCCGCAGGGACATACACCGCCTGCACTGCGGTGATGTCGCCGCTGCGCGTGGAGATGATGCGCTCCTGCAATTCCGCCACTTCGCTCATCAACGTTGGCTGATAGCCGACCGTGGCCGGCATGCGCCCGAGCAGGCCGGAAATTTCGCTGCCCGCCTGCACGAAGCGGAATACGTTGTCCATCAGCAGCAGCACCTTCCTGCCCAGCGTGTCGCGCAGATATTCCGCGTAAGCCACCGCCGACAAGCCGACACGAAAACGCACGCCGGGCGATTCGTCCATCTGGCCGAACACCATCAGCGTGCGCGGCATCACCCCGGCATTCTGCATTTCGTGCCATACCTCGTGGCCTTCGCGGATGCGTTCGCCGACACCGGCAAACACCGACACACCCTGGTGCAGGCTGACGATGGCGTGCATGAATTCCATGATCAGCACCGTTTTGCCTACCCCCGCGCCGCCGAACAACCCGGTCTTGCCGCCTTTGACGAACGGGCACAGCAAGTCAATCACCTTGATGCCGGATTCGAGTATGCCTTCGGCGGGCATCGTTTCCGCCAGCGATGCCGGGCGCGCAATGATGTTGCGCATCTCTTTGGCGACCAGCGGCGACCCGCCATCCAGCGGCGCACCAAACACGTCGAGCAAGCGGTTCAAACAATCCTGCGTAACCGGGATGCGCAGCGACCCGCCGCTATCGAATACCGGCAAGCCGCGCCTGAGGCCGGCGGTCGGGTGCAAGGCAATGGCGCGCACGCGGCGCTCGTCGAGATGGCGGTAAACTTCGAAGGTGTAATGCTCGCGATCAAAGGCGCAGAACAGCGCCTGGTGCAGCGGCGGCAAGCGTTCGCAGACAATATCAATCACCGGCCCATGCACCTCCCCGATCACGCCGATCGGCTCGTCTGCGGGTTGCATGGACTGGGTGATCTGTTCCACGGGGACTGACTCCATTAGTCTGATGGCGGGTTATGCCGCCTGCTCCGAAATAAATTCGCACGCAACAACGTCATACCGATGCCGCAAAATAGTGACCTCAAGTGGCATTGCAATGGCCTTCTCAATGACCGGGAGAGGTAGCGGGAACCATTCCCTCGGTCGGAACGGTTTCGGGCTGTCCGTCAACGCTGCGACCACATCAACAATGGAGAAATACCCTTTCCGATCATCTTCGCTCCAGATGGAGCGAATCTGCTTCGATTCAAACAGCTTGATGTTGCTCATCGCTCCGCTCCTCCAGCCAATGGCGGGCATTTCTTTGCCTGCGGCCGGGGCGGCTTCAGGCATAGACATACCAGTTTTCTTTTCCATATGACTGTGTTTTTTCACCTTCTTTGTTTCCGGTCTTTTTACCTTGCCGGTTTCCGTCTTGGCATCGGCAGGGTGTTCTTCGACAGCAAATGCGGTTGCTGTCGAAGCGGCAAATGCCACCAAGGTGGCGGCAAGCAATATGGATTTCAGTTTCATTTTGTTCTCCTAACGGGCATGGCGCAGACGATTCATCATTCGGTGTGGCCTGCGCCATGATCGTTAGGCGCAGGCGGCGGTTCGGCCTTGGTCTGTTGCTCTGTGTTTCCCGGTTTCTCGGCATGAGCCGCGCCGTATCCCATCATGCCCACATGCCCGCTGAACATCCAGACAAGCGCCATCATCACGACCATAACAACTAGCGTTACTTCGCCTTTTTGATACTGCCTCATCTTTCTTCCTTGCTTGTGTTGCGCATGAAAAGGGTCATGCGCTCATGGTGCCGGGTGTCGGTTTGGAATAATTTCGATCATGATTTTTGTTCCCTTCTAATTTCGCGCGCCTTGAACAAGGCATACAGCGCGGGGATCACGATCAGCGTCAGTATCGTGGAGGAAATCATGCCGCCCACCATAGGCGCGGCGATGCGGCGCATGACCTCGGAACCGGTGCCGCTGCTCCACATGATGGGCAACAGGCCGGCCATGATTGCGACCACTGTCATCATCTTCGGGCGTACCCGTTCCACCGCCCCTTCCATGACCGCCGCA
Organism: Gallionellaceae bacterium; assembly: GCA_004297065.1. GTDB lineage: Bacteria > Pseudomonadota > Gammaproteobacteria > Burkholderiales > Gallionellaceae > PALSA-1006. The sequence goes on from SCUU01000081.1 coordinate 8,960, forward strand.
TAGAGGTCGCCAGATGTTGGCTCTTGTCCTTCAGTCGCACGTTGCGCCTTGATCTGCCCCCAAGCATGCTCCAGATAGATCAGCATCACCACCCCGGTTTCCGCCGCCACCCCGGCCAGCGCGATGAAACCGACCGCGACGGCCACACTCATGTTGTAATCGAGCAGCCACATCAGCCATACCCCGCCGACCAGCGCAAACGGCACGGACAGCATCACGATTAACGATTCCGTGACGCGCCGGAAATTGAGATACAGCAGCAGAAAAATGATGAGCAAAGTGACCGGAATGACGATCTTCATCTTGGCAATAGCGCGCTCCATGTATTCGAACTGCCCGCTCCAGGTGGCGTAGTAGCCGGGCGGGAACTTCACCTGCTCCGCTACCGCCTTGCGCGCATCCGCCACATACGAACCGATGTCACGGTCGCGGATATCCACGAAAATGTAGGCGGAAAGCAGCGCGTTTTCGGTGCGGATGGCGGGCGCTCCCTTGACCACTTCCACACGGGCCAATTGTCCGAGCGGGATCATCGCGCCGTCCATGCTCGGTATCAGCACTTCCCTCGCAATTTGCTGCGGGTCGCTGCGCAACTCGCGCGGATAGCGCACGATCACGCCGAAGCGTTCGCGCCCTTCCACCGTGGTGGTCACCATCTCGCCGCCCAGCGCGGTTGCGATCACATCCTGCAAGTCGCCGATTGCCATGCCGTAGCGCGCCAGCGCTGCGCGATCCGGCACGATGTCGAGGTAATAGCCGCCGGTGATGCGCTCGGCGAACGCGCTGGTGGTGCCCGGAACATTCCTGACCGCCGCCTCGATGTCCTTGGCGACGCGCGCTATACCTTCCAAATCCTTGCCGAAAACTTTCACGCCTATCGGGGTGCGGATGCCGGTGGCGAGCATGTCGAGGCGCGCCTTGATCGGCATGGTCCACGAATTGGCGACGCCCGGAATTTGCAGCGCCTTGTCCATCTCGGCGATCAGCTTGTCGGTGGTCATGCCGGGCCGCCATTCCTCTTGCGGTTTGAGGTTGATCACCGTCTCGAACATCTCCGGCGGTGCCGGGTCGGTGGCCGTCTGCGCGCGTCCCGCCTTGCCGTACACCGATGCGACTTCGGGGAAGCTCTTGATGATCTTGTCCTGCGTCTGCAACAGTTCCGCCGCTTTGGTCATGGACATGGCCGGCAACGAAGCGGGCATGTACAGCAGCGTGCCCTCGTTCAGCGTCGGCATGAACTCGGTGCCCAGCCTGGTCGCCGGATAAACGGATACGCCCAGCAGCACCAGCGCGGCGGCGATGGTCGCTTTCTTCCGGCGCATCACCGCCGCGATGAGCGGGCGATACGTCGCGATCAAAAACCGGTTCAGCGGGTTTTTTGACTCCGGCATGATGTTGCCGCGTATGAACAGCATCATCAGTACCGGCACCAGCGTGACGGACAACAACGCCGCGCCCGCCATGGAAAAGGTTTTGGTAAAGGCGAGCGGGGAGAACATCCGGCCTTCCTGCGCCTCCAGCGTGAACACCGGCAGGAACGACACGGTGATAATCAGCAGCGAGAAAAACAGTGCGGGGCCGACTTCCTTGCAGGCGGCGAGGATGGCGTGGGCGCGTTCATCAAAAGACGTTCCCTCACCCCAACCCCTCTCCCGGAGGGCGAGGGGCTCTGCTCCCTTCCCCCTCTGGGGGGAGGGCTGGGGATGAGGGAGCCTCTCCAGATGCTTATGCGCATTCTCGATCATCACAATCGCCGCATCCACCATCGCGCCGATGGCAATCGCGATGCCGCCCAGACTCATGATGTTGGAATTCATCCCCAACGCGCGCATCGCGATAATGGCGATCAGCACGCCGATGGGCAACATCACGATGGCCACCAGCGCACTGCGCACATGCATCAGAAATACCATGCACACCAGCGCGACGATGAGGCTTTCCTCCAGCAGCGTGCCTTTCAGGGTTTCGATAGCGCGGTGGATCAGGTCGGAGCGGTCATACACTGATTGAATGGTTACGCCTTCCGGCAAGCCGGGCGCGATTTCGGCGATCTTGGCTTTAACATTGCTGATGACGTCCAGCGCATTCTCGCCGAAGCGCGCCATCACGATGCCGGACACTACTTCGCCCTCGCCGTCCAATTCGGTGAGGCCGCGCCGCTCGTCCGGGCCGAGCTCGACACGCGCGATGTCACGGATCAGCACCGGTGTACCCTTCTCCGATTTCACCACCAGATTTTCGATGTCGCTTTTGTTGCGTATATAGCCCCTGCCGCGCACCATGTATTCGGTCTCGGCCATCTCCACCACGCGCCCACCGACATCGCGGTTGGAATCGCGGATCACCTGCGTCACCTTCATCAGCGGGATGCCGTACGCGCGCAGTTTCACCGGGTCTACCGTCACCTGATATTGCTGCACGAAGCCGCCGACGGAAGCTACCTCGGCCACGCCGTGCGCTTTGGTGAGCTGATAACGCAGGAACCAATCCTGAATCGTGCGCAGTTCGGCCAGCGTCTTGTTCACACCGATCACCGCGTACTGGTACACCCAGCCCACGCCCGTCGCGTCCGGGCCGATCTGCGGCGTCACACCCTTGGGCAGTTTGCCGGAAGCAAAATTGAGGTATTCCAGCACGCGCGAACGCGCCCAGTAGAGATCGGTGCCGTCCTCAAAAATCACATACACGAAGGACGCGCCAAACACCGAGAAGCCGCGCACCACCTTGGACTTCGGCACCGAAATCATCGAGGTGGTCAGCGGATAGGTGACCTGGTCTTCCACCACTTGCGGTGCCTGGCCGGGGTACTCGGTAAACACGATCACCTGCACGTCGGACAAATCCGGCAGCGCATCCAGCGGAGTTTTGATGAGCGCGTAAATACCCGCCAGCGTGATAAACAGCGTCGCGAGAATCACTAAAAAGCGATTGCGCGCCGACCAGTCTATGATGGCATTCAGCATGTCAGTGGCCCCCGTGAGATGTGCCCGGCTGCGCTTGCAGCTTGGTGACTACATATTCGCCCGGTTTGCGTTCGACCAGTTCGAAGCGAATCGCCGTGCCCGGTTTGATGCCTTGCGCCAGCGAGGGATTGGCGAGCGGGAAGTCCATGGTCATGCCCGGCCAGCCCAGCGATTTGATCGCTTCATGCGCGATGCTGATGCTGCCGTCCGCATTGATGGCCTCCAGCGTGCCTTGCGCCCGATGACCTACTGCGGCAGGCTGGGCTTGTTCTGTGGCTGGAGGCTGGTCTTGCGTTGCGCCGCCATGCGCATGGCCCAAGCCGCCGAGCGCTGCTTTGAGATTGCTCTCGGCGTCGATGAGGAAGTTGGCGGAGGTCACTACCTGTTCGCCTTGCGCGATGCCACCCAACACCTCGACGTAATCTTCGCTGCGGTCGCCGAGCGTGACGCTGCGCGGTTCGAAGCGCCCTTCCGCCAGACGCACCAGCACGACTTGTCTTGTGCCGCTGTCGATCACCGCCGAAGCCGGCACAGTCAACACCTTGCCGCCTTTGCCCACCTCGATCTGCGCGTTGGCGAACATGGCGGGTTTGAGCAGGCCTTTGGGGTTGTCGATCTGCATGCGCACCTGCACCGTGCGCGTTGCGCTGTTGAGCGCCGGGTAGATGAAGTCCACGCGGCCATCGAAGGTGCGCGCGGGCCAGGCATCGACGCTGATCCGGGCGCGGCTGCCGGCCTGCACCTGGGCGATATCCTGTTCCGGTATTTCAGCGACGACCCACACCGAGGACAGATCGGCGATCTGGTACAGCATCTCGCCCGGCATGAAGCGCATGCCTTGCACGGCTTTCTTTTCCAGCACGGTGCCGGAGACGGGTGCATGGAAAGTCACGCGTGGCCGCGCATCGCCGGAAGCGGCAGACATATCCGCAATGTTCCAGTTCCGCAGGCGCGTCGCACCGGCCTCGGCGAGGCGCTGCATGCTTTGCCTTACCTCGTCGTCGGCATCTTTCAATGCGGCCAAGCCCTGCACCGCCAGCGCATGTTCGCGCTGCGCCGAGATCAAATCTGGGCTGTACACGTCGAACAGGGCTTGCCCTTTGGCGACGCTCTGGCCGGTGGTGTTCACGTACAGGCGCTCCACCCAGCCCTCGAATTTCGGCGCGATGGTATAGATGCGCCGCTCGTCGATTTCGATGCGCCCGGTCACGCGCAGTATCCGGTTCAGCCCGCGCAGCGCTGCGGCTTCGCTCTTCACACCCAGCTTTTGTATTTTGTCGGAACTGAAACCGGACAGGGCTGCATCGGTCTCGTCGCCTGCATACACCGGCACGTAGTCCATACCCATGGCATCCTTCTTCGGTACGGGCGAGGTGTCCGGCAGGCCCATCGGGTTGCGGTAATACAACACCTTGCGTGCGGGATTGTCCGCGCTTGCGGTCGCCTTTGTAGCGGAAACCGCGCGCGTGCCGAACCAGTATCCGGCGGCGGCAACGCCCAGCAACAGCAGGATGCCCAAAGCCAATTGGCCGAGTTTGTTCATAATTCTTCTCCTAACAATTTTTCGATGTCGGCCAGGCGCAACTGCATGTCCGTTTGCGTTTGCAGTTGCTGCTGGCGCACTTTCAGGATTTGTTTCTGCGCTTCGATCAACATGGCGAATTCGACCTTGCCGGTTTCATAACCGGCCAGCGCGGACTGCCAGATGAGTTCCGCTTGCGGCAACAAACGCGTGGCGATGAGCGCTGCGGTCTGGCGGGCCGTTTCCAGTGCGGAGAGCGCTTCCGAAAGGTCGGATTGCGTCTGGTTGAGCAGGGCCTCCTTGCGCGCGTTCGAGGCGGACAGCATGGCTTCCGCTTCGCGCTCCTGCGCACGGCGCGACGACTGTTGCAGCGGGATGTTGAGTTCGAGCATCAGATCCCAGCTTCTGACTGCACTGCCGGACTGGGTGGGAGCAACACCCAGCGTAAAACCGGGATAGCGGTTGATGTAAGCCAAGTCACGCCCCTTTTCGGCGGACTGGATGTTCGCCTCGGCAATTTGCAGTTGCGGGTTGCGCGCGCGCAAACGTTCCCGCAATGCCTGTTCATCCAGCTTGGCGGCTGGCGGCAAATCGCGCAATTGCGCCGGATCGGCCAGCAAGGCATAGGCTGGCCGCGCCAGCAGGCTATTCAACCGGGCATGGGAATGGTGCTCCTCTTTTTGCAGCGCAATCAGTTCGCCGCGCAGCATGCTTTTTTCGATCTGCGCGCGGATCACATCCTGTTGCGTACCGAGTCCGCCGGCATAACGTGTCTGGGCGCTTTGCTCCAGATTGTCCAGCAAGACTAAAGTCTGCCGTGCCAGATGCGCGCTGGCCGTGGCGTTGTAGTGCATGGCGTAGGCCTGTTTGATGCGGCTGGCCAATTCGGCCCAACTCGCCGCTATTTGTCCGTCGCTTTGCGAGGCTTGCGCGGCGGCAACACTGCGTTGCAGATCGCGTTTGCCGAACCAGGGCAAACTCTGCATCAACAGATAACGCGTGCCGCCCCCTTGTCCGGGCAGCAAGTTCGGGCCGGTCATGCCTTGGTTGGTAATATCCAGCAATTCGGTGCGCAACACCGGGTCGGGCAAAGCGCCCGCAGGCTCGGCACGTTGTTGCGCCGCAACTGACTCATAACGCGCCGCCGCCAATTCGGGATTGTGCTCGCGCGCATAGTCCAGCAATCCATTGAGGCTACTGCCCAACGGCTGCTCCGCGTTGGCCGGCGCAAACCAGAGTGCGCATAGCATGGTAAGAATTGTTAAAAATGATTTCATGTTCCACGTCCAGTTGCTGTGCAACGCAAACGGACAGTCGCAAACGACCGCCGCACGGAGCGGGACGAGAACCAGTTTATGAATTTAACAGACGGACTCGTCCCGCGTCAGGCGCGAACGAGGGGAGGCGGAAGCGGCGGAGTGGAAGTAACGGAACTGAAGGCGACCAGATAAGGCGTAACTTCACGCGAGGTCGTCTGTAGCGAAACTATTGCCGCGCTTGCCACGGAAAGATAACCCGTGCATGCCAGATGGCAGACGCCGCAAGCGCTACAGGACGAACTGTGCTCATCCTGGGTCGGAGCTTCTTGGGGATGGTGGTGATGTTGTTCCATATCGTCGTGCGCCACGGCTTGTGACGCAGCAGCTTCGTGGCAGCCACTTTGCGGCATCTGCATGGATACCGCCGCCGCCAGCACGCTACCCGTAAACAGGGGCAACCACAGCAGCATCAGTACGGCAACGAATTTTCTGGTCAGGTGGGACATGGGCACAGTATGGCAACGTGATAACCAATAGTCAATTCTTTGGAACCGGTAGAAATTAATCTCTCTCCCTGCCGTTTACAGAATCGACATTGATCTGTAGCCACCATTCCAGCAATGCGAGATGCCACAACTTGCTGCCCTGGATGCGGGTGAGGTGCGCTTCGGGTGCCGCCAGCAATTTTTCGATATATCCGCGCCGATACAGGCCGCGCCGGATGCAGGCATCGGAATTCAACAGTGCGCGCATTTTTTCCAGAAACTCGCCGCGCAGGTACTTCAACGCGGGCACGGGGAAATAGCCCTTGGGGCGGTCGATCACCGCAGCGGGAATCACGCCGCGCGCCACGGCTTTGAGCGGGAACTTGCCGCCCTCTTTGAGTTTGAGCGAAGGCGGCATGCGCGCCGCCAGCTCCACCAGTTCGTGGTCGAGGAAGGGTACGCGCGCTTCCACCCCCCAAGCCATGGTCATGTTGTCCACGCGCTTCACCGGGTCGTCCACCATCAGGGAGGTCACATCCATGCGCAATACCTGGTCGAGAAACTCATCCGCATCCGGCTGTCGCAACTGCTCCGCCACCCATGCCGAGGACGCATCCGGCACGGCGTACTTCTCCGTCACCATTTCCAGATATTCGGCATGGTCGCGGTCGAAATAGTGCTGCGCGAATTTTTCCAGCGGCGTGCCGGTAGCGGCCTCCATGCGCGGATACCAGAAGTAGCCGCCGAACACCTCGTCGGCACCCTGCCCCGCCAGCACCACCTTCACCTCCTCCGACACCTTCTGCCCCAATAGATAGAAGGCGGTCACGTCGTAACTCGGCATCGGCTCGCTCATCTCGGCGATGGCTTCCGGCAAGGTCTCCAACACCTCGCTATTGGGTATAGCGAACTTGTGATGCCGCGTTTTGAAATGTTTGGCGACCAGATCGGAATACTCGAACTCGTCCGCCAGCTCGCCCGCGATTTCTTCAAATCCGACGGAGAAGGTGTTCAGCTCATCCACATGGTCGGCCAACAGACCGACCAGCAGACTCGAATCCAACCCGCCGGAAAGAAGCACGCCGACCGGCACATCGGATGCCAGACGGTGGCGCTCCACCGCGCGCTGCAACACCGCGCGCGTTGCGGCCAGCCAGCTTTCTTCGGAAAGCGCCTGATCGGGGCGCGTCGCGTTGAGCGTCCAGTAGCGGTGCAGCGTTACCTCGCCGGAGGCCGAGAATCTCATCGTATGCGCGGGCGGCAGTTTTTTGATGCCTTGCAAGATGGTGCGCGGCGCGGGCACCACGCTGTGCAAGGTGAAATGGTGATGCAGCGCCACCGCATCGAGGCTGGTATCCACACCGCCCCCGGCCAGCAAAGCCTGCATGGTAGAAGCGAAACGTAGGCGTGCGCCGTCCAGCGTGTAGTACAGCGGCTTGATGCCCAGACGGTCGCGCGCGAGGAACAACGACTTGCCGCGCAGATCGTAGATAGCGAAGGCGAACATGCCGTAGAAGCGTTCCACGCAGTTCTCGCCCCACGCATGGTAGGCCTTGATGATGACCTCACTGTCGCCCTCGGAGAAGAAGTCGTAGCCCATCTCCAGCAGCTCGGCGCGCAGCTCCCTGTAGTTGTAGATCGTGCCGTTGAACACCAGCGCGAGGTTCAACACCTTGTCCAGCATAGGCTGATCGGCGTGCGCCGAGAGGTCGATGATCGCCAGACGCCGGTGCCCGAACGCCAGCGCACCCTCGCTGAAGAAACCCTCATGGTCCGGCCCGCGCCGCGCAAGGCGTGCCGTCATGCGCTGTAGCGCATCCCTGTCGGGAGCCGAATGGTCGAAACGCAGTTCACCGCAGATGCCGCACATGCAAAACTCCAATTGGTCTGTATCGTTTGATTATCGCTTACGAAATGAAGGGAGCGGCTAGAGAATTACCGTTTTCCGGTTTCGCTCCCTCCCCCGCTGGGGGAAGGGGCGAGGAAGCTGAATTGATTTACCCAGGTCATCGCTCCGCTATTGCGCTACACGCCCGCCTTGCTGGATACTGCGCACTACTCAATCGCCACCGATGCCCATCGTCATGCCACAACATCCCGCACACAATCCCGCCGAGTTCGTTGCATGGTTCCGTTCTGTCGCGCCTTACATCAATGCCTTCCGCGGCAAGACTTTTGTGGTCGCGTTCGGGGGCGAGGTGGTGGCGGACGGCAAGTTTGTCGAGCTCACGCACGATTTCAATCTGCTCGCCAGCCTCGGCGTGCATCTGGTGCTGGTGCATGGTGCGCGTCCGCAGATCGAGCAGCATTTGTCGCGCAACGATATTGCCGACTATTACCATCAGGGCATACGCCTGACCGATGCCGAGACCATGCAGTGTGTGAAAGAAGCCGTCGGGCGGGCGCGGCTGGAGATCGAGGCTTTGTTGTCGATGGGGTTGGCGAATTCGCCGATGGCCAATGCGGATATCCGCGTGGCGGGGGGCAATTTTATCACCGCCCAGCCGATAGGCGTCATTAACGGCGTGGATCTGCTGCACACGGGCTGCGTGCGCAAGGTGGATGTGGCCGCCATTGAGGACAGGCTGGCGTTCAATGAGGTGGTATTGCTGTCGCCGCTCGGTTATTCGCCCACCGGCGAGGTGTTCAACCTGACGCTGGAGGATGTCGCCACCACCACGGCCATTGCGCTGGATGCGGACAAGCTCATCTTCCTCATGGATACCGACGGCGTCACCGACAGACAGGGTGCGTTGCTGCGCGAACTGACCATCGCGACTGCCAACGCGGTATTGTCGAGCAAACGCAAACTGCCGGACGATGTGGCACTGTTCCTGCCCTGTGCGGTGCGTGCCTGCGAAGCCGGTGTGGCGCGTACCCATCTCATCAGCCGCCATCAGGACGGTGCGCTGTTGCAGGAACTGTTCTCCGATGCCGGCATCGGCAGCATGATCGTGGAAAGCACTTTGAATACCCTGCGCGATGCCACCATCGACGATGTCGGCGGCATCCTGAAACTGCTGCAACCGCTGGAGGTGGAAGGCATACTGGTGCGGCGTTCGCGCGAATTGCTGGAACGCGAAATCGAGCGCTTCGTGGTGATGGAACACGATCACCGCATCATCGGCTGCGCCGCCCTGTACCCGTTCCCGAACGAAAAGGCCGCCGAACTGGCCTGTATGGCGGTACACCCCAGTTACCGCAGCCGCGGTTACGGCGATGCCTTGCTCAAACACATGAGCACGGAGGCGCTGGCGCAGCGTTTCAAAAAACTGTTCGTGCTGACTACACGCACCGCACACTGGTTTGTCGAGCGCGGCTTCGAAGAGGTCGAACCTAGCCAGTTGCCGGACGAAAAAAAGGCGCTGTATAACTACCAGCGCCGCTCTAAAGTCTTCATGAAAACGTTAAAATGAATTCACTCTGACAGGCCGTTGTTGCGGCATGTCATTCCGGCGTCACAATAAACATTTATCTTTTAAATCGATTTGGAGTCAAAAATGGCAAGAATGGTGCAATGCGTAAAACTCGGACGCGAAGCGGAGGGGTTGGATCGCCCGACCTACCCGGGTCCGCTGGGACAAAAAATTTACGAGAATGTGTCCAAGGAAGCCTGGCAGGGCTGGATCAAATTCCAGACCATGCTGGTAAACGAAAACCGGCTCAACCTGGCCGACGCTAAAGCGCGCAAGTATCTCGCCGAGCAGATGGAAAATTATTTCTTTGGTTCGGACACGCAGATGCCATCAGGGTACGTTCCCCCAGCACATTAACCAAGGCAACGAAAGTGGCAAAAACATTTCCCCCGCAACAGTTTCTGAACCGCGAACTTGGACTTCTGGAATTCAATCGACGCGTCCTGGCACAAGCTGAAAATCCGCATATCCCGCCTCTGGAACGCCTGAAGTATCTGTGTATCGTGAGCAGCAATCTCGACGAATTCTTCGAGATTCGCGTGGCCGGCCTCAAAGAGCAGATCAAAGTCGGCGCGCTCGGCACCGGCCCGGACGGGCTTGATGCCGCGCAAATACTCAAGCGGGTGCGCGACCAGGCGCACCAGATCATCGAGCGCCAATACCTGATATTCAACAATGACCTCGTGCCCACGCTGGCTACAGCCGGCGTGCGCTTCCTGCGCCGCACCCACTGGAACGAAGCGCAAAGCGCTTGGGTAAAAGATTTTTTTCTGCGCGAAGTCATGCCGGTACTCACGCCCATCGGGCTGGACCCATCGCACCCGTTCCCGCGCGTGCTCAACAAAAGCCTGAACTTTGCCGTCGAACTCAGCGGCAAAGATGCTTTCGGGCGCAATTCCGCCAAGGCCATCGTGCAGGCGCCGCGCGTGTTGCCGCGCGCCATCAAGATGCCCCCCGAAATTTCGGAATGCGAGCACGGTTTTGTGTTCCTGTCTTCCATCTTGCACGCCCATGTCGGCGAACTGTTTTCGGGGATGGATGTGCAGGGGTGCTACCAATTCCGCGTCACCCGCAACAGCGACCTGTTTGTCGATGAGGAGGAAGTCAAAAACCTGCGCATCAGCCTGCAAGGCGAATTGCCGCAGCGCCATTTCGGCGATGCCGTGCGTCTTGAGGTTGCCGATAATTGTTCGCAGGAAATGGCCGATTTCCTGTTGCAGCAATTCGATCTCAAGCCGGACGACCTGTACCGCGTGCATGGCCCGGTCAACCTCGTGCGCCTGATGCGGATACCGGACGAAGTAAATCGCGAAGACCTGAAATTCGCACCGTTTGTCCCGGGCATGCCTCCCGCCTTGCAAAAAAAAGGCGCGGACATGTTCAAACTCATCCGCAAGGGCGACATACTGCTGCACCATCCTTACCAGTCTTTCCGCCCCGTGATCGACTTCATCCAGCAGGCCACCTCCGACCCGCAAGTTGTTTCCATCAAGCAAACCGTTTACCGCACCGGGGCCGATTCCGCGCTGATGGAAGCGCTTATCAGCGCCGCCCAAGGCGGCAAGGAGGTCACTGTCGTGGTGGAATTGCTGGCGCGTTTCGACGAAGAAGCCAATATCAACTGGGCCAGCCGGCTGGAACAGGCCGGGGCGCATGTGGTGTATGGCGTGGTTGGGCACAAGACGCATGCCAAAATGCTGATGGTGATACGTCGCGAAGACGGCAAGCTGCGCCGCTATGTACACCTCGCCACCGGCAACTACCATCCGCGCACCGCCAGGCTCTATACGGATTTCGGGTTGTTCACCTGCAACGAGGAAGTTTGCTCCGATGTAAATCAGGTATTCGTACAACTCACCGGCCTGGGCAAAGCCAGCAAGTTGAGCCATCTGTGGCAATCGCCGTTTACGCTGCACAGCCAGGTGTTGCGCGCCATCCAGAACGAAACCAGGCTGGCCAAGGCGGGCAAGAATGCCCAGATCATCGCCAAAATGAATGCCCTGCTCGAACCCGAAATCATCATGGCGCTATACGACGCTTCGCGCGCGGGCGTGAAGATCGACTTGATCGTGCGCGGCGTCTGCGCCTTGCGCCCGGGCGTACCCGGACTTTCCGACAACATCACCGTGCGTTCCATCATCGGGCGCTTCCTCGAACACACGCGCATCTTCTATTTCCGCAACGAACTTGCGCACGATGTCTACCTGTCCAGCGCCGACTGGATGGACCGCAATTTCTTCCGGCGCATCGAGGTTTGCTTCCCCGTGCTCGACAACAAACTGAAGAAACGCGTAATCGACGAGGGCTTAAAGACCTATCTGCAAGACAATTGCCAAGCCTGGGAAATGGACAGCGACGGCGGATGGCATTTGAAGACTACGCGTAGCGCGACACCGAAATGCGCGCAAACAATTCTGCTCCACACGCTGGCCAGCGAACCCGCCGTGTTGCCAGAAGATGTTTGAGGGATCGGTTGCCGATCAGGCTTTCTTGGGGCGACCGGTTTTGATTTTTTCCAGACTGGACATGGCTTGTTTTAATTGAGCGGCGCTCAGTTTGCCCAGAACATGCAATCCCGCCCTTAGCAATTCGCTCTTTTTTACATGCAGCCCTGTTTTTAAGGCTTTTTGCTTGATCTCGGCAATAATGTCGTAGTCCGCCTTTGGCATGGTGAAGCTGTCGCGCACCACTTTTTCTTTGCCTTCGGTTTTTTTCACTTTTTTCTCGGGTTTGGCAACCGGCGTTTTGGACGCTACACGCTTGCGGGCAGCGGGCACTTTTTTGGCAACCGGTTTTTTGGCCACCTTGGTCGGAATGTTATTTTCGGTCATGCGTCTCTCCTCAATGTTGGCTATCCGCACCGGGGATAGCGGAATCAGTATATACGGTATATTCTGCGAACTGAAATGTAATATACGGAGGGTAATCATGGAATTGATACTGTGGCGACATGCAGAAGCGGCTGACGGTATACCCGACCATAGCCGTGCATTGACAGAAAAAGGCCGGCAACAGGCCAAACACATGGCGGCATTCCTCAACCCACGCCTCCCGCCCAACACCCGCATTCTGGTCAGTCCCGCACTGCGCACCCAACAAACCGCTAACGCCCTCAACAAAAAATTTGTCACCGAACAGGCCATCGGCACCCATGCCAATGCGCAAGAGGTACTCAACGCTGCCGGCTGGCCGTTGGCGAACGGCGCAATCTTGCTGGTGGGACATCAACCCTGGCTGGGCGAAGTTGCCGCCTTGCTTATGGCCGGAACAACAGATTGCTGGAGTATCAAGAAGGGCGCAGTGTGGTGGTTCAGTCGCCGCGAACGCGAAGGCGATTATCAGGCCGTCTTGCGCCTCGTCATCGCACCGGAGCATTTGTAACTTTTATCTATCGGAGGACACCATGTTCGAATCAGCAGAGTTGGGACACAAAATAGACAAAGCCACTTACGATGCCGAAGTACCCAAGTTGCGTGAAGCGCTGTTGGATGCCCAGTTTGATCTGGCGGAAAAAGCCAAATTCCCGGTCATCATTCTGGTGGGCGGTGTCGACGGGGCGGGCCGCGGCGAAACCGTGAATCTGCTCAACGAATGGATGGATCCGCGTTATATCCAGACGCACGGCATGGGCGAGCCTTCCGACGAAGAAATGGAGCGCCCGATGATGTGGCGCTTCTGGCGCGCGCTTCCACCCAAAGGAAAGATCGGTGTGTTCTTGGGCTCGTGGTACACATGGCCGATACTGAACCGCGTGATGGGGGTCACCAAGACTGCCGATCTCGACCAGAGCCTGGAGCGCGCCAAGCGTCTGGAGAAGATGCTGACCGATGAAGGTGCGCTCATCATCAAATTCTGGCTGCACCTGTCCAAAGAAAAACAGGAAGCCCGACTCAAGCTGCTGGAGAAGAATCCCAAGACCCGCTGGCGCGTTACCAAACGCGACTGGGAGCACTACAAACGCTATGACAAATTCCTCAGTGTCCACGAGAGCGTCATCCGGCATACCAGCACGGCGGAAGCGCCGTGGATCATCATCGAGGGCGCGGACGCGCGCTATCGCAGCCTGACTGTCGGCAAGGTCATCCTCGAAGCTATCCATAAACGTCTGGCCGGGTCCGACGAAAAGAAGAAAGCGGTCGTGCGCGCAGCACCGCTGTTGCCACCTATCGACAAGCTGGACATTCTTAAAACGCTGGATCTCACGCAAAAACTGGAAAAGAAGGAATTCGAGGCGGAGCTGGAAAAATATCAGGGCAAGCTGGCGTTGCTGACGCGCGATCCGCGCTTCAAGGGCATCACCGTAGTGGCGGTGTTCGAGGGGAATGATGCAGCCGGAAAAGGCGGCAGCATCCGCCGCATCACCAGCGCGGTGGATGCGCGCCAATACCAGGTTATCCCGATTGCCGCACCGACCGAAGAAGAGCGCGCGCAGCCCTATCTGTGGCGTTTCTGGCGGCATGTGCCGCGCAAGGGGCGTATCACCATATTCGACCGCTCATGGTATGGGCGGGTGCTGGTCGAACGGGTCGAAAAATTCTGTTCCGAAGCCGACTGGATGCGCGCCTATCATGAGATCAACGATTTCGAGGCGCAACTTGCGCGCCACAATGTCGTCGTCGTGAAATTCTGGCTGACCATCAGCAAAGAGGAGCAACTGCGCCGCTTCGAGGATCGCAAGAAGACTGGCTTCAAACGCTTCAAGATCACCGACGAGGACTGGCGTAACCGCGAGAAATGGGATGCCTACGAGCAGGCCATCTGCGACATGGTTGATCGTACCAGTACCCGGCTTGCGCCATGGACGCTGGTGGAAGCCAACGACAAGAATTTCGCTCGCATCAAAGTGCTGAAAACGTTGTGCCGGCGTATCGAGTCGGCGATGAAAAAAATCGGCGCGGCCTGATGGAACAACTAGCCATTCGACTAAGGTTGGCAAAAGCGCCAACCAAGTCGCTGGTTATAGTTTAGGGATTTCAGAATCGTGCCAACCACAGGCGCAGGCGCAATCCTAATTCCGTGGTGTAACCGACTTCGACGAAACGTATCTGCCCGGTGCTATCCACGATGAAGCTCGCCGGCACGGCATGCACGCCCCATGCTTGCGAGATTGTTCCTTCCGGGTCGCCGATTACCGGAAAATCCAGAGACTGCTCGCGCATGAATTTGCCGACGGCGGCCAGATCGCCGCTTCGCATGGCAATGGTAACGGTGTTGGGATAATCCTTGGCGATGGCATCGATGCTGCCCTGCTCCGCCCGGCACACCGGACACCAGGTCGCCCAGAAATGCACCAGTGCAGGGTGCCCCTGCCATGTAACCCCGGGCAAAGCTGGTGCCACCCCCGAGACAATACCGCGTTGCTGCCACATGCGTAGCGCCAGTACGGCCACAACGATAATTGCCGCATTAACGGCAAGCGGGCGCCAGTTGCGCACCAGCCAGATTTTTAGGGATGCGACGATGGCTACTTTGCTTCGTCGATCATGCGCATGGTTTTCTCTTCCACTTCGCGCGCGACCTCTGTCAGGGTCGCATCCTGCGACAACGACGCCAGTATTCCGCCAGGTTTAATCATGCCGATATGCGTTTTGCCGCCTTCGGTATAGACCGAAATACGGCATGGCAACGCCATGTTCAATTTCAGATCGGCAGCCATCACCTTTGCCGCTTGCAGCGGATTGCACACCTCGAACACGCGCACCTGCGGCTCGAACGTCACGCCTTTGCCGCGTAGCGTGTTGCCGATGTCGTGCACATGCAGCACGCCGAAACCGTTACGCTTCACCGCCGCATCCAGATCGGTCGCGGCCTGTTCGAATGACTTGTTGCTCTCAACTATGTAATACATTTTTCATCTCCTGAACTAACACATAAGGACTCACCACCACCGCCCACACTTCGGCATCGGTTTCATACCACGCCAACGCCTGCGCATCTGTCACCGCACCGATCTTGCTCTCGCTCAACCACTGTGCGACCTGCTTCTTGTTGTCTTCCGATATCTGAAACGCCACTTCGACCAGATCGAGGTCTGTGCTCACTTGGAGCGCCGCACCGCTGGCGAAAAAACGTTGCAATTCTTTCCACGCGATACACGAAGTCTCCAAGTTCACCTTCGCGCGCAATATCTCTTTTTGATTGGTGGATACCATTATCGAATCTCTCCCTGTCTACGTCTGTAGCCCATTCAGGTAATTGTCCTTCACCCGCATGTAATGCTCGGCGGAATAGCGCAGATACGCGACCTCTTCCTGCGTCAGCGCCCGCACCGCCTTGGCTGGACGCCCCATGTACAACATACCGCTCTCCAACGTCTTGCCCGGTGAAATGAGGCTACCTGCCCCCACCATCACGCGATCGGGGATCACCGCATCGTCCATAACGATGGAGCCCATGCCGATCAGGCATTCGTTGCCGATGGTGCAACCATGCAAGATCACCGCATGCCCCACCGTCACATAGTCGCCGATGATGAGCGGCGAGCCGTCCGGCTTGTCTGGCGTCTTGTGCGACACATGCCCAACCGTCAGGTCTTGCACGTTCGAACCGCGCCCGACCACGATGTGGTTCACATCGCCGCGCAACACGGTGTTGCACCACACCGAGCTGTCGCCGCCTATTTTCACATCGCCGATGATCTGGCAGGAGGGGTGTAAAAAAACGCGATCACCCAAGACAGGCACGGTATTGAGGTAGGGAAACAGAGCCATATTTGATTTGGGTCTTAGGAAGCTAAAGCGGGTTTAAACGTAACAGTTTGAGCATTTCACGGTAGAGATTATCACGACGATGATTGAATCGAAATTCGGTTTCTTTCAGGTGCAGGTAAAAGGTGTGCTTGGCCACGCCGTTAAATTTGGCCAAGCGTCGTTTCGCGTAGCTCCAAAAGGACTCGATGCCGTTGATATGTTTCTCCCCATTCGCAAACTCATTCTCACCGTGATGCACGCGAAAATGCTTATCAAAACCGATGTCCACCAATCCGTCGTAGCCGCGCCATCCGTCAGAGTGAATCGCGGTGCTGGGCTCCACATACCCCCGGATAATGCCTTGCAGCGTGGCTTTGGAGCGGTCCGCGCCTTGCATTTGGGCGAAATCTGCATTTTTAGAAGCTCCCTTAAACTTTATGGGGTGTTGCCGGGCGGGGTTTTACCGCCGTAACGCTCAAGCAGCTTGAGCATTCCGGCGGCTTTATCCAGTGTTTCGCGATATTCATCCGCCGCATTCGAGTCCGCCACGATACCTCCGCCCGCAGAGCAGTGAATTTTGCCCTCCGCGTAGATCATGGTGCGAATCGCAATATTGGTGTCCATATTGCCATCCCAGCCGACATATCCGATGGCGCCGCAGTATATGCCGCGCTGCTGGGGTTCAAGTTCTTCGATGATTTCCATCGCGCGTATTTTTGGGGCTCCGGTAATAGAACCGCCGGGAAAGCTGTCCCGCAGCAATGACAAGGCATCTTTGCCCGATTTAAGTTTTCCAGTAATCGTGCTGACAAGATGATGAACGTTCGCATAGCTTTCGATCTCGAACAATTTTTGTACTTGCACCGATCCTGCCGTGCAGTTTTTGCCCAAATCATTGCGCAACAAATCGACAATCATCAAGTTCTCTGCGCGGTCTTTGTCGTTGCTGCGCAAATCTTCGATCAGCCGCGCATCGGCTTCTGCATTAATACCGCGTTGACGTGTTCCCTTGATCGGTTTGGTTTCCACTTTGCCGTCCCGCACCGCCAGGAATCGCTCTGGCGATACGCTGAGTATTTGCACTTGCGGCAAATCTAGAAATGCGGAGTAAGGCGCAGGATTGATCTCGCGCAGGGTCAAATAGGCGGCAAACCCATCGCCAACGGCATCGGCGGTGAAGCGTTGCGCAAGGTTGACTTGATAGCAGTCTCCCGCCAGCAAATATTCACGGATTTTTGCAAAAGCGGCTTCATATTCAACGCGTGAAAAATTGGACGATACGCCCCCCGTTACCCGGAATTCGCTTTTACTTTTTGCTTGATTTTTTTGCAGGCGTGCCAGAATGTCGGGCAATATGTTTGCGGTTTCCGGCATGCGCATACGCGATACCAAACGCGCCTCTCGTTCCTGATGATCGATCAACACGGCCCAGTCATATATACCGATCGCCATGTCCGGCACGTTGGTGTCGATTTGGGGCGGCTTAGTGGGGTTCACCCGCCGACGCGCGAGGTCATAACCCCAATAGCCCATTGCACCGCCACAAAAAGGTATTCCCGCCATGCTTGGAACGGGCGCACCGATGTGTTCGCGCAACAGATCGAATGGGTCTTCGGTAGATATGCGTTGACCTTTAGCATCGCGGGTAGTTGTAAAGTTCCCATGCGAAATTAACGTGGCAACGGGTTGCGCGACAAGAATATCGTAGCGGCCCCGTCCGCCGCTATCTAGCCACATTGCCCAAGGCAATTCCGCGAGTGCCGCATAATAATCGCTGCTTTTGCGGGTATATGGGATAGGAGTGCTATACGGCATTGATGATAAATTTGCATAAAAACATATTGTTATGCATGGCTACATTGTCGCTGCCAGAAAAAATGGTATCTATGGGATTTATTCTATACGAGAAGTATTCGAATACACCCAATTCTGGGCAAGAGGCTCCGGTCACGAACTCTCCCTTGGGGCGATGCATTATGCGTATTCTCGGTGCGGCCACGCGGAAGAAATTGCTCGTGCTGGCGTAGAGGCGGGGATTATTTACGGACAAGCTCTAAGAATAGCTCTGCACCTATTACCCTATACAGTCTCAAATTGAGCCAGTAACACAATCAACCAGAAGGCTTGGCTGCAACTGCCCGCTACGATTTATGTCGCAATGTATAATTTTGGGGGACAAAAATACCTCCAAATTTCTGGATAATTAGCTGAACTTGTTCAATGCATCGAGCAGAACCTCTTGCTAGTTTCTTGTCGTAACGGCAAGAAACAATACCCACCCTGCAAATTTGAACTGGCTTCTGCTTTATTTAGAGGGCAACACGACGCGCACTTTTGCAAGTGCGAACCCTTACCTCAAGTCCGTCACGACGAACCGTGAATCAGCCCCCAATTTCTACAGGGGCTGCCTCACAGCCTTCCGCCACGTCAATTCGGCTTGCTGATGCCGGGTGTCGGGAAAGGCCAAGTCGCAGCCGGACGCACAGGAGCTGGAGCAGAAGGAGCTAATGTTGTCGCTGGAGCAGCAACAACTGGTTTAGCAACGACGGGCTTTGCTGCCGGTGCCGCTTTTTTAGCCGCTGGCTTCTTGGCTACTGCCGCTTTTTTGACCGCTGGTTTCTTGGCTACTGCCGCTTTTTTAGCCGCTGGTTTCTTGGCTGCTACCGCTTTTTTAGCCGCTGGCTTCTTGGCTGCTACCGCTTTTTTAGCCGCTGGCTTCTTGGCTGCTACCGCTTTTTTAGCCGCTGGTTTCTTGGCTGCTACCGCTTTTTTAGCCGCTGGCTTCTTGGCTGCTACCGCTTTTTTAGCCGCTGGTTTCTTGGCTGCTACCGCTTTTTTAGCCGCTGGTTTCTTGGCTGCTACCGCTTTTTTAGCCGCTGGTTTCTTGGCTGCTAC
>SCUU01000287.1 GCA_004297065.1 Gallionellaceae bacterium
TGCCGAGGGTCTCGTCGGCGTGACGCAGGGCGGCACGTGCCGCCGCCTGCGTGACCACCGAGAGGTGATAAGGCAAGCGCACCAATAACAGTGCGTCGATGAACGCGGGAGCGGCGGCGAGGTAGCCGAGTCGGCCACCGGCAAACGCGAAAGCCTTGCTCATGGTGCGGGTCACAACCAGCTTGGCCGGGAACTCGTCGATCAGCGTCATCGCGCTCGGGGCAGCGGAGAATTCCGCGTACGCCTCGTCCACGATCACGATGCCCGGCGCCACGTCGAGGATGCGTCGCAGTTCTGCAATGCCGACGCTGTGTCCGGTCGGGTTGTTGGGACTGGTCACGAACACGACGTCGGGTCGACGTTCCGCGATCACGGTGACGGCAGCATCCACGTCGAGTGCGAAGTCGTCCCGACGGAAGACCTCGACCCACTCGGTATCGGTACCGTCGGCGATGATCGGGTGCATCGAGTACGAGGGCACAAAACCCATCGCGCTACGTCCCGGACCTGCGAACGCCTGAAGAAGTTGCTGCAGAATCTCGTTCGATCCGTTTGCCGCCCACAGATTGTCGACGGTGACCGGTACACCTGTCTGCTTCGCCAGGTACGCAGCCAGATCCGTCCGCAACGCCACAGCGTCACGGTCGGGGTAGCGGTGCAGTTCCTTCGCGGCTTCGCGCACGGATTCGGCCACATCGTCGATGAGCGCCTGGGTCGGCGGATGCGGGTTCTCGTTCGTGTTGAGCTGAACCGGAACCGTCAACTGCGGTGCGCCGTACGCCGACTTTCCACGCAGGTTCTCGCGAATCGGAAGGGCGTCGACCGAAATCGACTCTCCAGGAGCACTACTCATCGCAGAGCCTCGAATCGCAGACGCACAGCCTCGCCGTGAGCCGGCAGATCCTCCGCATTGGCCAGCGTGATGACATGTCCGGCAACGTCTTTCAGTGCAGACTCGGAGTAGTCGATCACGTGGATTCCACGAAGGAACGTCTGCACACTCAGACCGGAGGAGTGGCGTGCACACCCGGCCGTCGGCAGAACGTGGTTGGAGCCGGCGCAGTAGTCGCCGAGACTGACCGGCGCCCACGGGCCGACGAACACGGCACCAGCGCTGGTGACCTGAGCTGCCACCCCGGTTGCAT
>SCUU01000082.1 GCA_004297065.1 Gallionellaceae bacterium
CGCGCTGCGGCCAAGGAGCACATGACCATGTTGGAGAACAATCCGAAGCGCATCGCATCCTTTTTTCAGGATCCGAACGTCAAATATGCCGCGTAAACTTTTTAATGGCCGGGTCAATAGCATTAAAGATGGCTTTGAGATTGAGCAGTTATTTACGAACAAAAAATATGCTGTATGGGATTTGCCGTTTTATAACAGTGAGTCACGGGAGCCAGAGTTCACTGTGGCGTTTGACGCTGTGCTTGAGTGAAGCCAGGGATGGATTAAGAGTGAGGGCGAGCTAAGCGGGCCAACATCGGTTTTGTTTTGATCTGGTTCCAGATACAAAATCCTTCGATGGCGTGAGGCGCAAATATCCGCCTTGATAAGTTATACTTCACCTTAACACGGAGGAATATCATGGACATGCTCACCTTATCCCAAGCCGATACGCGCCGCTTGGAAAAGCTGGCGCAGGCCGCAGGTCGTACCCCCAGAAGTGTGCTTAAGCATGTGTTACGTGACGGCTTTGAAGCGACGGAACATGCCGTGCATGCGGTGACTTCCAGAATGCAGACGAATCAGCGCATCAGCCACAATGCCGCAATGCAGCAGCTTGACCAGATGATCCAAACGCATGGTCGCAGCAAGAAAAAAGCGGCTTGAGTGGCATCCTGAAGCCATTGCAGAACTTGCCGAGTCTCTCGCTTGGTATGCAGAGCGTAACCCGGTAGCAGCCCGGCGCATGCGCCGTGAGATCGAAGCAGTAGCTCTTTCCCTGATTGCCAACCAGATTCCCTTTTCCGGTCGCCCCGCTGTGGTTGTCGGTACGCGTGAAGTGCCTGTCGGTTCGCATACCCCGTTCACGCTGATTTTCGTGCGCCATGCAGCCACGGGCGATTGCATCATTTATCACTGCATGCACCAGCGGCGGAACTACCCATAACAAATCAGGAACTCCCATATGTCTGACTATCCCCGCTTTACCCTGAACCGCGGCATGGTGATCCTGCGTTGCAAGCAGCCGTTCGCGGATTGGCTGAATGCGAATGATCCGATGCCGCGCAATTTCACATTGGCCGAAATCAACGAGGAAGGAAATGTTTTTCTGATTCCATCTTATGACAGTCCGGTCGATCCGGTGGAAATCCATCAGGATGCGGTCAAGTGGGTAGAAAAGAGATGGCGTATGTTTTTTGAACACACGCTGAATGATTGGCTGACGGATGAGTCGTTGTGGCCGAAGAACCGCACGCTTAAGATGTTCCGTGAGTGGTTTGTGGTTGAATTCAACTCAATGGTTTGGGATATGGGAAATGAATCGCTAGCCGTTGAGGATTGGGATGAGTTTGAAGAAGGCGATGGCTTGTTGCATTGATCGTGGGTGCGGCTGTTCGGTCTCAATCCATACCTGTTAAGATACGCCTCTCCAAAAATCACCCGTTACTGCTTCATGTCCGCTACAGATTCTGCAATGACCCCCTTCGAACGCCGCGCCAGTATCGGCTTGGCGAGCATCTATGGCCTGCGCATGCTGGGCCTGTTCATCATCCTACCGATCTTCGCCTTGTATGCCGAGAAGTTGCCGGGCGGGGAGAGCCATTTCCTCATCGGCATCGCGCTCGGGGCTTACGGGTTGACGCAGGCGATCTTGCAGATTCCGGCGGGCTGGTTGTCGGACCGTTACGGGCGCAAGCCGGTCATCATCATCGGGCTGCTGCTGTTTGCGGCGGGCAGTTTCATCGCGGCCTCGGCGGACGATATCTACTGGATCATCGCCGGGCGTGTGATCCAGGGCGCGGGAGCGATCAACGCGGCGGTGATGGCGCTGACCGCCGACCTCACGCGCGAAGAGCACCGCACCAAGGCGATGGCGATGATAGGCATGACCATAGGCGTGACGTTCTCGGTGTCGATGGTGCTGTCGCCGTTGCTGTACCGCACCATCGGCATGTCAGGCATGTTCGCGCTGATCGGCGTGCTGGCCTTCGTTTCCATCGCGGTGGTGCTGTGGTTCATCCCTAACCCCAAGATCACGCGCTTTCACACCGACACCGAGGCGGGGCACGGCCACTTCGGCGAGGTGCTGAAGAACGCCGACCTGCTGCGCATGGATTTCGGCGTGTTCACCTTGCACGCCATCCTGATGTCGGTGTTCATGCAAGTGCCGTTCATCCTGCGCGCCGATGGGCTGGATGCGCAGCACCAGTGGCAGGTGTATTTGCCGGTGATGCTCATCGCTTTCGTCCTTATGGTGCCGCCCATCATCATCGCGGAGAAGAAGGCGAAAATGAAGCAGGTGTTCATGTTCGCCATCGGTCTGGCTGCGCTGGCGCAACTGGGCATCTTGTTTTTCCAGCACAGCGTGTGGGGTGTGGCGGTTTCCTTGCTGGTGTTCTTCACCGCGTTCAACGTGCTGGAAGCGACGCAGCCTTCCATCGTGAGCAAGATCGCGCCGCTGGCCGCCAAAGGCACGGCCATGGGCGTGTTCAGCAGCGTGCAGTTCTTGGGCGCGTTTTTCGGCTCGGCCATGGGCGGGCTGCTGATGCAGGTGTATGGCGGCAACGCGGTGCTGGTGTTCGCGGTGTTCATGCTGCTGCTGTGGCTGGTCGTGGCTTCAAGCATGCGCGCGCCGCAGGCGCTGATGACCAGAATGTATCACCTGGCGGAGATGGATGAAGATGCGGCGGGCAAGTTGCGGCAGTCTCTGGCACAATTGCGCGGTGTGCGCGAAGTGCTGGTCGTCGCGAATGAGCAGATTGCTTGTCTCAAGGTGGAGATGGGCGGCTTCGACGAAGAAGCGGTTGAAAAGCTAGTGGTGAGTAGTCGATAAAGCGCTCCCTCACCCCAACCCTCTCCCACAGGGAGAGGGGGTTAAAGCCCTTCTCCCTCTGGGAGAAGGGTTGGGATGAGGGAAGCAGTATTGAAATTCTGCGAAATTATTTTAGGGAGAAAACATGTCGGTGAACAAAGTAATTTTGGTGGGGCGTTTGGGTAAAGATCCCGAGACCCGTTACATGACCAGCGGGGAAGCCGTGACCAATGCCACCCTGGCAACTTCCGAGAACTATAAAGACAAGAACGGCGAGAAACAGGAACGCACCGAATGGCATAACCTGGTGTTCTATCGCCGCCTGGCCGAAATCGCGGGCGAATACCTGAAGAAGGGCGCGCAGATTTACGTTGAAGGGCGCATCCAGACCCGCAAGTGGCAGGACAAAGAAGGCAAAGACCGTTACACCACCGAGATCATCGTCAACGAGATGACCATGCTGGGCAGCAAGTCCGGCGGCGCGGGCAGTTTTGAAGTAGTGGAAAACCAGTCGCCCTCATCCGCTCCGGCGCGCAGCGCCCCGGCAACCAAGCCCGCCGCCGCCCCTGCGGGCAAGAGCAATTTCGACAACTTCGACGACGACATCCCGTTCTAAAATTTACCCGGCCAAGCGGTAAAAAAATCCCCTATGCCAGACAGCATAGGGGATTTTCGTTTGCGCGGATCAAACCGATTGCGGCGCGGCTACAGAGCGCGCATCACATTTTATAGGTCGCTTGTAGCCACAGGGAGCGCGGCGCCATCGGTAGATCGTTGGGGATCAGCAAGGGCGCCGTAGGTTCGCGGACATCGGCGTTGAACAGGTTGCGCACGGAGGTGGAGAAATCCCACGAACCCTTGGTCGGGCTGCGCATGGTCAGATCCACCGTGGTGTAGTCCGGCACTTGGGGGCGGGTGTCGCCGGCAGCGCGCCTGCGATCCATTACCCGGTTGAGCTGCGCGCTGGCGAACCAGCCGCTCGCATAGCGCCAGTCGGTGCGCAGGTAAATGCGGTGACGGGGCGCATAGCCGGCGTCCTGACCGGTGGCGTCGTCGATGGATTCCTGAAATGAATAGTTGCCCGTCAGGCGCAATTTGCTGCTGGCATCCCACACGGTTTCCAGCTCCATGCCGCTACCGTGCTGCTTGCCGGTGTTGTTGTAGGTTGATCCGACCGCGGGTGCCGTGTTGGGCACGAGGCGGATGATGTCCTGCATTTCATAACGGAAGAAATTCAGGTTGATCTGGGTGTCGTTGCGGGCTTGCCAGGAAAACGCGGCCTCCCATGTTTGGTTGGTTTCCGGGCGCAAATTGGGGTTGCCCTGCTGCACCGGGTTGTTGATGGCATATTGCTCGACAAACGAAGGTGCACGGAAGGCTTGACCATAGAGCAGCTTGGCGGTCATATCTAGCGTCGCGTCCCATACCAGCGCCAGACGGGGGTTGGTGGTGCCGCCGAAGTCGGAATATTTGTCGTGGCGCACGCCTGCGGTCAAAGTCCAGTCGCGCGTGAAATTCCATTCGTCCTGGGCATACAGGTAATCGATAAATCTCCGTTGCGGCAGCATGAAGGGCGTGGTGTTGGAGAAGTCGAGGAGCGAACCGGCCGGTATCGGCGAACCGGTTGCGGAAAGCGTGAAGTTTTTGCGTTCCGCCGTTTGGTATAAATTCAAATCGTCGTGGCCCGCGCCAAAACGCAGTTGATGTTGGTCGAATCCCGCGTAGGTGGCAAAAGCGGAAAGCCGCACATTCCGTTCCCATTTTTCCGGAGCGCCGATCATTCCGTCGGGGAAGGTGCCTGCGGGAAAGGTCACACCCGGCGGGTAGATCACCAGCGGGTTAATGATGGTGTCGCTATATTGCAGGACGCTGGCATCGAAACCCAGCCCCCAGTCTCGCGACACGTTGGGGGAAGTCCAAGACAGGTCGGTGGTAATGCGCTCGCTCTTTTCCGAGCCCACCGGATCCAGGGCGGAAGCGACACCGGCGCCGAGTTGCAGGTTGTTGCGCAATTTGTAGCCGGTACGCAGACGCCACTTGTCGTAGGACAGGTCGAGGCTGGCATCGATGGCATCGTGAGCGATATTGTTTGTGCCGGGGGCGAGGGAGGCGGAAGTGGCGAAAATACGATCCAGGCGAGTTTGCGCATCGGCAGCGATCGTTTGCTTGAATCCATCGGTGCGTCCCGCGCGCAAACTGGCTGCCACGTCCAGCGCGCCCCACTTGCCGCCATGTTGTACCCAGGCATCCTTGGTGTTGAAAGAGCCGTAACGCGCACCGACGCGGGTGCCCGGCATATCCACCGCCGTTTTGGTGATGATGTTGATGACCCCGGCATAAGCGTCCGCACCGTACAAGGCTGAGCCGGGGCCGCGGATGATTTCGATGCGGGCGATATTTTCCAGCGGCAGGCCTCCCCAAGCGTTGCCTTTACTGCCGGTCAGCATGGTGGTGGTGGGGATGCCGTTCAGCAGCATCAGGGTTTGCGGGTTGTTGGCGCTGTAAATGCCGCGAATAACATACAGGGGCGTGTAGCTGAGGGCGCTGTGGGAAACGTGCAGGCCCGGCACCGTCTCCAGCGCCTCATCCAGATCGGTCGCACCCATCGCGGCGATATCTTCGGCGGTAATCACCGAGGCCACGGCAGGCGCACGGCGCAGCGTCTGCTGGTTGCCGGTGGCAATGCGGATATTGGATTTGTCGCCGTAGATCAAGGCCAGCTCCTCTTCCTCGCCGGATTGGGCGACGGCGCAGGAAATGGAGAGCGAGATCAGGGTAAGAGGGAAAAAGAGCCGGTATGTGTGTTTCATTTTGCTTCCCCCTAGTGTAGAGCTTGCCGGTACAACGGCCTGTTCCTAGTCTTACTGTGTCATAAACCAAAATAGTTCAAATCAACAATTATCCTATTGCCACATTGCCCTTGATGGAACTACTAGCCATTCGACTGATGGAGCAACTGATGGAACAACTAGCCATCTCACTAAGCCGCACAAAACGCGGCAAGTGATTGCTTATAGCCATCCCACCAAGCAACCAAAAGACGGTTGCCTAGTGGTTGCTTATAAGCCGGCAAAAAGCACCGGCAAGCCGCTGCTTAGCTTTGCATAGCCAT
>SCUU01000083.1 GCA_004297065.1 Gallionellaceae bacterium
CGGCTCTACACGCTTCCAGAATTCATCGGTTACTTCCCATGACTTCACTTTGCTCATCACCGCCCCCATCTGTTGGAATCATGGGGAAAGCATTGTACTTTATTTACGGATAAGTTCTAAATTCGCCAGCTTCGATACAGTAATCGCGCCATTTAATGTAGCAAATTCGGCGAATCTATCACCAACAACAACCAATGCTTTGACCCCAGTGTCTGTAAGCATGGCTATGCCTCATTGAGTTCATTAAAAAACGATTTGTGCGATTCGGCAAACGCACTAAAATTATTTGCCGTATGGCCGGTCACCTGTTTTATCGTGTCACTTAGCGCGGCGGCGCCATAACCAGCCCGGTAGATTGAAAACAACTCGAGGAACGCCGTGACCAGCCATTTATCCATACCGCTTGAGAGCATCGAATCACGCGCGTCTTCTGGCGAAACGGCTATATAGTTAACAGGTTTATTCAATGCCTTACCTATTGTTTCGGCCACTTGTTCATAGGTCAGCGCAGCAGGGCCGGTAATTTCATATATGCTTTCTTCATGGCCGGGTTGGGTTAGTGCGCAGACAATCACGTCAGCGATGTCATTGACGTCGGTGAAGCTGATAGCACCGTCGCCGGCAGGAGCGTAAATCGCGCCGTCCGTACTGATACTGCCGGCGGAACCCAGCAGTACTTGCATAAATAAATTAGGCCGTACAAAGGTGTGAGCGATGCCGGAGGCAAGGATTTTCAGTTCGATTTCGTAATGCAAACGCGGCAATTGGATAGGCGCATCCGCCCCTGCACCCAGACCGGATAACTTGACAATGTGCTTGACACCAGCTGCCTTTGCGGCATCGATAACAGCCGTTTGATGTTCGACCATGTCTGGATGTGCGGGAGAAATTAGAACAACTTTATCGACGCCCAGCATGGCTCTGCTCAGGCTATCGGCATCATTGAAATTTCCCTTCACCCATTCTACCGTCCCGTTTTTGCGGGACTCTGGCTGGTTGCGGGACAACGCCCGCACTGGAATATTTTTACCTGCTAAACGTTGCACCACTTCACGACCGACATTACCGGTAGAACCTGTGACTAAAATCATCTTACTTGCCCTCATGTATTGATAAATAAATTGTTAAAGGCGTCAGTCGAAGCAATGCTAACCGCTTTTTTTAACGCCATTTCTCGAAAGCACTCTTGCGTTTGACCCTTTTAACTACTGCGTTGCATAGCGATATTGCTATGAGGTCTACTTTAGTAGGTGAATTCAATTAAATAAACAGTATAATCGTTCCGACATTAGTAATTATTGGTTTCCAATGCATGGGAAAATTATTTAGCATGGAAGTCTTCGTGGCGGCAGTTGAAAAGGGCAGCTTTACCGCTGCTGCCGAGGTATTTCAGATTTCACCACCCATGGTGGGCAAACATGTACGCAATCTCGAATCGCTATTAGGCGTGCGCCTCTTGAGTAGAACGACACGACGGCAAAGCCTTACCGAAATCGGCCAACAATATTATGAGCGATGCAAATTCATCCTTGCCGAAGTTAATGCCGCAGAAGCGGGCACTGAATTTATGCGTGCGATTCCGCGAGGCAAACTTAGAATCACTGCACCAGTCACATTCGGCTCCATAACGCTTGCACCAGCCATCACAGACTATCTTGCGGCATATCCAGAAGTCAGTGTTGAGCTGACGCTGAATGATCGACTGGTTGATCTGGTCGAGGAAGGGTTTGATGCAGCGATCCGAATTGGTGAGCCAGCAAATACAAATCTTATAGTTCGCCGATTGACCCCCTATCCAATTATGATTTGTGCATCACCAGAATATCTTGCGCGCGAGGGCATCCCCGCATCGCCAGATGATCTTACATCTCACCAGTGTTTGGGCTTTAGTCATTGGAATAAGAGGGACGGCTGGCGTTTGCAGCGCGGTGAGGCAAACGATTCGGTGCTCCCTAATATCCGTTTTCAATCCAACAATGGTCAAGCACTTAGAACGGCAGCATTGGCTGGATTTGGTATCGTCATGCAACCCAAGATATTGTTTCTTGAGGATGTCGTGGCAGGTAGGCTTGTTGAGGTATTAAAGGATTTTTGGCCCGCACCGTTTCCAATGCATCTGGTATATCCATGGGACAGACAGACAGTTCCAAAGCTAACCACATTTATCAAATTCATAATGACACGATTTGGCGCTGAGCTGCCCATGACAGCCGTACAACAGCCTGACAAAAGAGAACCTTGACACATTTGCAGTCGCTTCACCATTACTGCGCATACCGCCCCCATCTCGCCGGGTGATAACCACAGTCGTTGCCGCGTTAACCGTATAACACAGCCAAGTGAATGATTCTGTTGCAACACCCAATGCACGGTAATAAAGCCCTACACGGACTGACCAATAGCGCCCGATTTTTTTGAAGTGCGGAGAGGGATGACGCGGATTTTGTTTCAACAGCTCAAAACACTGATCCGCCAAATGACGAAACTCGTTTGCTAGCTGGTCGTAGGCCAACCCCAGAACCGAGACTTAGCTTGATGCTTCAAAGAGCGCGACCGTTACCCGCACGCAAATCAGTCAGCGCTTCATTGGCAAACCGATCAAGTCTTCCCGCCGCCACATCGCGTTCAATTTGATGATCCCATGGAGACGCATCGAATTCCGCAAACCGACTGCGAAAACTCGCCAGTTTTTCAGCAGAAAATCGTTCGATCTCGCGTTCAAGCGAAGCAATTTTACCCATGACCGCCTCCGATAATTGCGCCGTGTTTTACTTCTCGCTGACCATCTCAGCCAAGTTCCGCTCCACCAGCAGCGAATGCAATCTGCGGCTGTCCGCGCGCAGCACGGTGAACTGCCATTCACCGAGTTGGATCATCTCTCCACGCCTGGGAAGCTGTCCCGCCGCTTTGAGCACCAAGCCGCCGACAGTGTCATAGTTTTCATCGCTAAATTCCGTGCCCAACGCCGCGTTGAAGTCGGCGATTTCGGTATCGGCTTTGACGCGCCAATGTTCGGCGTCGGCACGGATGATGTTGTCTTCATCTTCGTCGAAATCGTATTCGTCGGAAATATCGCCGACGATCTGTTCCAGCACGTCTTCGATAGTGACCATGCCGCTCACGCCGCCGTATTCGTCCACCACCAGCGCGATATGGTTGCGATTGCTGCGGAAGTCGCGCAGCAGCACGTTGAGGCGCTTCGATTCGGGCACAAACACGGCGGGGCGCAGCATGTCGCGCACGTCGAACTCTTCGCCCGCGTAATAGCGCAACAGGTCTTTCGCGAGGAGAATGCCGATGATGTTGTCTTTGTCGCCGTCGGTGACGGGGAAACGCGAGTGCGCGGTCTCGATGACGTAGGGGATGAATTGTTCCGGCGGATGGCCGATGTCGATGACGTCCATCTGCGCGCGCGGGATCATGATCTCGCGCACCTGGCGCTCGGACACCTGGATGACGCCTTCCATCATGGAGAGGGCGTCGGCATCCAGCAGGTTGCGCTCGTAAGCGCTGTGCAACAGTGCGATGAGTTGTTCGCGATCTTCCGGCTCGCGCAGCAACATCGTGGAGAGCCGTTCCAACAAAGTGGGTTTGTTACTGCTACTTTCCGAACCGTCCATACAAAAACATCAACGAATGAGATAGGGCGCAGAATACCTTAATTTGAGCAGCAACGCAGTCTCGCGCGCCTCCATCTTCTCCGCATCACGTTTGCGTTCGTGGTCGTAACCTTGCAGGTGCAGCGCCGCATGGATGGTGAGATGCGCATAGTGCGCGAGCAAGTCCTTACCCTGCTCTTTCGCCTCGCGCGCCACTACCGGCGCGCAGATGACGACATCGCCGTAGAGCGGAACGGTGTCGCCATAGACGAAGGTCAGCACATTGGTCGCGTAATCCTTGTTGCGGTAACTCAGGTTCAGCGCGCGCCCCTCGATCTCGTCCACGATACGTAGAGCGATCTGCACATCCTGTTCCAGCGCGGCTTTTACCCAGCGGCGGAACTGTGGGCGTGTCGGCAGATCTTTTGCATTGCTGGCGTATTGCACCGATAGCGAGAGTTTATGTTCTGCGCTCATGCCGCTCTCACCAGTTCGCCGCGCAGGGTGTGCATGGATACCGCAGTGATGGTGACTTCGACAAAGCGGCCGAGCAAATCGGCTGAACCCACAAAATTCACCACACGATTGTTGTCGGTGCGTCCGGCCAGTTCGCGCGGGTCTTTTTTCGAGATGCCTTCGACCACCACGCGCTGGAGCGTACCCACCATCTTCTCGCTGTAGGCGTTTTCCAATTCGTCGATGCTTGTTTTCAAGCGCTGCAGACGTTCCATCTTGGTTTCGTAAGACACCTCGTCCGCCATTTCCGCCGCAGGTGTGCCGGGCCTGGGGCTATACAGGAAGCTGAAGCTCATGTCGAACTGCACGTCCTCGATCATCTGCATGGTCGCCCCGAAATCGCTTTCCGTCTCGCCCGGAAAGCCCACGATAAAGTCGGAGGTGATGGAAATATCGGGGCGCAAAGCGCGTATCTTGCGAATGATCGACTTGTATTCGAGCGCTGTGTAGCCGCGCTGCATGGCCGCCAGCACGCGGTCCGAGCCGGACTGTACCGGCAAGTGCAAATGGTTCGCCAGTTTCGGCGTATCCGCATACAACTCGATCAGCCGCGGCGTCATCTCTCTGGGATGGGAAGTCATGTAACGCACGCGCTGCACGCCGTCCAGCGCGGCGATCGTGCGGATCAGGTACGCCAGGTCTACCGCCTCGCCGTCGTGCTCGCCCGCATAGGCATTCACGTTTTGCCCCAGCAGCGTGATCTCGCCCACGCCTTGTGCCACCAAGCCGCGAATGTCGCGCAGCACATCGTCCAGCGGGCGCGAAATCTCGTCGCCACGGGTATAAGGCACCACGCAGAACGTGCAAAATTTGCTGCACCCTTCCATGATGGACACAAAGGCCGAACCGCCGCTCACTTGCGGTGCCGGCAGACTGTCGAATTTTTCAATCTCGGGAAAACTGATGTCCATCTGCATGCGTCCACTGGCGCGGCGCGCAGCGATCAACTCCGGCAGACGGTGCAAGGTTTGCGGCCCGAAGATCACGTCGACATAGGGCGCTCGGCGAAATATGGTCACGCCCTCCTGGCTGGCAACACAGCCGCCGACGCCGATAATCAAATCCGGCTTGGCCAGCTTTAACGGGCGCACGCGCCCCAGATCGGAGAACACCTTCTCCTCGGCCTTTTCGCGTATCGAACAGGTGTTGAACAGGATGATATCGGCATTTTCCGGCTTGTCGGTCAGCGTCATCCCCTCGCTGGCGCGCAACACATCGGCGATTTTGTCCGAATCGTATTCGTTCATCTGACAGCCGAACGTTTTGATAAATAGCTTTTTTGTCACGAGATGCCTTACCAGTCGCCGACAAGTCGGCTGAAATCGTTTTGCGTTGGGAGAGCCCGTGCAGCGGCGGGGAGGTGGTGAATCCTGCAATAACCCACTAAATAACTGCGGCTAATTCTATAGAAAAAGGCTTGCGCCCGCAAAGAATTATGCTAGGATTGCCCCCGAAGTTAGGCAGTCGTTATTTATATTTCTGTGGAGGAGATAACAATGAGCATCATCGCAACTTTCTGTGCTGTAACCACTTTCCTGATGGCGGTTGGTTTTTCGCTGTTCATGTTGAAAGAGCTGTTCAAGAGCAACTAAGCAACAACTGCTTCAACCAATAAAAAACCAGCCCTCACAAGCTGGTTTTTTATTTCCTGCGACTTGCTGGTGGAGGTGATCAGGATCGAACTGACGACCTTCTGATTGCGAACCAGACGCTCTCCCAACTGAGCTACACCCCCGCGACCTGCGAAATCCTAAAGGCAAATTCCTCACTTGGGAAGAGGCAGACCCGCGCTACGGTAAAAATGCGGCAAGTCGCTCAAATCATCGAACACCGCCGCCGCTCCGGTAAAGTCCTGCTTGCAGGTATACGGGTTAATAGTGACGTAGGTCTTGATACCCGCAGCCAGCGATGAACGCAGACCGTTATTGGAGTCTTCCAGCGCGATACAATCTGCGGCGCTCAACTTCAATTCGCGCAACACCCATTCGTAAATATCCGGCGCGGGTTTTTTGTGCGGCACGATGTCGCCGCAGCCGTTGGCGGAAAAATATTTTCCCCAGTCTTTGCCCAAGCCGACTTCCAGCAAAGCCGAGACATTTTCAGGCGTGGTGGTAGTGGCGATGGCCAGCGTGATTCCGGCGGCATGCGCCTCGGTGACGAGTTGCCTGATGCCGGGACGCAGTGGGATCTGGCCGTCGCGCAGCATGGCGGTGTAATGCCCGGTTTTCACCGCGTGCAAGTTTTTGACGAAGCCTTCGTAGTCCGCAGGCTGGGCGAAGCCCGGCAAAAAGCTCTCGACGAAATACTTGATGCGCTCCTTGCCGCCCGTCACCTTGAGCAGCTTGTCGTACAGCGCGACATCCCAGCTCCAGTCCAGTCCGTTCTCTGCAAAGGCTTTATTGAATGATTGGCGGTGCCCGTCTTCCGTGTCGGCCAGTGTGCCGTCCACGTCGAATATGATTGCTTTGATCGTCATGATTGAGTTGTCTTGAATAAAAAACACTATCCGCAGATTTCGCAGATTAACGCAGATTTGAACCAAAAACCGGATTGTTTTTTTAATCTGCGCAATCTGCGGACAAAAGGGTTTGAAGTTAACGCATGCCCGGAAATTTTCCGCCCATCGACTTCATCATCTTGGCCATCATTCCCTTGCCGCTGAACATCTTCATCATCTTCTGGGTCTGCTCGAACTGGTTGAGCAGTTGATTCACGTGCATCACTTGCACGCCTGCGCCCGCCGCGATGCGGCGTTTGCGCGAAGCTTTAATGAGTTCCGGGTGGCTGCGCTCGAACGGGGTCATCGAGTTGATGATGCCCTCGGTGCGGTTGATCTGGCGATCATCCACCTTCGCACCCGCCGCAGCCTGCGACAGTTGCGCGGGCAGCTTGTCCATCAGCGCGCTCATGCCGCCCATTTTTTTCATCTGCACGATTTGCATCTTGAAGTCGTTCAGGTCAAAACCTTTGCCGCTCTGCATCTTCTTTGCCAGCTTTTCCGCTTCGACATGATCGACGCCACGCTGCGCTTCTTCGATCAGCGACAACACGTCGCCCATGCCCAGCACGCGCTGCGCCATGCGGTCGGGGTGGAAGGCTTCGAGGCCGTTCATCTTTTCGCTGACGCCGACGAATTTGATCGGTTTGCCGGTGACATGGCGTACCGATAAGGCCGCCCCGCCGCGCGCATCGCCGTCCAGTTTGGTCAGGATCACGCCGGTCAGCGGCAGCGCATCGCCGAACGCTTTGGCGGTGTTCACCGCATCCTGTCCGGTCATCGCATCGACCACGAACAGGGTCTCTATCGGCTTCAGCGCGGCATGCAACTGTTTGATCTCTTCCATCATCGCTTCATCCACCGCCAGACGACCGGCGGTATCGACGATCAGCACTTCATGGTGATGCTTCTTCGCGTAGTCGTGCGCGGCAAGGGCGATGTCTTGGGGCTTCTGCGCAACATCGGAAGGAAAGAAATCGACTCCGAGTTGCTGCGCCAAGGTGCGCAATTGCTCGATCGCGGCGGGACGGTATACGTCGCAACTCACCAGCAACACTTTTTTCTTGTTCTGCTCGCGCAACAGTTTGGCGAGTTTGCCGCTGGTGGTTGTTTTACCCGCACCTTGCAGACCGGCCATCAAAATCACGGCGGGCGGAACCGCGGCGAGGTTGAGCGCATCGTTATGCTCGCCCATCAGCCTGGTCAGTTCGCGGCTCACCACACCGACCAGCGCTTGGCCCGGACTCAGACTGCCGATGACCTCCTGTCCGAGCGCCGCTTGTTTGACCTGGGCGGTAAATTCTTTGACGACGGGCAGCGCCACATCCGCTTCAAGCAAGGCGAGACGCACTTCGCGCAAGGCGTCCTGGATGTTGTCTTCGGTCAGCCGCGCTTGGCCGCGCAGATTTTTGACGATGCCCGAAAGGCGCTGAGTAAGGTTGTCCAACATGGTTATCGTTCCCGTCCTGGCTCGGAATGAGTTTAGTGTAGAATCCGCGAAGTCTAAAACATCTGCCCGCATCATGTCGAACTTCGTGCCAACCTTCGCTGCCTTTTTCGCGTATAGCGCATTAGCCTTCTTCTTCTGGCGCGCGCAGATCGCGGGCAATGCAGAGGCATTGAACCGTGGTTCCATGGGGCATGCCGTCGGCCTTCCTCTGGTGTTCCACGCCTGGCTCTTGTACGAGAACCTGTTCGTCGGCAGCAGCCTCAATCTGGGGCTGGTCTACGCGGTATCGCTGATATTGTGGCTGACGATGCTGGTGTATTGGGTCGCGCGTTTCTTCTACCCGCTGGCCAGCTTGTTGACGCTGGTATTGCCCCTGGCCGCAGTGGGCGTTGCATTGCCCGCGCTGTTCCCCGAGGTACACAAACTCACCGAACCCACCTCTTGGATGTTCGACGCGCATGTGCTGGCCGCCATGCTGGCGTACAGCCTGTTCACTATCGCCGCGCTGCACGCGGGGCTGATGTCGCTGGTCGAGAAACGCCTGCACCACGCGACCATGCCGAAAGTATTGAAGAGTCTGCCGCCGCTGCTGACCATGGAAACGCTACTGTTCCGCATCATCGGCGTGGGGATGGTGTTACTGACATTGACCTTGGCTTCGGGGATCATCTTCTCCGAACAGATATTCGGTCGCCCCTGGCAATTCAACCACAAGGTACTGTTCGGCTTCATCTCGTGGGGCGTGTTCGGCGTGCTATTGCTCGGCCACACGCTGCAAGGCTGGCGCGGGCGCACTGCGGTACGCTGGACTTTGAGCGGCTTCGGCTTCCTGATCCTGGCGTATCTCGGCACGAAGTTCGTGATGGAGATCATCCTGCACCGCTAAACCCGTTCAGCCTATAACATGCCTTTCTCGGCAAACGACAGACACCCGGCACCCGCCACGATGAAGTGATCGAGCGCGCGCACATCCACCAGAGAAAGCGCTTGCTTCAACGCGTCGGTCAACATCTGATCGGATTGACTCGGCTCCGCCACGCCGCTTGGATGATTGTGCGCGAAGATGACTGCGGCCGCATTCAGCGCCAATGCGCGCTTCACCACCTCGCGCGGATACACGCTGGTTTGGGTGAGCGTGCCATGAAACATCTCCTCGGAAGCGATGACCCGATGCTGCGCATCAAGGAAGATCACCATGAAGACTTCCTGTTCGCGCCCGCGCAACAGCAGTTGCAGATAGCCGCGCACTGCGGCGGGCGAGTTCAGCGCATCGCCGCTGCGCATCTCCTCCTGCAACGCGCGCCGCGACATCTCCAGCACCGCTTGCAGTTGCACATACTTGGCCTGCCCCATGCCGTGGATCTCGCAGAACTCTTTCTCGCCGGCGGCGAACAACTGCGTCAGATTGCCGAAGCGCGTGAGCAGTTCGCGCGCCAAGTCCACGGCACTTTTCCCGACCACACCGGTGCGCAAAAAGATCGCCAGCAACTCGGCATCGGAAAGTGAGGATGCGCCGCGCTGTAACAACTTCTCGCGGGGACGTTCGCCTACAGGCCAGTCAGTGATGCTCATGGTTCACCTCGTTTCGGTTACTAAACGCGAGCTACAGCAATCGCTATTTCAGCGACTTTCTTGTTAAGATGCGCGGCATTATGGAACAAGCCCGACAAAAACGCATCGTGCTCGGCATCACCGGCGGCATCGCCGCCTACAAGGCGGCGGAACTCGCGCGCCTATTGGTGAAGCAAGGCTTCACCGTGCAGGTGGCGATGACGGAAGCGGCGACGCATTTCATCACGCCCGCGACGATGCGGGCGCTCACCGGACAGCCGGTACTGGTCGACCAATGGCAGGACGACAAAGGCATGGCACACATCCATTCCAGCCGCGTCGCCGATGCCATCGTGATCGCCCCCGCCACGGCGGACTTCATCGCCAAGCTGTCCAATGGCCTTGCCGACGATCTGCTCTCTACGCTGTGTCTGGCACGCGACTGCCCGCTACTGGTCGCGCCCGCGATGAACAGGCAGATGTGGTCTAACGCTGCGACGCAACGCAACATGCAGCGCCTGCTATCGGATGGCGTGACGCTGTTCGGCCCAGTAAGCGGCGTGCAGGCTTGCGGCGAGGAGGGCATGGGACGCATGCTGGAAGCGGAAGAATTGGCGCGGGATATTGTTGCGTCTTTGAACGCGCCCTCCCCCACCCTGACCCTCCCCCATAGGGAGAGGGAACTTGGTACACAGGCATTGCGTGGTGTGCGCGTCCTGCTTACCGCAGGCCCGACTTACGAAGCCATCGATGCGGTGCGCGGCATCACCAACCGCAGCAGCGGCAAGATGGGCTATGCCGTCGCGCAGGCGGCACAGGAGCTTGGAGCCGAAGTCACTCTGGTCTCCGGCCCCACCGCGCTCCCGCATCCGCAGGGCGTGCAAGTGCAGGATGTCACCAGCGCAGCCGAGATGTTCGAGGCAGTAAAGAGCCGCGTGGCCGCTGCCGACATGTTCATCGCCGTGGCCGCCGTGGCGGATTACCGCGTCGCGCAACCGTCCGAACAAAAGATAAAGAAGAGTGACGCGAAGCTGACGCTGGAACTTATTCCCAATACCGACATTCTGGCGCACGTCGCCGCCTTGCCGGACGCCCCCTTCTGCGTGGGCTTCGCCGCCGAGAGCGAGAACTTGCGCGGATACGCCGAACAGAAACGCCGCGCCAAAAAACTGCCGCTGCTCGCCGCGAATCTGGCACAGAACGCCATCGGCGCGGACGACAACGAACTGATCCTGTTCGATGATGCGGGCGAACACCGCTTGCCGCGCGCGGACAAACTCACTTTGGCGCGTGCCTTGCTACTGCACGCCACCAAGCTTTACCAGAAAGGGAGAAGCAAATGAAAAAAGTGGATGTAAAGATTCTCGACAAACGCTTACACGAACAGCCGCCCGGCTATGGCACGCCCGGTTCGGCCGGGATCGACCTGCGCGCCTGCATCGACAGCAATATGCTGATACAGCCGGGGCAATGCGAACTCATCCCCAGCGGCATCGCCATTCACCTGGCCGACCCGCACTACGCCGCAATGATCCTGCCGCGCTCCGGCTTGGGACACAAACACGGCATCGTGCTGGGCAATCTGGTCGGACTGATCGACTCGGACTATCAGGGGCAGATATTCGTCTCGCTGTGGAATCGCGGACATCACCCGTTCACGCTGATGCCGCTGGAACGCATGGCACAACTGGTTGTTGTCCCGGTCGCGCAAGTGCATTTTAATATCGTGGAAGAATTTCCGTTAAGCCAACGCGGCGCAGGCGGCTTCGGCAGCACGGGTAAGCATTAAAAATTTCCGCCACAAATAAAAAACCCGCGTGATGCGGGCTTTTTTATTCACTCAAGAGGCTCTTGCAAAACTCCACTCATGAGGGGAATTAACCACTGATTGGTGGTGCAAAAAAGGTAGAGGTGGGCGGCCATTGCTGGCAAGATAAAGGTTCTGAAGACTCTATCAACGCCCG
>SCUU01000084.1 GCA_004297065.1 Gallionellaceae bacterium
AGTTCAAAGAGTTCACCTGCTTCAAAAACAACCCGATGGGTGAGTCGCCTAACGAACACAGCCTCTTGTTTTGTTTCGTGCCTTTCGTGTTTTTCGTGGATGAATTGCCGTTTTAAGGATTATGCGAACAATTGCAAACCCCCAAGAAAATCTCGCCCCTAGACTAGGACA
Organism: Gallionellaceae bacterium; assembly: GCA_004297065.1. Taxonomy (GTDB): domain Bacteria; phylum Pseudomonadota; class Gammaproteobacteria; order Burkholderiales; family Gallionellaceae; genus PALSA-1006. Next base: position 172 of record SCUU01000084.1, read on the forward strand.
ATCAATTCCGTGGCATGTGGTAGAGGCTAAACCGCTTCCTGCGTACAAAATATTCGTGAAGTTTGTGGATGGTACGGAGGGGCGGGTGGATATGTTTGCCTTCTTGGAGCGGGATTGCGGTGTTTTTAAAGTGCTGCGAGATGTAGATAAATTCAACGCACTGTTCATTGAGCATGGTGCGGTCACTTGGCCGAATGAGTTGGATTTGGCTCCAGACAAAATGCATGATCGGTTGCAGGGCGCTGATGTGTATGTGATGCGTTGAATATGGTGGTTTCTTTTGACGGTTTGATTTTTTAGCAGCATAGAAACAAGGGAGACTCCGGTCTCCCTTGTTTTTGTGCGTGCAAAAGCCGTAGCAGGTAAAATCGCGCGCCATGAATGCAGCTTTATCTCCCATTGCGCAGCGCCGCCTGGCGCGTATCCGACAACTTTCCGCTATCGAATATCCCGCCGACCTGCCCGTGGTGGCGCGGCGCGAGGAATTGGCGCAGGCCATCGAAAAACACCAGGTGGTGATCGTGTGCGGCGAGACCGGTTCGGGCAAGACCACGCAACTGCCGAAAATTTGTCTGGGCTTGGGGCGCGGGGTGTTGGGCGTGATCGGACACACCCAGCCGCGCCGCGTGGCGGCGCGTTCGGTGGGCGCGCGCATCGCGCAGGAGCTGAAATCGGAGCTCGGCGGGCTGGTCGGCTACAAGGTGCGCTTCAACGACAAGGTGTCGCCCGACACCTGCATCAAGCTGATGACCGACGGTATCCTGCTGGCCGAAATCCATCACGATCCGCTGCTGAAACAATACGACACCCTCATCATCGACGAGGCGCACGAGCGCTCGCTGAATATCGATTTTTTGCTGGGTTACCTGCGCCAGTTGCTGCCGCGCCGCCCCGATCTGAAACTCATCATCACCTCGGCGACGCTGGATGCGGAGAGGTTTGCGGAGCATTTTGCGGGGGCGGAGACGGGGGTGTCTTTGCTGAACAAGGATTCCCTCACCCCAACCCCTCTCCCGGGGGGAGAGGGACTAAGTTCAGCGCGCCGCTCTGGCGCCCTCTCCCCCCGGGAGAGGGCTGGGGTGAGGGAGCCCTCTGTCAACGAAGCTCAACCCACCCCCATCATCCAAGTCTCAGGCCGCACCTATCCGGTCGAAATACGTTACCGTCCGCCGCAGCAGAACGAAGAGGGCGACATGCAGGATCTTCCGCAGGCGATATGCAGTGCACTGGATGAGCTATCCATCGGTGGACTCAAAGGCGACGTGCTGGTGTTTCTGCCCGGCGAACGCGAGATACGCGACACCGCCGAAGCCTTGCGCAAGCACCAGCACAAGGGCATCGAAATCCTGCCGCTGTTCTCGCGCCTGTCCATCGCCGAGCAGGATCGCGTGTTCAAACCCGCCTCCGGCATGCGCCGCGTGGTGCTGGCCACCAACGTGGCGGAGACTTCGCTCACCGTGCCCAATATCGGCTACGTGATCGACAGCGGGCTGGCGCGCATCAACCGCTACAGCGTGCGCCAGAAGGTGGAGCAACTGCGCATCGAAAATATTTCGCGCGCCGCCGCCAGCCAGCGCGCCGGGCGTTGCGGGCGCGTGATGAGCGGCGTCTGCATCCGCTTGTACGACGAGGCGGATTTCTTGCAGCGGCCCGAGTTCACCGATGCGGAAATTTTCCGCGTGTCGCTGGCCACCGTTATCCTGCGCATGAGCGCATTGGGGCTGGGCGAGGTGGAGGCCTTCCCGTTCATCGAGCCGCCGGGTTCGCGCGCGATTAGCGATGGTTACCAGTTACTCGTTGAGTTGGGGGCGATTGCCGAGAGTGTTCCCCCGCCCCAGCCTGTGAATACTCCCTCTCCCTCTGGGAGAGGGCATGGGGTGAGGGAGGGGAGAGGGGGCATCCTCTCTCCGAACAATGGAACGCGGACACTCCCTCTCCCTCCGGGGGAGGGCTGGGGTGGGGGAGCACCCTTGGCGAAGCGCACCGTTCGCCAGCTCACGCCGCTCGGTCACGAGTTGGCCAAGCTGCCGCTAGACCCGAAAGTCGCGCGGCTGTTGCTGGCGGGGCGGCAGTATCACTGCCTGAACGAGATTCTTATTATCGCCAGCGCGCTGGCCTTGCAAGACCCGCGCGACCGCCCCGCCGAACGGCGCGAGGCGGCGGATGCCGCGCACCAGCGTTTCAACGACGAGCGCTCGGATTTTCTCGCTTATCTGAAACTGTGGGCGTGGTTCCAGGACGCGATTAAACACAAGAAGACCAACAAGCTATGGGCGAACGAGTGCCGCGAGAAATTCTTGTCGCCGCTGCGTCTGCGCGAGTGGCACGAGTTGCACCAGCAGCTGCATGCGCAGGTGAGCGAGATGGGGTTGTTTGGGGGCGATGCTTCGTCGAACGGGAATTCCCCCACCCCACCCCCTCCCCCGGTGGGAGAGGGGCTAAACCCAGAGTCTCGCCGCTCTGGCTCCCTCTCCCACCGGGGGATAACCAGCGACTTGCCCGCTTGCGGGCTTAGTCGAATGGCTAGTAGTTCCATCAGGGATGGGGTGGGGGAGCACTCGGTAAAAGTGAAGCAGCCTATAGAGTCCTCTCAACCCGCTACCTACGAGCAAATCCACAAAGCCCTGCTCACCGGCTTGCTCGGCAACATCGGCTGCAAAGGCGTGGATCGCGAACCCTATTACCTCGGCCCGCGCGAGATCAAATTTTTCATCGCGTCGAATTCGGTGCTGGCGAAGAAGGGCGCGAAGTGGGTGGTGGCGGCGGAGATTGTGGAGACGACCAAATTGTTCGCGCGCTGTGTGGCGCGCATCGAGCCGGAATGGCTGGAGGAAGTCGGCGCGCATCTGATGAAGCGCACTTACTTCGATCCGCATTGGGAGAGGAAGGCGGCGCAGGTGGCGGCGTTCGAGCGCAGCACGCTGTTTGGCTTGCTGGTCAACCCCAAGAAGCGCGTGCATTACGGGCCGATGAATCCCGAGGAGTCGCGCGCGGTGTTCATCCGTCAGGCGCTGGTGGAGGGCGAGTTCAACACGCAAGCAGCATTTTTCGCGCACAACCAGAAACTCATCGCCGACATCGAAGCGCTGGAGCACAAGGCGCGCAGGCCAGACGTGCTGGTGGACGATGAGTTGATTTTCGCGTTCTACGACCAGCGGGTTCCGCCGCTCATCCACAACGGCGCGGCGTTCGAGCACTGGCGCAAGGAAGCGGAGCGCGAGCAGCCCAAGTTGTTGTACCTGAAAAAAGACGACCTGATGCGCCACGAGGCGGCGGGTATCACCACCGAGCAGTTCCCGCCGCAGATGCTGATGAACAACGTGAGCTACGCGCTGGCGTACAATTTCGCGCCGGGCAAGAGCGACGACGGCGTGACGCTGACCGTGCCGCAAGCCTTGCTGAACCAGGTGTCGGCGGCGCGCTGCGAATATCTGGTGCCGGGCGTGCTGGCGGAAAAAATCGCGCAACTGGTGAAATCGCTGCCGCAAAAAATCCGCCGCCACTGCGTGCCGGTGCCGGAATTCGCGGCGGCGTTTTGCGCGGCGGTACAGCCTTCCGATATGCCGCTATTGCAGGCTCTGGCGCGTTATATTCGCGAACAGAAGCAGCTTGATGTGCCGTTGGATGCGTTCCGGCTGGAGCAATTGCCCGCGCATCTGCTGATGAATTTTCGCGTGGTGGACGAGCATGGGCGGCAGTTGGGGATGGGGCGGAATTTTGCGCAATTGCGGGGGGAGTGGGCTCCGAGGTATTCCCTCACCCCAGCCCTCTCCCGGGGGGAGAGGGAGTTAGAGTTGCGGCGCGCATTGAGCCCCTCTCCCCCCGGGATAACCAGCGACTTGCCCGCTCTTGTACTCTGCCCGCCAACGGCGGGTGGGGTGTGCGGGCTTAGTCGATTGGCTAGTAGTTCCATCAGAGGGGTTGGGGTGAGGGAAGACTCGCCCCGCCACACCGCTTGGGATTTCGGCGACTTCAAACCCACCCGCACCGAACAGCGCGCCGGGCAGACCATCACCGTGTTCAACGCGCTGGCGGACGCGGGCGATGCGGTCACGCTGCAAAGTTTCGATACGCAGGATGCCGCAAAAGCCGCGCACCGCTTGGGGCTGCGCCGTTTGTTCCAGATCGCGCTGAAAGAGCAGGTGAAGTATCTGGAGAAAAATCTGCCGGGGCTGCAAGCGATGTCCATGCAGTTTTTGCCCTTCGGTTCGGCGCAGGATTTGCAGCGGCAGATACTCGCGGTGACGTTCGACCGTTGCTGCCTGAACGATCCTTTGCCGGAAAGCGAAAAGGAATTCGCCGCGCGCTGCAAGGATGCCAAGGCGCGCTTGAATCTGGTGGCGCAGGAAATCGCGCGGCTGGTCGGCGCGGTGCTGGCCGAGCATCAGGCGCTGCAAAAATCGCTGCCCGGATTTAAAGCGCACAGCCAGGTGTTGCAAGACATCCGCAGCCAGTGCGAGTGGCTGCTGGGCAAAGAATGGGTGGGGCGCACGCCATTCGAGCGCATGCAGCATATTCCCCGTTACCTGAAAGCGATCAACGTGCGGCTGGAAAAGCTGCGCGCCAACCCCGCGCGCGATGCGCAGAACATGGCGCAGATGAACCCGCTGCTACAGCAATGGCAGCGCAGGTTGTCTGCGCAACAGGGCGAGCCGGATGCGCGGCTGGAAGACTTCGGCTGGATGGTGCAGGAGCTGCGCGTGTCGCTGTTCGCGCAGGAGCTGAAGACGCCGGTGATCGTGTCGGTGAAGCGATTGGAGAAGATGCTGGCTGCGTTATAATCCGGCGCAGACTAATTAGAGGTTGAACATGGACAAGCAATTGCGCGATGCGGCGCTGCAATATCACCGCGCATCCCCGGCAGGAAAAATTTCGGTCGTTCCCAGCAAGCCTATGCTTACACAGCGCGACCTGGCGCTGGCTTATTCGCCGGGTGTGGCGGCGGCGTGCGAGGAAATCGTGCGCGATCCGTCCGAGGCGCGCAATTTGACGGCGCGCGGCAATCTGGTGGCGGTGATTTCCAACGGTACCGCCGTGCTGGGGCTGGGCAATATCGGCCCGCTGGCGAGCAAGCCGGTGATGGAAGGCAAGGGCGTGCTGTTCAAAAAATTCGCCGGTATCGACGTGTTCGATATCGAGATTGCCGAGAATGACCCGGATAAGCTGGTGGATATCATCGCGGCGCTGGAGCCGACTTTCGGCGGCATCAATCTGGAGGACATCAAGGCGCCGGAGTGTTTTTACATCGAGCGCAAATTGCGCGAGCGCATGCGTATCCCGGTGTTCCATGACGACCAGCACGGCACCTCCATCATCGTGGGCGCGGCGCTGTTGAACGGCCTCAAGGTGGTCGGCAAAAAAATCGGCGAGATCAAGCTGGTGGCCTCCGGTGCGGGCGCGGCGGCGCTGGCGTGTCTGGATATGCTGGTGGGTTTGGGCGTGAAGATGGAGAACATTATCGTCGCCGACATCAAGGGCGTGGTCTATACGGGTCGCGCCGAAGAGATGGATGACAACAAGGCGCGCTATGCCAAAGACATCCGGGCGCGCACATTGGGCGAGGTGATCGCCGGGGCGGACGTGTTTCTGGGTTTGTCGGCGGGCGGCGTGTTGAAGCCGGACATGGTCGAGCAGATGGCGCAACGTCCGCTGATTTTCGCGCTGGCGAACCCGACGCCGGAGATATTGCCGGAAGACGCAAAGGCCGTGCGCCCGGATGCGATTCTGGCAACGGGGCGCTCCGATTATCCCAATCAGGTCAACAATGCACTGTGCTTCCCCTATATGTTCCGGGGCGCGCTGGATGTGGGCGCATCCACCATCAATGAAGAAATGAAACGTGCGGCGGTGCATGCCATCGCCGAGTTGGCGGAAGCCGAGCAGTCCGATGCGGTGGCGGCAGTGTATGGCGAAGAGAGCTTGAGCTTCGGCGCAAGCTATCTCATCCCCAAGCCGTTCGATCCGCGCCTCATCACGCGCATCGCGCCCGCCGTGGCGCGGGCGGCGATGGATTCCGGTGTGGCGGAGCGTCCCATCGCCGACATGGATGCCTACCGCGAACAGTTGTCGCATTTCATTTACCACTCGAATATGCTGATGAAGCCGGTGTTCGACATCGCCAAGAAGCATCCGAAACGTCTGGTGTATGCCGAGGGCGAAGACGGGCGCGTGCTGCATGCGGTGCAGACTGTGGTAGACGAAGGCCTGGCCTATCCGATATTGGTGGGGCGTCCGGCGGTGGTCGAGCAGCGCATCGCCAGGCTCGGTTTGCGCATCCGCGCGGGCGGGCATTTTGAACTGGTGAACCCGGAAAACGACAGCCGCTACCGCGAATATTGCGCCGAGTATCACCGCCTGATGCAGCGCCAGGGGGTGACGCCGGATGCGGCCAAGCGCGAGATGCGCCGCCGCAACACATTGATTGCGGCGATGCTGCTACGCATGGGCGCGGCGGACGCCATGCTGTGCGGTACGGTGTCGCAACCGCTGAACCATCTGCGCTATATCGACGAGGTGATCGGCCGGCGTGCCGGGGCGGGCGTGTATGCGGCGATGAACATTCTGATGCTGCCCGGGCACACGCTGTTCATTTGCGACACGCATGTGAACCTCGACCCGACGGCGGAACAGATTGCCGACATGACACTGCTGGCCGCAGAAGAGGTGCGCCGTTTCGGGTTGACGCCGAAGGTGGCGCTGCTGTCGCACTCCAATTTCGGCAGCCACAAAGATGCCTCGGCACGCAAAATGAGCCGCGCGCGCGAGTTGCTGGAGCAGCTTGCGCCGGGGTTGGAAGTGGAAGGCGAAATGCACGGCGATGCGGCGCTGTCGGAGAGTCTGCGCGCGCAGACCTTCCCGAACTCGCGTTTGAAGGGCGAGGCAAACCTGCTCATCATGCCTAACCTGGATGCGGCGAATATCGCTTACAACCTGCTCAAGATCACGGCGGGCGAAGGCATTACCATCGGTTCGATTCTGCTGGGGGCGGACAAGTCGGTGCATATACTGACTCCGACCGCGACGGCGCGTCGTATCGTCAATATGAGCGCGCTGGCGGTTGTCGGCGTTGAGACACACTGAGGAGAAGGCAAATGAACAAACAGGAAGTCGATTTGTTGCGCGGGGAGCTGGAGATGCTGATGGTGGAGCGTGCCGGTTTGTTGAATGTGGTGGGGGCCGCTGCCGTGCTGGTAGCCAATACCCATGCCCGCGATTTGCCGAAAGAGGCCGCCGAGGCGGCGGATTTGCTGTCGCGCTCCGTTAACGAGCTGCCCGAAGAAACCCTCAAGGACGCGCTCGATGCGGTGCATGCGCTCGTTGCCCCCGGTATTTAACATGAATGTCGCCAGCGGCATGAGGATTTGGGTTCAGCCGATATGCGCCCACAAAAGATCGGCCTGATCCTGACCGGTGGCGGTTCGCGCGCCGCCTATCAGGTGGGCGTGCTGAAAGCGATTGCGGAATTTACGCCGCACGGCGCGCGCAGCCCTTTCGCGATTATCTGCGGCACGTCGGCGGGGGCGCTGAATGCGGCAACGCTGGCGATCAATGCGGGGAATTTCCGCAAGGGCGTGAAGTATCTGCTCAATGTCTGGAAAAATTTTCACGTGGCCGAGGTGTACCGCTCGGATTTCGTCGGCGTGTTGCGCAATACCTCGCGCGGGCTGGCCGGGCTGATCCTGAGCAGCTTTGGCATTAACAGGTTGAATCATGTTTCACTGCTGGACAATGCGCCGCTGGTGGAGTTGCTGGAGCAGACGCTGCCCTGCGAAAAAATCCAGGAGAGCATCGACAGCGGGGTGTTGCACGCCTTGAGTATCACGGCTTCGGGATATGGATCGGGCCATTCGGTCACTTTTTACCAGGGCGTGGAAGGTATCCAGCCATGGCGGCGTGCGCGCCGGCTGGGGGTTCCAACAAGGATCGGGATACAGCATCTGCTCGCCTCTGCCGCCATCCCGTTTATCTTCCCCGCCGTGCATATCCATCGCGAACACTTTGGCGACGGTTCGATGCGCCAGCTTTCGCCGATCAGTTCGGCGTTGCATCTGGGCGCGGATCGCGTGCTCGTGGTCGGCATGGGCTCGGGCGGGAACGCGGACGCAGAGTCGGCGCGCAGCCGGATCGACGAATATCCTTCGCTCGCGCAGATCGCCGGCCATGCGCTGGACAGTATTTTTCTGGATAGCATGGAGGTGGATCTGGAGCGTTTGCGGCGCATCAACCGCACGGTCAGCATGATTCCAGAAGATATCCGCCCCGGCATCAATTTGCGTCATGTGGATGTGCTGGTCATCTCGCCCAGCCAACCGCTGGAGAAAATCGCCGAGCGCCATCTGCGCGGTTTGCCGTGGACCATACGCTTGCTGTTGCGCGCGGTTGGCGTAATGCGCCGGCGCGGGGCCAATCTGGTCAGTTATCTGCTATTCGAAAAAACTTACTGCCGCGCCTTGATCGATCTGGGCTATCAGGATGCCATGAAGCGCAAAGAAGAGATCGTGGCTTTTCTTGGGCAAGGCGCGCATCAGTCGTCCGACAACAATTTGCCGCAATGAACGTGTCCGCTGCCGCGCTCCCCAAGCGACTGATGTTTCCCGCGTTGCGTTTGTTGGCGGACGGGGAGTTCCATTCCGGCGAGGCGTTGGCGCGGCAACTCGGCGTGTCGCGTGCCAGCATCAACAACGCTTTGCGGGATGCCGGACGGTATGGCCTGTCCTTGTACAGCGTGCGCGGTCGCGGCTATCGCCTGGTCGAGCCGCCGCAATGGCTGGATGCGGAGCGGGTGCGTGCCGCGCTGGAGACGCCGGAAGTTTTCCATATCGAAACAGCCGACAGCGTTACCTCCAGCAATGCCGTGTTGTTGCAGCGCGCGGCGCAAGGCGCACCCGGCGGCAGCGTGCTGGCGGCGGAATGGCAGAGTGCCGGACGCGGACGCCTGGGGCGGGCATGGCATTCCGGTTTGGGCAATGCGCTTACTTTTTCTTTGCTGTGGCGTTTCCCGTTCGGTCTCTCCGCTTTGTCGGGTTTGAGTCTGGCAGTCGGGGTGGCGCTGATGCGTGCTTTGCGCAAGCTGGATGTTGCGCAAGTCGCGCTGAAGTGGCCGAACGATGTGTTGAACGGGCAGGGCAAATTGGCGGGCATATTGATCGAGGCGCAGGGCGATATGCTGGGCCCCAGCGCGGCGGTGATCGGCATCGGTTTGAACCTGCGTCTGCCGCCGGCGGTGTTGCGGCATATCGACCAGCCGGCAAGCGATTTGGCGCAAGAGGTGGATGTTTTGCCGGAGCGCAATCGTTTGCTTGCGCTAATATTGCAGGAGCTGTCGGAGATGCTGGCGGGGTTCGCAAGGCAAGGTTTCGCGCCGTTGCGTGCAGAATGGGAGGGCTATCATGCGTATCAGGGTCGGCAAGTCAGGATGCTGCTGCCGGATGGTGTCCGGGTCGTTGGCGTGGCGCGGGGTGTGACGGACGCAGGCGCGTTGCGCGTGGAAACGCCGCAAGGCGTGCAAGTGTTCAATGCCGGTGAAATCGGTTTGCGGGAGGCATAGTGCTATTGCTCGATGTCGGAAATAGCCGCTGCAAGTGGGCGTGCGTCGAGAATGGCGTGTGGACGCATCGCGGCGTGGCGGCTAACACGGAGTGGTTGGCATTGCAGCAAAGCCTTGCTGCGTTGCCCGCGCCTGCACGCATCATCGTTTCCAATGTGGGGGGCGAGGCGATGGCGCAGCGGCTGCGCACTATCTGTTCCAAGTGGGCGGTTCCGATGGAATTTGTGCTCGCGCAAAGCGGGCAATGCGGCGTAATCAATACATACGAAACTCCCGCGCGCCTGGGCAGCGACCGCTGGGCGGCACTCATCGCGGCATGGCGGCGTATGCGCCGGGCATGTCTGGTGGTGAACTGCGGGACGGCAACCACGGTGGACGCACTCTCGGATAAGGGAGAATTTTTGGGCGGTTTGATTTTGCCGGGAATTACGCTGATGCAGCAAAGCCTGTCGCGGGATGCGGCGCAACTGGCGGCGGCGGCGGGGGACTTGCGTGACTTTCCGCGCAACACGGCGGACGCAGTCCATAGCGGCGTGATGCGCGCGACGCTGGGCGCGATCGAGCATCAGTATGGATTGTTGGGCACCGCTGAATCAACGGGCTGTGTCTTGGGCGGCGGGGCTGCGGGACAGATTCAAAACTATCTTGGCATGCCGGTGGAGCGTGTAGATAATCTGGTGCTGGAAGGGTTGCAATTTATCGGAGAAGCGAGCGCATGATGAGGTGGATACTCGGTTTGCTGGTAGTGGCGAATGTATTGTTTTTTGCCGTGATGCGCTGGGGCGGAGCGCTGGCTGTGGATGCCAATAATCCGCCGGTGCAAGCCGCGCTCAACGCCGACAAGATAAAGCTGGCGAATGTGAATGCGCCGGCTCCGCCGGTCTCTGCTGTGCCCGCGATCTCTGCTGTCGCATCGGCAGTGGCAATGGGGGCATCTGCGCATGCCGTAGCGGTTCCGCCCGGCAAGCTGAGCTGTATGGAATGGGGGGAATTTTCGGGAACCGATTTGCAACGTGCCGAAAAAGCGTTGGCGGCAATGAAGCTGGGTGACAGGTTGAAACAGCGCGTGGTCGAGTATGCAAGCGGCTATTGGGTCTATATCGCCCCGATGAAAACCCATGCCCAAGTCGAACAGAAAGTCGCCCAACTCAAAAGCCGGGGCGTCACCGATTATTTCGTCGTGCAGGAAGCCGGTTCCTGGCAAAACGCAATTTCGTTGGGCGTGTTCAAGACGGAAGATGCCGCGAAAAAATATTTAGCCAAGCTGCAAGAGCGAGGAGTGAAGACTGCCCTGATCGGTGAGCGCGCCAGCAAACTGAAATTCACCGTCTTTGCGTTGAGCCATTTGGAGAACGGGCTTTCGGCCCAGATTGCTGGCCTGCGCAAGGATTTTCCAGAAAGCGAACTTAATCTTGTCTCTTGCAATGCCTCTTGCAATTGACAGGCGGGCTCGAAATCAGCAAAATGCCGCCCTCTTTGAAATGCCATCCAGTTGAACTTCGGATCGGCGTGCAAGTTACGGTGATATAGCTCAGGTGGTTAGAGCGCAGCACTCATAACGCTGAGGTCGGTGGTTCAAATCCACCTATCACCACCAAAAAAACGGTTTCAGGAAGTATCGGAAACCTACACAAACCCCATAGGCATCAAGCTTATGCGGGTTTTTTGTTTCCGGTCGGATTCGGGCGATTTCACTGAATCTCAACATTTTTGCTGGAATTTTTTTGGGTGTCCGGGATGCACAGGTGTTCAGATACCAGCAATTCCGGAAAGCTTGCTGTTGTTGGTCTTTGGGCGCTGGCGCTCTTCTGCTTGCCATTTCTCGTTCAAGTGTCGTAGAATTCGCGCCCTTTGGCATTTGCCAGATAAACATTTATTGGGTTTTTTGACTATGGTTATCATTCGTATGTCTCGCGGCGGCTCCAAGAACCGTCCGTTCTTCAATGTGGTAGTGGCCGATTCGCGCAATCGTCGCGATGGTCGTTTCATCGAGCGCGTGGGTTTCTACAATCCGCTGGCTGCCGAAGGTCTGGAAGGTTTGCGTCTGGATATGGGGCGTGTTGCTCATTGGCAAGAAAAGGGCGCGCAGTTGAGCGACGCCGTAGCCAAGCTGGTTAAGCGCGCTGGTGCAACAGCAAAAGCCTAACTTGCATGGCGGATCGCCATGCTCGTTTCCCCCACCCTAACCCTCCCCCGGAGTCCGAAAAGCTCTTGGTCGGGCATCCGGGAGAGGGGACAAACGAGGCGAAACGCAATGGAAGTTAACGCAGCAGACCCCATGGTTGTCATGGGGCGCATCGTCGGGGCGCAGGGCATACTCGGCTGGGTGAAGGTGCAAACTTTTACCGAGTATCTGGATGGCTTGCTCGACTACGACGACTGGTACATCGGCAACGACAAGCAGCCGTGGCGCAAGATACAAGTGCTGGATGCCAATGTTCACGGCAAAGTGCTGGTAGCGAAGCTGGATGGCATCGTTGACCGCACCGCTGCCGAGAAGTGCAAAGGGCTGTTGGTCGCCGTGCATCGCGACAGTTTTCCCGGGCAGGAAGAGGGCGAATACTACTGGTCGGATCTGATCGGAATGAAGGTTGTGAACCTTGCCGACGAAGAACTGGGGGCCGTGGATACCTTGCTGGAGACCGGCGCGAACGATGTGCTGAGCGTGCGCGATGTGGGGGGCAAGGAAATTTTGATTCCCTTTATCGCCAGCGTGATCCAGCAAGTGCGCTTGGACGATAAAGTAATACGCGTGGATTGGCAGGCGGATTATCTCAAATGAGATTTGATGTCATCACGCTGTTCCCCGAAATGTTTGACGCGGTCACGCAATACGGTGTGACGCGGCGCGCGGCGGAGCAGAAGAAGTTTGAGTTGCAGACGTGGAATCCGCGCGAGTACACGACCGACAATCACCGCACGGTGGATGATCGCCCCTTCGGCGGCGGGCCCGGCATGGTGATGCTGGTCGAGCCGCTGGCCAAAGCGATCAATGCCGCGAAAGCGGCGCAGGCCGCCAGCGGCGTGACGAAAAGTCGCGTGATTCATTTGTCGCCACAGGGGCGCAAGCTCACGCATGAGGTGGTGAAAGAATTGCTGGCGCGCGACGCGGGTTTGATTTTGCTGGCGAGCAGGTACGAGGGCGTGGATGAACGCCTGATTCGGCGGCATGTGGATGAAGAGCTTTCCATCGGGGATTATGTGTTGTCCGGTGGCGAGTTGGCGGCGATGGTGCTGATAGACAGTCTGGTGCGGCAGTTGCCCGGTGTGTTGGGCGATGCCGATTCGGCGGAGCAGGATTCTTTTGTGAACGGCCTGCTGGATTGTCCGCACTACACGCGCCCGGAAGTTTATGGCGGCGAGGGGGTTCCCGATGTGTTGATGTCGGGGCATCACGCCGAAATAGAGAAGTGGCGATTGAAGCAGTCCTTAGGCCGTACTGCCGAACGTCGCCCGGATTTGCTGGCAAACCGCCAGTTAACAGAACAGGAAGCTCGGCTACTGGCAGAGTACCAGCAGGAACAGGCATCCGCACAACAAGAGGACTTAAAATGAATCTGCTCGCAATTCTCGAAAAAGAAGAAATCGCCCGTCTGGGTAAAACCATCCCCGATTTCGCCCCCGGCGACACCGTGATCGTTAACGTGAACGTGGTCGAAGGTGACAAGAAGCGTACCCAGGCATTTGAAGGCGTGGTCATCGCCAAGCGCAATAAGAGCCTGAACTCTTCCTTTATCGTGCGTAAAGTTTCCTCCGGCGAAGGCGTGGAGCGTACTTTCCAGACTTACTCTCCGTCTATCGAGAGCATCGAGGTGAAGCGTCGCGGCGATGTGCGCCGCGCCAAGCTGTACTATCTGCGCGATCGTTCCGGAAAATCGGCGCGCATCAAAGAAAAATTGGTTGCGCGCAAGACGGTTGCTGCCGCGTAATACGGTTTTATGCCGCACAGAACGGGAGTTTCGGCTCCCGTTTTTATTTTGTACGTTATCATGTGCGCATGAGTTACCAGGCCATCCTCCCCACACCTTTCGGCAAGCTCGCTATCCGCTGTCCAGGGGATATTCTGTTGGGTATCGAATTTTTGCCGCCGCGTACGCTGGCATCACCGCCACGCGACGCGTTTACGCGCGAGGTTTGTGCGCAGTTAATGGCCTATTTCGGGGATGCGGGTTTCCGTTTCAATCTGCCGTTGCAGTTGGAAGGCACGGAGCATCAACGCAAAGTGTGGCAGATGATGTGCGTCATCCCGAGCGGGCAGACGCTGAGCTACGGGGAGATTGCCGCCGAGATCGGTTCGAGTCCGCGCGCCGTGGGGCAGGCTTGCGGCAACAATCCGGTCCCCATCGTTGTGCCGTGTCACCGTGTGGTGGGCAAGGCCGGACTGGGCGGGTTCATGCACCGCGCGGATAAGGGCGCGCTCGATATTAAGCGCGGGTTGCTGGCCCATGAACGACGCTGAACTGCTCGACGGATTCTGCGATGCGTTGTGGCTGGAAGATGGCTTGTCGCGCAATACGCTGGAAAGTTATCGGCGCGATCTGAATAAATTTGCGGGTTGGCTAAAGGCGCGGCACGGCACAACGTTGCTGGCAACCACGCACGGGGACATACAGGGTTTTCTGGCGTATCTGATGAGCGGGCAGAAAGCCAAGGCAACCTCCACTTCGCGCGCCATCTCCAGTCTCAAACGTTTGTTCCGTTACCTGCTGCGCCAGAACAAGATCAACGTAGACCCGACCTTGCAGATCGCCACCCCCAAGTTGCCGCGCAGCTTGCCCAAGAGTCTGACCGAGGCGGATGTCGAGTTGCTGCTGGATGCGCCGGATGCGGGTACGCCGCTGGGCATGCGCGACCGCACGATGTTTGAGGTGTTGTATGCCACCGGGCTGCGCGTGTCCGAACTGGTCGGGCTGACGGTGGCGCAAGTCAGTCTCGACATGGGCGTGGTGCGGGTGATGGGCAAGGGCAGCAAGGAGCGGCTGGTGCCTTTGGGGGAGGTGGCGCTGGATTGGGTGAAGCGCTATTTGCAGGAAATGCGTCCCGTACTGATGAACGGGAAAGTGTGCGATGCGTTGTTCGTGACCCAGCGCGGTGTAGGTATGACGCGGCAGATGTTCTGGTATCTGATTAAGCGGCACGCGGGGCGGGGCGGGCTGGACAAGCCGTTGTCGCCACATACCTTGCGCCATGCGTTTGCCACGCACCTGCTCAACCACGGCGCGGATTTGCGCGTGGTGCAGATGCTGCTGGGACACTCGGATATTTCTACGACGCAGATATATACCCACGTGGCGAGGGCGAGGTTGAAGGTGCTGCATGCGCAGCATCATCCGAGAGGATAGTTACAGTAATGGGCGCCCCGCGCTTGTTGAACACCGCGCTTTAACCGATAATGCCGCAGCTCCAAACGCCCAATTGACGGGCTTGAGCGCCGGGCAATGTGCTCAAGTATTCTGAGTGAATTGGATGAAGCATTGAACATTGATTTCCAACGTGCGGTTGATCGTATTGCGGGTGTGCCGATTTGTGCGCTGCTCTCCGGGTTTGAACGCTTCCGTAATGTTTTGTTAGGCTCACCCGTCGCTGTCGCGCAACCCAGGCGCATTTTGATTATTCTGCTGTCCGAGATGGGCAGCCTGGTGCTGGCGCAACCGATGTTCGCCAAGCTCAAGCAACAATATCCCGATGCCGAGTTGCATATCCTGATGTTCGCCAAAAACCGCGAAGTGCTCGATCTGCTCGGCGTGATGCCGCGCGGGCATGTGATTACGATCAGCGATAAGTCGCTGGGCGGGCTGGCGGCTGACATGCTGAGTGCGCTGCGCGTGATGCGTGCGCTCAAGTTCGATGTGGTGATCGACTGCGAATTGTTTTCGCGCGTGAGCAGTATCTTCGCTTACCTTTCCGGCGCCCCGGTGCGCGTGGGCTTTCATCCGCATACGCAGGAAGGGCTGTACCGCGGTTCATACATCACCCGTCCGGTGATGTACAACCCGTACCGTCATTTGTCGCAGCAGTTCCTGACCATGGTTGCCGCAATCGAAGCCAGCGGTACGCCCGTCGCTAAAGCAGTCGCCGCCGAACTATCCGCGCCACCGCTGCTAGCGTTTGCCGAAGGCGAGTTGCAGCAGGCCGGCGCCGAATTGCATGCGGACTTTCCCGCGCTGGCAGGCAGGAAGCTGGTGCTGGTCTATCCCGACGGCGGCATTTTGCCGATCCGCGCATGGCCGCCCGAATACTACAAACAGTTGTGCGCGACCTTGCTGCAAGAAGGCTACGCGCTTGCCCTGATCGGCTTGCCGGATGCCAAGCCGCTGGCGCAAGAGATCGTGGCGCATTGCGCGCACGCGCATTGCATCGACCTCACCGGTTACACCAAATCGGTGCGGCATCTGCTGGCGATTTTCAATCACGCGAGCCTGCTGATTACCAACGACGGCGGGCCGGGGCAGTTCTCCGCGCTGACGCGTTTGCCGACGCTGGTGTTCTTCGGGCCGGAAACGCCCGCGCTGTATAGCCCGCTGGCACCCAATATCCACTGCCTGTACACGGCGCTGTCCTGTTCGCCCTGCCTCACGGCCTACAATCACCGCAAATCGCCGTGTGACGGCGACAACCAATGCTTGAAGCAGATCACGCCGGAGCAGGTGCTGGGCAAGGCGCGCGAATTGCTGCGCGCGGAGCATGGCGCATGAGGTCGGGTTTCAATTTGCGCATGAAATTTTCCTCCCTGTTGCGCAGGATATTTTCCAAACGTTTTTTGAAATTCGGCACGGTCGGCGTTTCGGGCATCGTGGTGAATCAGGGCGTGCTGTATTTTGCACAGGAATACATTTTCCACGTATCGCATGCGCGGGGAGAAGTGGACTGGCTGGGGCTCAACCTGTCGCTCGGGCTGGCGATATTTTTCGCCACACTCAACAATTTCTTCTGGAACCGTTTGTGGACATGGGCCGACCGCAAGCAGCACTACGACCGCCCCTGGCCGTTGCAGTTCGGGCAGTACACGCTGTCCTGTAGCCTCAGCATCGCCTTGCAAGTGATGTTCACCAACTTGCTGGCACCGCACGTGTACTACATGATCGCCAACTTCATTGCCATCGTGTTCACCAGCGTCCTCAATTTTTTGCTGAACGACATCTGGACATTCGGCCGGGTGAAGCTGTTGCCCCGGCACGCCCAATCTTCCGACGATGCACCTTAAGGCAATTCCATCGCGTTTGTTGCTTTACGTGCTGGCCGCCGTGCTGGCGGTGTTTACGTATTTCTACGGCTTGGACAGCCCGCACATTCCCACCAACGGCGACGAGTTTCCCTACGCGCACATTACGCGCCTGACCGCAGAGAGCGGGCATCTGCTGCCGCTGCAATCGCGACTGCACGAGATGCGCAACACTAAGCCGCCGCTGCTGTTCTGGCAAGGCATCGCCTCGACGCATTGGGGGCAGGCGTGGACCTGGTGGAATCTGCGCTATCCGAGTGTGATCTACACACTGCTGACGGCACTGCTGGTGTTGTTGCTGGCGCGCAAGCTGGCGCAGCAACAAACGGTGGAAGGCGATGCGACGCCAACGGAAACGGGTTTTACCGCGGCACTGATATTTCTCGCGTTCTTCAGTACCTACCGCTTCGGTCGCCCCTTCCTGGTTAATCCCGCCGAGGTGTTCTGGTTTTTCCTGCCGTTTTTTACGCTGCTGTATTGGCGCTCGTTTGCGTTCGAGTCGCGCGCGGGCGTGCCGTTGTTGCTGGGCGTCGCGGTGGGGATCGGCCTGCTGTATAAATCTTTTGCCCTGGTCGTGCCGGTAGGGCTGGCGCTCTCGTGGTGGTATCTGCATCAGCGCGATTACCGTTTGCAAGCGTTCCTGCACCAGGATGCCGGGAAGGTCGCCATCACCGTCGCGGTAGCGTTGGCCATGTTCGGGCTGTGGTTCGCGTTCGATCCCGATCCGCAGGCGGTATGGCGCGAGTTCGTGGTGGGCGAGAACGCGGGCAAGTTCGACCCGTCCGGTCGGGGTTATCTGGCTACGCTGTTGTGGGGCGGCAGCAGCATCTGGGCGCTCATCGCCGGTTATCCGATGAACGCGGGCTTGTTGGCGTTCCCGGTCGTGGCGGTGTTTTGGGTCGCCTACCGCCGCCGCGCGCTGGTGGGCGATACGGAAAAGATGTTGTGGATATGGATGGCCGTGCTGTTCATCGTGTTTTGCTTGCCCAGCCAGCGCACCGCGCGTTACCTGCTGGAGGCGATGCCGGGGCTCGCGGTGTTGTGCGCGCTGAACTGGCAGCGCATCGGTCGCGCGGCTTTCGTGGCGAGCCTGTTGCTGGCGGGCGCGGCGCTCGCGTTGCTCGCATTCTTGTCGTGGCGTTTGCAGCAGGAAATGCCGGGCGCGGAGTTATATCCACCAATATATTGGTTGCTGCTGGCGCTGACTGCGCTGCTTACGCTGCTGGCGATTTTCTGGGGGCGCTATACCCGGGCTTTGGTCAGCGTGGTGGCGTTGCTGGTGATGCTGGCGCTGGCCGCGTTCCTGCGTCCGTTCGATGGCGCCGCGGGCAATTTCAGCGCGGAAGCGCAGAGATACGTCAAGGGCAAGGAGGTGTGGGTGCCGTGCAATTTCCGGGCGGTGGATGAAGGTTATCGCTTCCTGCTGCCGGGCGCGCAAGTGCATGGCTATTTTTCCGAACTGGCGCAAAGCGCGGGTGAATTGTCGGGCAAATATGCCTTGTTCGCGGTGCAAATGCCGCTGCAAGAAAAATGCGAGGGCTGCAAGATCGTCGGGCAGCGTCTGGAAATACGCAGCCGGCACAGCCCGGAAGCAATCAAACGCATCTTCGCGGGCGACGTGTTCCAGCAATTGTTTGCCAGGGAGCTGTTGCTCGAAACATCGCAGCTCATGCTCGCGCGACCGCTTGACGAGGCATGCCGCTAATGTCGGGCAAGAAACGCTATTGGCGGCGGGGAATTCTGGCTGGCGTTGTCCTGCTGGTCTTTGCGGGCGCATTTTACAAGGCTTCCAATATTCCCCGTGCCGCACAGTTTAAAATTTCTGCGCCCGTGCTGGAGCCCGACCCGGTGCCGCGTTTCGAGAGCCATTTCGCCTCGTCCAAACTGTTCACCCAGGTGCATGCCGCTTCGGCGATTGAGCTGAAAGACGGACGCATTCGCGCCTTCTGGTTTTCCGGCAGCCGCGAGGGCGCAAAAGATGTGGCCATCCACAGCGCGGTGTTCGATCCGGTGAAAATGCAGTGGGGCGGCGAGGAGATCGTGACCACGCGCGCGCAGACGCAGCACGCCTTGCGCCGCTATGTCGCCAAGCTCGGCAATCCCGTGGTGGGGCGCGCGGCGGACGGCAGCTTGCGCATGTTTTACGTGACCGTATCGCTGGGCGGCTGGGCGGGCAGTTCAATCACCACGATGACCTCGCGCGACGAAGGCGCAAGCTGGGGCGAGCCGCAGCGCTTGATTACCTCGCCCTTTTTGAACATCAGCACACTGGTGAAAGGCACGCCGTTTTTGTACAGCGACGGCACAGTGGGCGTGCCGGTGTATCACGAGTTCATCAGCAAATTCGGCGAGATATTGCGCTTGGATCAGGACGGTAAGGTGCTGGACAAACAGCGCCTGGCGGCAGGCGGGCAGGGGACATTGCAACCGGTGGTGCTGATACAAAATGCGCAAACGGCACGCGTGCTGATGCGCGATGCCGGGCCGGTGGCGCCGCACCGCGTAATCACGGTCACCACGCAGGACGGCGGGAGGCATTGGTCGGCAGCGCAGAAATCCGCCTTGCGCAATCCCGATGCCGCCGTGGCCGGTGTCGCGCTACCGGATGGGCGCATGCTCGCGGTGCTGAACGAACTGGAGCAGGGGCGCGAAGCCTTGTCGCTGATGCTCTCGGCGGACGGCGGCGCGACATGGCGCCTGGTGCAGCTTCTGGAAGATCAGCGCGCTGCCAGCATGCTGGCGGACGAGGCGCATTTCAGCGCGAATGCGCGGAACCTCATCCGGCAAACTGAGGCGACCACGACAGCGCAGCTCGAACAATATGTCGGATCGACCAAGCGTACCGTGTGTAAAGAAGGCCGCTGCCGTTACGAGTTTTCCTATCCCTACCTGATCCGGACGCAGCGTGGCGACTTTCATCTCGTCTACACCTGGAACCGGACCTTCATCAAACATCTCTGGTTCAACCAGGCGTGGCTGGATCAGCGCCTGGAAAAGTCTGCACATGATGCACTTCACTGACATCACCGGATTGGCCGGCGTACTACTTGCAGTCGTGGTGCTCGCGCTACGGCTGCCTGTCGTGGCACGCCTGCCGTTCCATCACCGGGCATGGCTGGCCGGCGCGCTGCTCATCGCGCTGACTATCCCCTTCGCTGCCTTATCCGGTGCCGAATTCGTGCGCGGCATATCGGGTGACTTGAGCATCACCACTTTGCTGTTGCTGGGGCTGGCATTGCGCGGAGTGCCGGATCGGCAACACGGTCTGCTGGTATGCGTGGCTGGTGCGGCTTTTGTGCTCTATCCCTTTGCGCTGGGTCTAGGCATGTTCGATTCCTACCGCCTGGGCTTCGGCAATCTGTGGTTTGTCGCGTGGCTGCTGTTGCTGGTGCTGGCGGCATGGGTATGGCAATACACGCTGGTCGTGGGGGGCGTGTCGCTTGCCGTGCTGGCGTGGAGCGTCGGCTGGTACGAGTCGGGCAACCTGTGGGACTATCTGCTCGACCCTTGGTTGTCCATCTATGCGCTGGCGGTGCTGGCCAAACGCGGAATTTCATTGCGGGGCAAGCGATCTGTCTGATTGCCCGTAGCGCCGAAATTAAAAACGCTCGTCCTCGCGCAGGTAGCGCCACTGCCCGACAGGCAAGTCGCCGAGTTTGATATTGCCGATGCGCACGCGCTTAAGTCCGGTGACTTTGAGGCCGACCAGTTCGCACATGCGGCGGATCTGGCGTTTTTTTCCTTCATTCAAAATAAAGCGCAGCTGGTCGTCGTTCAGCCAGGAGACTTTGGCCGGCTTGAGTTTTTGTCCGTCGAGCGAGAGGCCGCGGTTGAGCATGTTCAGGCCGTTGCCGGCCAGTTTTCCGGTGACGCGCACGAGATATTCTTTTTCGATGGGCGAGTCTTCGCCGATGAGCTGCTTGGCCACGCGCCCGTCCTGCGTGAGCACCAGCAAACCTTGCGAGTCGATGTCCAGGCGTCCTGCCGGGGCGAGGCCGCGCAGGTGTTGCTGGGTAAAGCGCTGCGGCGCGGTGTCGTTCGCCCAGCGGTTCTCCGGTTTGATGAGCACGACGGCGGGTTGATAGCCGTCTTCCGCCTGCCCGGAAACATAGCTGATGGGCTTGTTGAGCAGGATAGTGACTTGCGTCTGCTGCTGTGCCTGGGCGGATTTGTTCAGCGTGATTTTCTGGTTGGGGAACACTTTGGTGCCGAGTTGGCTCACGGGTTCGCCGTCGACCAGCACCCAGCCTTTTTCGATGTAACTGTCCGCTTCGCGGCGCGAGCAGATGCCCTGTTCGGACATGAGTTTTGAGAGCCTGATTTTTTCCATGTTTGATTATCCTAAAAAAAGCAGTTGTCCACGAAAAACACGAACAAAACCAAAGAACTCACATGTAGCACAATGCAACCAGTTGGGTGAGCCACCGAATGAATGTAGCCCATTGTTTATTTTCGCGCCTTTCGTGTTTTTCGTGGATGAACTGAGGTTTTAAGGATTATCCTAATGCCGGGAACAGGCCGCGTAGCCCGCCGGCGATGAATTCCACCGCGATGGCGGCGAGTATCAGCCCCATGAGGCGCGAGAAAATGTCGCTGCCGATGCGCCCCAGCCGTTCCGAAACCCACGGTGCGACCAGAAAGGTGAGCCACACGAGGAGGCCCAGCAGGGCGATTTCCAGGCTCATGACAATGTAGTGTCCCACGCCGTGACCTTTGTGCGCGTCCAATATGACGGTACTGATCGCGCCGGGGCCGGCCAGCAGCGGTGTGGAGAGCGGCACGATGGCAACCGAGGAGGTGGCTTCCCCGTCGCCCGTGTCGTCGGGTGTGGGCGTGTCTCTGTTGCCGAACAGCATGGTGATGGACATCAGCAACAGCAGGATGCCGCCCGCGACGCGGAACGAGTGGATGCTGATGCCGAAAAATTCCAGCATCAATTCGCCGATGAGTAGCGCGGTGAGCAGGATACCGATTACCGAAAGCGATGCCAGCCGCCCTACGCGCGCGCGTTTTTTCGGCGTGAGGCCGATGGTAAAAGCGATGATGATGGGGATGATGCCGATCGGGTCGAGGATGGCGAATAGGCTGAGAAATATCTTGGAGTATTCGGTGAAGTCGAGCATTGGATTTTTCTATAAATATGGAAAAAGCAATTTAGCCACGGATGAACACGGATCAACACAGATAAAACCGTGTACTAACATCCGTGAATATCCGTGTTCATCCGTGGCTAATTGCAGTTTTGTATCGAAGAGCCTCATACCTCGTGATCGACCAGCTTGCCTACTGCAAGACGCAAACGGCGCGATAAGCTGACCGCGACTGCGCGCAATATTTTTGCGCCGATACGGGGCTGCTCTTCCAGCATGCTATCCATTGCTTCTTTGGAAAGCGTAAGCAACACGCAGTCGTTCGCCGCCAGGCAGGTGGCCGAACGGCGCTCGCCATCCAATACCGCCATTTCGCCGAAAGTGCGGCCCGCGCCCAACGTCGCCATCACCACGGCGTGGTCGCTCTGGTTGGTTTTGAGCACCGAGACGCGTCCTTCGTGCACGATACACATGAAAGTGCCGTCGTCGCCTTCGTTGAATATTGCCGCACCCGCGTCGATTTTGTTGATGCCGAAATAACGCGCAACGGCATGGATTTCTGCGGCCGGCAGATGATTGAACAGATCGCATTCGACCAGCATGGAGCTGATTTCCTGGAGCAAGGCAGAGTTTTGCGGCATGTAAAGGCTAATGACGTAACGGGTGGCGCGGAAGTTACACCGTATAATCCGCACAATCAACCTGGAAGAAGATTTTGTGAACGTTCTGCGTATCAACCAATTTGTCCTGGCCTTTGTGGCCGGTATTTTTGCCGTGGCGGGCTTTGCCCCCTGGAATGTTTTTCCACTGCCGATCATGGCGCTCGCGCTGCTGTTTTGGTTGTGGGGGCGCGCGGCCAGTCCGCGCGTCGCGGCGCGGCTCGGTTTCTTTTTCGGGCTGGGCATGTTCGGCGCGGGCGTGGGCTGGATATATATTGCGTTGCACGACTACGGCTATATGCCGATGTTGCTGGCCGCGTTGGCTACGCTATTGTTCGTGGCGTTGTTCGCGCTGTTTCCCGCGCTGCTCGGCTATCTGCAAGCGCGCTTGCCGTCTTCGCAATGGTTGCGCGCAGTGCTGTTG
The DNA here is from genome assembly GCA_004297065.1 of Gallionellaceae bacterium. Lineage (GTDB taxonomy): Bacteria > Pseudomonadota > Gammaproteobacteria > Burkholderiales > Gallionellaceae > PALSA-1006. The sequence continues at coordinate 23,114 of SCUU01000084.1, forward strand.
TTGCCGGCGCTGTGGGGGGCGGTGGAATTATTGCGCGGCTATTTCCTCACGGGATTTCCGTGGCTGGCACTGGGTTACTCGCAAGTGCCGGACAGTCCATTGGCCGGTTATGCGCCGATATTGGGGGTCTATGGGGTGTCGCTGTTGGCCGCGATCAGCGCGGGACTGGCGCTCGTGTTCGTGCAGCGGCGGCGGGGCGTGCAGGGCAAGGCGGCAGCGGCGGTTTTACTCGCGCTGTGGTTGGGCGGCGCTGCGTTGCGCATGGTCGAATGGACATCCCCCGAAGGCGATCCGGTCAAGGTGAGCTTGCTGCAAGGCAACATTGCGCAAGACGAGAAATTCGAAGAAGGGCAACTCGTCGGCACGCTGGAAGCCTATCGCCGTTTGGTGCAGGCGAGCGATGCGCGCCTGATCGTGTTGCCGGAAACGGCATTGCCGTTGCTGCGCAACGATGTACCGGAGAGTTACACGGGGATTTTGCGCGATCATGCAAGGCGGCAGGGCGGCGATGTGCTTATCGGCGCGTTTGAGAAAGAGCAGGATAGGTACTACAACAGCATGTTCTCGTTAGGTACCTCGGAAAGCCAAACCTACCACAAGAGCCATCTTGTTCCGTTCGGCGAGTTCATCCCCTTGCGTCCGCTGTTCGGCTGGCTCGTCAACGATGTGCTGAATATTCCCATGTCCGACCTTTCCGGCGGGGGGCAGCAGCAGGCTTTGCTGCATTTGGCGGGGCAGCGCATCGCGATGAATATCTGTTACGAGGATGTGTTCGGTGAAGAGATCATCCGCGCCCTGCCGCAGGCGACCCTGCTGCTGAATACCAGCAACGATGCGTGGTACGGCGATACTCATGCCGCGATGCAGCACAACCAGATCGCGCAAATGCGCGCGCTGGAAACGGGGCGCATGATGTTGCGCGCGACCAATACCGGCGTGACCTCGGTGATCGGCAGCGACGGGCGTATCCGGCAGATGTTGCCGCAACATGCGGAAGGCGTGCTCACCGCACGGGTGCAGGGTTATGCGGGGAGCACGCCTTATGTGCGCTGGGGCAATGCGGCGGTGCTGGTGTTGATAGTGCTGATGCTGGGGGTGGTGTGGCGGCGAAGCAAATGAACTGGTGCTGCTACCTGTTGCGCTGTGCCGACGACACGCTGTACTGCGGCATCACCAACGATCTCGATAAACGCTTTGCCGCGCATAATGGGGGAGAAGGTGCCAAGTACACGCGCGGGCGCACCCCAGTGATGCTGCTGCACCACGAACCCTGTAGCGATAAATCTGCGGCACTCAAACGCGAGATGCAAATCAAACGCTTGTCGCGTGCGGGCAAATTGGCGCTGTGCGCGCCGGCTGCAAGGTAGAAATGTAATGTGCTTTCGGGCACTATCGGGCAGCGGCTTGTGTGGCTTGGTGTTTTGCGCTCTAATGCGCGCCGCAAATTTTTGGAGATCAGCATGAAATTTATTGAGCGTCTTTTTGAAGGCGGTTTGTGGAACAGCCGTTTTGTGGTTTTGTCTGCGGTGCTGGGGAGTTTGTTCGCCGGCTTTGCGATTTTTTACATGGCGACCATCGATGTATGGAATCTGGTAATGCATGTGGTGCATTACGGCGACCCGGAGATGACCGAGGTGGCGCGCAAGGCATTGCATGACGACGCGGTGACGCATATCGTCGAGGTGGTGGACGGCTATCTGCTGGCGACGGTAATGCTGATTTTCTCGCTGGGTTTGTACGAGCTGTTCATCAGCGACATCGACCAAGCGCACGGTACCAAGGCATCGAGCAAAATTCTGGTGATCGAAAATCTGGACGATTTGAAATCGCGTCTGGCCAAAGTCATTCTGATGATCCTGATCGTGACGCTGTTCGAAGAAGCACTGAACCTGGAAATCCAGAATCCGCTGGATCTGCTGTATCTGGGGGCGAGCATCGCGCTGGTGGCGGCTGCCCTGTATTTGTCGCATGCGGCGGAGGCGGCCGGCCACGGCCCCAGCGATGCCCGCGCAGAAGAGGGTGCTGCGGAACACCAAGAAGAAAAGGCGCATCGCTGATGAAAACCTGTCGCGTGTTGCTGTTGGTGTGCCTGTCGCTGCTTGTCTGCGCGGCAACGGCACAGGATTTCGTGTTCAAAGATATGCAGGGCAATACGCTGCGTCTGGCCGATTACCGCGGCAAGTGGGTGCTGGTGAATTTTTGGGCAACCTGGTGTCCGCCGTGCGAACAGGAAACGCCCGATCTGGTCGCAATGCACAATGCGCACAAGAGTTCCGACTTGGTGGTCGTCGGCGTAGCGCTGGACTCCACGCGCGCGGCGGTGGCGGAATTCGCGGCCAAGCACAAGATCAGCTATCCGCTGGTGATCGGCAGTTACACCATGGCCGAGATGCAGGTCGGCGTGGTCGAGGCGTTGCCGACCTCTTATTTGTACGATCCGGCGGGGAAGTTGGTGAGTTACCAAGAAGGCATGGTGACGCGCGCCGAGGTCGAAACCTATCTCTTTCTTAAAAATAAAAACAAGAAATAAAGGGCGCTTCTAAAAATCCATATTTCATCCCAACTGATGAAACTACTAGCCATTCCACTAAGGTCGCCAAAGGACGGCAACCAAGTGGCTGGTTATGCTGCGTTGCGGAAAAAATTTCTTGCTTACATATCATCCATATGCGGCGCGGCGAAGTGGGGTAAGCAGGCAATCTGCGCAGCAGATGCTCGCATGCTCGCAAATTTTTTCCGCGCCTTGCATTTGGGCGAAATCTGCATTTTTAGAAGTGCCCTAACGGGCATGGCAAGCTGTCACCTCTGATAATGAAACTCGCCATGCCCGTTTCCCCCTATCCAACTTTCCCCCGCACGCGGGAGAAAGGGCAAACGAATCGCTACGCGAGTTTCACCTTAAACGTAACGCTCAGCCGGCTTGCCCGATTTGCGAACTCGCGGTGCGTTGCGGGTTCGTCCAATGTTTGTGCCAGGCGGCTTTCACCAGATTGGGGTATTCCGGCCTGCCCAGGCTACCGTTGTAGCGTCCCAGCGCGCGATACAGGTTGCCTTTTTCAATGTCCAGGTAGTAGCGCAAGATCGTGCAGCCGTAGCGCAGGTTGGTGCGCAGGTGGAACAGGTTGTGGTCGCGGGTGCCGATGGCTTTGGACCAGAACGGCATCACTTGCATATAGCCGCGTGCGCCGGCATTCGATACCGCATATTTCCTGAAACCGCTTTCCACTTCGATCAAGCCCAACACCAGATGCGGATCCAGGCCCGCGCGGGTGGCCTCGTAATGCACGGTGCTGAGAAAATCTTCGCGGGTATCCTTATCGGGTATGCGTTTCGCCAGTCGTTGCGACATTTCGCCCAGCCAGGCAGTGGCCTCCTGCTGCGTGGCGAATGCCAACTTGGGCGCGGCCTGGTCGGATACCGCGCGCTGCAGCACTGCCTGCACGCTGGCGGAAAGCGTTTCTTCCGCCTGTGCTCCGGCGTGGGCGGAAGAGGTGAAAAACAGGGCAACGGCCAAGATCAAGGATTCGGGATTCAGGATTAAGTCAAAAGCGGTGCGGCGGAATCTTTGGAGTCCCGCTGCTTTGTTTTTGAATCCTGTACCCTGTATCCCGAATCCTGTTTTCATAGCTTGGATTGTACGAGCTTGACCACATCTGGCAAGGGCACGATTTGAGCGGCGCTGTCGCGGCGACCCCGATACTCCACATTGCCTTCTTTCAGTCCGCGGTCGCCGATGACGATACGGTGCGGGATGCCGATCAGCTCGAGGTCGGCGAACATCACGCCGGGGCGCTCGTCGCGGTCGTCCAGCAACACCTCGATGCCTGCCGCAGCAAGATCGGCATAGAGCTGTTCGGCCGCATTGCGCACGGCCTCGTTCTTTTTATAGCCGATGGGCGCGATGGCGACCTGGAACGGCGTCATCGCCGCAGGCAGGGTGATGCCGCGCTCGTCGAAATTTTGCTCGATGGCGGCGGCCACGATGCGCGACACGCCGATGCCGTAGCAGCCCATCTCCATGACTTGCGACTTGCCGTTCTCGTCCAGATAGGTGGCTTGCAGGGCTTCTGAATATTTGGTGCGCAACTGGAAGATGTGGCCGACTTCGATGCCGCGACACAGTTCGAGCGTGCCTTTGCCGTCGGGCGAAGCATCGCCCGTTACCACGTCGCGCAGATCATGCACGTTGGCCTCGTCCAGTTGCACATCGCGCCCGAAGTTTACGCCGCTGAAATGGAAACCGTCGTCGTTCGCGCCGCAGATGAAATCGCTCATCGCGGCAGCGGCGCGGTCGGCCAGCACGCGCACCTTGGCGTTCACCGGGCCGATGTAACCGGTGCGGCAGTTCATGTTGCGATGCACCTCGTCCTCGCTGGCGAAGCGGAACTCGCCCAGCACTTTGCCGGTTTTGATCTCGTTGAGCTGGTGGTCGCCGCGCAACAGCAGCAGCACGAACTCGCCTTCATGGTTCATCGCGGCGATGGCTTTCAGCACGTTTTGCGCGGCGACGTTAAAGAACGCCGCGACCTCTTCGATGCTTTTCTGGCCGGGCGTGATGACTTTCTGCATCTCCTGTGTGGCGGGCGCACGCGGAGAGGCGGGTGCAACGGCCTCGGCCAGCTCCACGTTGGCGGCGTAATCGGAGTCAGGGCAGAATGCCAACGCGTCTTCGCCGGAGTCGGCCAGCACGTGGAACTCATGCGAGCCGCTGCCGCCGATGGCACCGGTGTCGGCGGCGACTGCACGGAACTGCAAACCCAGACGGGTGAAGATGCGCGAGTAGGTTTCGTGCATCACGCGGTAGGTTTGTTCCAGGCTGTCGAAGCTGCTGTGGAAGGAGTAGGCGTCCTTCATGATGAATTCGCGCGCGCGCATCACGCCGAAACGCGGACGCACTTCGTCGCGGAACTTGGTCTGTATCTGATAGAAATTCAGCGGCAACTGGCGGTAGCTATTCACTTCGCGGCGCGCGATGTCGGTGATGACTTCCTCGTGCGTCGGGCCGAAACAGAACAGCTTGTCGTGACGGTCTTTGATCTTCAGCATCTGCGGGCCGAACACTTCCCAGCGCCCGGTTTCCTGCCACAGTTCGGCGGGTTGCACGGCAGGCATGAGCAGCTCAATGCCGCCGCTCTTGTTCATCTCTTCGCGCACCACGGCCTCGACTTTGCGCAGCACGCGCAAGCCCAGCGGCATCCATGTGTACAAGCCGCTGGAAAGTTTGCGGATGTAGCCCGCGCGCAACATCAAACGATGGCTGGACAACTCGGCCTCGGAAGGGGCTTCTCTGAGAGTGGAGATGAAGAATTTTGAAACGCGCATGACTAATTCCGTATGGTTGGTGTTAACGAGCGCGCATTCTACCGTTAAACAAGGAAAGGGCGTGAGAGCGGCGAGGAATCCGCAATTCGCCCTACCGAAAAACAGCAATATTCTTTCCTGCATGCACGAAATATGGAACAATCCGCCCCATCGATAAACAGTTTAGTGGGGCGAATTATGATAGACCGTGATGGTTATCGCCCGAACGTAGGCATCATACTGACCAACGCAAAGAATCAGGTTTTCTGGGGTAAACGTATCCGCCAGGATGCGTGGCAATTCCCGCAGGGCGGGATACAGCATGGCGAAACGCCCGAGCAGGCAATGTATCGCGAGTTGCACGAGGAAGTCGGCTTGCAGACTTGCCATGTCGAGATACTGGGTCGCACCCGCGATTGGATGCGTTACGAGGTGCCGCAAAGTTGGGTGAGGCGCGATTCGCGCGGAAGTTACAAGGGGCAGAAGCAGATATGGTTCCTGCTGCGCCTGGTGGCGCGCGATTGCGATGTGTCGTTGCGCGCCTCCGGGCATCCCGAGTTCGACGCGTGGCGCTGGAACGATTATTGGGTGGAGATGGACAGCGTGATCGAATTCAAACGCGAGGTATACACCATGGCATTGAATGAACTCGTGCGTTTTCTTCCCGCTGTCAAGATGCCTTCCGGACGTATGGAAAAATTCCGGCACCAATCCGGAAACCTGCCGTCACTTGGAAGATAATAGCCAGGGTGTTTGCCCAGACAAACCAATACAAGGTTAAGCTCAATGAAGCATTTTTTATTACGCACTTCTTTTGCATTTTTGTTTTTTGGATGTTTCAGTGCAAACCTGTATGCGGGCTGGTTCGATGTGGATGATTCGATCAGTGTTCCCGAGAACAAGAAACCAAACCCAAATGCCCCTTCGGTTAAATATGCCGCCACGATTCGTGTTGCGGGATATGCCGATGGGCGGAGTGATATGACTCCCAAAAAGATCGGTATTTCGACCCAGCGCGTGCCCGGTATCACGGGGAAAAATCTGGTGCTGGATCGCGATGTGACCGATTTTGTATCTGGCGCGGTCAAAAAACGTTTCGATGATGCGGGGTTCCAAGTTGTCGATGGCGCAAGTGCATTGTTTGAGCTAAGCGGGATAATCAAGGAACTGACTTACAACGTCAATGCGCGGGATGAGATTGCCCTCGCTATTGAAACGACCTTGAAGGAAGCTGCAACAGGAAAGGTGGTTTGGTCCGGTGTGGTCGTGGAAAAGAAGGAACGTTTTGCCGGAATTTCCGGTAATAGTAAAAGTGATATTGCCAATAATCTGGGCTATGAGCTGGGCATCGTGACGCAAAAGACTGTTGATGCCATTAGTGCCAGCTTGGTGGCATCGCGTCCCGACCTGTTTAATTTGACGCCGGGAACAAAAAACATTTCCGGTGTGACGGTATTTCAGGCGAGCGGAGCGGGCTCGTCAGTCCCGGCTGCCGCAGCCAATGGAACGCTGGTGTTGAATACCAGACCGGCGCGCGCCAAAGTCTATCTGGACGGGGTGTACTACGGCATGTCGCCGTTACGTGCAGAGATCGAAGTCGGCATTCGCGAAGTGAGTGTGAAGGTCGACGGCTACAAGACGGTGGTGGAGAAAGTGTCCGTGCGCAAGGGGGATACCACCGAATTGGAATTGGTACTCGAACGCTAATTGAATTTGTTTGAGAGCTTCTTGCAAAATTGCTAAACACAATGGTTTCAGCTGGGATTGTCACACCCGAAGGTGAGATTTTTTCGCTATTCAAGCAACATTTTTGCGCTTTACCCGCTTGAAATCATCGATTC
>SCUU01000288.1 GCA_004297065.1 Gallionellaceae bacterium
CGAGCCGCGGCCATGCGGTGATGCTGGGCGACATCGATCGCCAGCAGTCCTCGCGCCTGTGGCTGACGCTGCGCGCGCCGGCGGCGCGCCCGATCAGGACCTGGGAGGCGTCGGAAGACGGCGGGGTGGTGCGGCCCCCGCGCGGCACCACCCATGCGGTGATCGACACGCCGGCGGGCCTGCACGGCGCGCGCCTCAAGGAGGTGGTGCCGATGGTCGACAAGGTGCTGGTGCCGCTGCAGCCCAGCATCTTCGACATCTACGCCACGCGCGACTTCCTGGACAAGCTGCTGAGCCACCGCCACGTCGGCAAGACGCAGGTCGGCGTGGTCGGCATGCGCGTCGACGGCCGGACGCTGGCGGCGGAGCGCCTGCGCGAGTTCGTCGCGGGCCTGGGCGTGCCGGTGCTGGGCGAGCTGCGGGACACGCAGAACTACGTGCAGCTGGCGGCGCGCGGGCTCACGCTCTTCGACATCGCGCCGGGCCGGGTGCAGCGCGACCTGGAGCAGTGGGAGCCGATCCGCGAATGGCTCGAGACTTAGCTCTCCCCCAGGTTGGCGCACACCGTGCAGCCGCCCCCTCACCGAATTGTCACGGCGGCTACAGTGGCGAAAGCCACCGCCATATAGAGTGAAGAGCATGAAAAGAACATTCCAGACCCTTCAGGATCTCGCCGCCTGCGTCGGCCAGGAAGTCGCGGTGAGCGACTGGACCACCATCACGCAGGAGCAGGTCAACCAGTTCGCCGAGGCGACCGGCGATCACCAGTGGATCCACGTCGATGTCGAGCGCGCCAAGGCCGGGCCTTTCGGCGGGCCGATCGCGCACGGGTTCCTGACACTGTCGCTGCTGCCGCGTTTCTCCGAGTCGGCGTTGGAGGTGGTCGAGTCGCGCATGGGCGTGAACTACGGCCTCAACCGCGTGCGCTTCATGACGCCGGTGCCGGTCGGCAGCCGGCTGCGCGGCCGCATGAAGTTGTTGAGCTGCGACCCGATCGAGAACGAAGGCGTCCAGATGGTCTGGGAGACGACCATCGAGCTCGAAGGCGCAGCCAAGCCGGCCTGCGTCGCCGAATCGGTGGTGCGCCGCTTCCGTTGAGGCAGCGCGGCAGCCGGCTCCTCAGGCGAAGCCGTTCTGCCGCCAGGCTTCGAACACCGTCACCGCCACCGCGTTCGACAGGTTGAGGCTGCGCTGGCCCTCGCGCATCGGCAGGCGCAGGCGCTGCGGCGGC
>SCUU01000085.1 GCA_004297065.1 Gallionellaceae bacterium
TGCTGGTGCGGTACGAAAAACTAGAACGGAGTTTTATCGCGCTTAACCATCTGGCTGCCGCGATTATCGCGTTCAGAAAAGTGCCGCTAGATGTAAATATTATTTACGGATAAGTTCTTAATCGATCGATTGCGCCCTGAAATCGAGCTGCCACAACAAGTTATATTTGGACAAGGGGTTTCGGAAAGTTGGTTAAATTAGGCGGATTCAAGGATGAAGTGCAATTTTGAGTAACGCGGGTCAGGTGGGCGGGATGCGGTAGCATCCCTGCCTTTTTGACCGGACAGCCGAAATTGCAGAAATGAACTACACACACCTCACCCGAGAAGAACGATACCAGATTCACGCCTTGAAGAAGGCAGGACGCCCACAAAGCGAGATAGCCACCGTGCTCGAGCGAAGCGCCGCCACCATCAGCCGCGAACTATCCAAGAATACCGGTGGTCGCGGCTATCGCCCCAACCAGGCACATCGCTTGGCAACGGATCGTCAGGCGAAACACGGACATATCTATGGACTTCTTTTCTTCGTCGAGGCAATTGCCTTGTTGTAGCTCAAAGCCAGATCAACCCAGTACTGCAAAGCGTCCTTGGTGCTTACGGATTCTGCATCGGCGTACACATAGCCGCGGTACTGTCTGCCCTTCATAACCACAGTCCGACAGCCCTCGCGTTCCAGCGCAGCATCGTGGAGCGCCGGGTCGATGCGGCACATGATGCGCTCGGCACGCGCGCTCATGCACATCTTGCCGCGCACCATGAACGCCGTGCCCCCGAATATTCTTTTCTCCTCGACGTTCGGAATGTGTGCCAACGCCGCCCTGACCCGGCTCAAGAGTTCGTCATCGCGCGCCATTTGCATTGCTGGCTTCTGCTACTTGGGGAAAGGCGCGCTGTCAAAGTAGATGTCGAACGACTTGATCTTGCCCTTTTGCACCTCGAACACCTCGGCGACATGGCTCTCGAAGGCAGTGCCACCAGGTATCTGAAGTTCGTATCGGGTTAAGGCGCAAGCTTTCTCGCCATCCACCAAGATGGATTTGACTTCGAGCGCCTTGATCATGGAGAAGAAGCGTTTTGTTGCCTCAAGGTACGCCCCTTTGCCCGTGACGCGCTTGATGGGACTGGTGTAGCTGGTGAACGTCATCTCATCAGACAAAAAGGCTTCCCAGCCCTTGTTCTGTTTGAGGCTGTCAAAATAGCCTTGTATGGTGTCTCTGGTCGTCATGCCGTAGCTCCTCTTGAGTTGAAAGTTACTGGTTGCGGGAATGGAAATCAGCCGCCTAACGTAAAGTTGAGGGGTGCCGCGCTTTTGCGGCGTCGCTCTCGAACGCCGGGTTGGGCCGCAATGGTGCTACCCACTCAGGAAAGGACGCTTCCTATGCGAGCAAGAATTGATGGCCAGCCATTGCCCATACCTTGGAACGCGGCCTTGCCCATCGGAGAGTCTAAGTCGAACCCCTTATGCTCAAGGGACAAGCGCGTACCTGAACCTTCGGCGTCCACGCGCCACGTAATCGTTGTGTTCAGCGTTCCGGGAGCAAAAGAGTAAGACAGTAACCGTTCCGGCTCAACCGCAAGAACCTCGCATGGTTGCAAGCCCCACTGACCCATATCGAGAGTGAAGCGATGGCCGACAACGGCGCGTACATCTCCTGCCGCCCACCACTTCGCATGGATAGCAGGATCGGTAAGCGCCGCCCAAACTCGTGCTGGTGGATATGGAATGAATTCGGTCAACTGGATTAGGCCTGGCTCGATCATGATTTATTCTCCTTCTTCGAAAGGGTTTTGTTAAGAGCGTTTAGGCGAGATCGCCAGTATCGCTCGAACGGATGTAGCCAAGCCTCAACCTCTGACAATGATCCGGGATTCAGGCGGTAGATACGTTGCCTACCTTGCGCCTCTTCGCTCACAAGGCCTACCACTCTGAGCACCTGCAAGTGCTCAGAGATAGCAGGGCGGTTCAAGTGAAACTCACTGGCGATTTCGCCCGCTGCACGCGGGCCTTCTCGGAGTAAGTCGAGAATCTGCCGCCTTACCGGGTTGGCGATTGCGCCAAAGATGTCTGTGACTGGCATAGACCATTATGCGTCGGAGTATTCCGACATGTCAACGGTGATGATGAGCCCGAATTGCCTCAAGATAAAAGTTACCGAAGGAGATGAGTAAAGCGGAACGTTGCCTCAAGTTAAAGGTTACCGAAATTTACATGGGTAATCAGACATGGGGAAACAAGAGAGACGCGCCTACGTGGCAGGCGTGGGCGTGGCGCTTATGGCAAAACCATTGTGTTTGGTTTGCTGAAACGGCAAGGCAAGGTCTATACGGAAATTGTGCCCGACTGCTCCAAAGCCACGCTGCAAGGCATTATCCGGGGGCATGTGGAACCCAGCAGCGCAATTCATTCTGATGGCTGGCGCGGCTACGGCGGATTGGTCGATATCGGTTTTGATAAGCGCTTTCGCGTGCGTCATGGCGAGAATGAGTTTGCGAATGGGGAGAAACATATCAACGGCATCGAGTCCTTCCGGGGCTATGCGGAGCGACGCCTGGCCAAATTTGACGGCGTGGCCAAGCACACCTTTTACCTGCACCTGAAAGAAACCGAATTTCGATTCAATCATCGTCGTGATAATCTCTACCGCGAAATACTCAAACTGTTACGTTTAAACCCGCTTTAGCTTCCTAAGACCCTTGAATTTTTAGAGGCACCCTTCCGACCTGCACGAATGGCGTAACGATGGCCACACTGTCTCCACCCGGGACTCAGCGAAGTTGAAATGTTTGTGAAGATGCAATCTACCCGAGGCTAGACGGAAAGACCCCATGCACCT
>SCUU01000289.1 GCA_004297065.1 Gallionellaceae bacterium
GAGGGCGGCCCCTTCCGCGAGGTCGGTCGCCCGATCCGACACCACGAGGGCGGCGGCGGCGTTCAGCAGGACGATGTCGCGATAGGCGCCGGTCTGACCCGCCAGCAGGGCGCGCAGGGCGGCGGCGTTCTCTTCGCCGTCGCCGCCGCGGATGGCGTCGATGGAGGCGCGAGGAAGACCGGCGTCCTCGGGCGTGACCTGGAAGCGGCGCACGGCGCCGTCTTTCCATTCCGCGACTTCCGTCGGGCCGGAGGTGGCCAGTTCGTCCAGGCCCTGGCCATGGACGGTCCAGGCGCGAGTCGCGCCCAGCCGGCCGAGCACCTCGACCAAGGGTTCAAGGAGGCGGGGGTCATAGACGCCCATGACCTGGCGTTTGGCCTGGGCCGGATTCGACAGCGGGCCCAGCAGGTTGAAGACGGTGCGGAAACCGATCTCGGCGCGGACCGGGCCGACGTGGCGCATGGCGCCGTGATAGGCGGGGGCGAACAGGAAGCAGATTCCGGCCTCGTCCAGCGCCTTGCGCTGCTGATCCGGGGTGGCGGCCAGATTGACGCCCAGGATCGACAGGACGTCGGAGGAGCCGGATTTCGAGGAGATGGCCCGGTTGCCGTGCTTGGCGACCTTCAGGCCCGCGCCGGCCAGGACCAGGGCGGCGGCGGTGGAGATATTGTAGGTGTGCTGGCCGTCGCCGCCGGTGCCGCAGGTGTCGATCACCTCGTACGGATGGTCGAGCGTCAGGGCGGCGTCGCGCATGGCCTGGGCGAAGGCGGCGATCTCGTCCACCGTCTCGCCGCGGATCCGCAGGGCGGTGACGGCCGCCGCGACCTGCGACGGGGTCGGTTCGCCGCGCAGGCAGGCGGCGAAGAAATCGTGCGCCTGCTCGGACGTCAGGGGGTGGCCCTCGACCAGTCGGGCGAGGATCGGCTTGAACCCGTCAGCCATGATCAGGCCGCCACGATCAGGCGGCCGCGAGGCGCTTCACGCCGGCGATCTCGAGGAAGTTGGCCAGCATGTCGTGGCCGTGTTCGGT
>SCUU01000290.1 GCA_004297065.1 Gallionellaceae bacterium
CGCCGCACGTTGCGCAGCACCATCAGGATGTGCTGGTCCACCGTGTAGACGTGGAACAGGTCGTGCTGCATCTGCCCGACGATGTGGCGGAACACCCAGAGATAGCGCCCGAGCACCGAGGTCTGGTTCATCAGCCGCATGGCGTGCGTGATGCCCTCGGGCTCCTTCAGGATCTGCAGGAACTGCGCGCGGTTGACCGGGTCGGCGCGAAAGCGCGCGTTCATCACCGGGCGGGCGTTGTACAGCGCGCGCAGGGTGCGCGCCGACAGGCCCTTGATGCCCACCGTGGTCTGGTAGAGGTGGAAGGTCTCCAGGATGGCGTGCGGCTGCTGCACGTACAGGTTGTCGCTCGCCACCTCCAGCATGCCGCCCTTGTCGAAGAAGCGCTCGTTGAGCGGGCGCAGGCGGTCCACACCGGCCACGTCGCTCTGCAGGCGCTCCTGGATGTTGAGCAGCAGGATCTGGTTGAGCTGGGTCACGGCCTTGGCCGCCCAGTAGTAGCGCTTCATCAGCGCTTCGCTGGCGCGGCGCGTGCCCTTGGCGGTGGGGCCGCCGCCGGCGGGCACCTGGGCCTTGAAGCCGAAGGACTCGGCCACGGCGTTCTGCAGGTCGAACACCAGCCGGTCCTCGCGGCGGTGGGCCAGCAGGTGCAGGCGCGCGCGGATCAGGCTCAGCAGAGCCTCATTGGCCTTGATCTGCCGCGCCTCCAGGGGCGTGGCCAGGCCCTTGCGGGCGAGCTCGTCCCAGCTGCGGCCCAGGCCGGCGGCCTTGGCCACCCACAGAATGATCTGCAGGTCGCGCAGGCCCCCCGGTGACTCCTTGCAGTTGGGCTCCAGCGAGTAGGGTGTGTTCTCGAACTTGGTGTGGCGCTGGCGCATCTCCAGCGTCTTGGCGACGAAGAAGGCCTTGGGGTCCATGGCCTCCGCCAGCTGGTTCACCAGGCTGGAGAAGGCGTTCTTGCTGCCCGCGATGAGCCGGCATTCGAGCAGCGAGGTCTGCACCGTCACGTCTTTGGCGGCCTCGTCCACGCACTCGGCGATGGTGCGCACGCTGGAGCCGATCTCCAGGCCGAGG
>SCUU01000086.1 GCA_004297065.1 Gallionellaceae bacterium
AAATAACGAAACATTAAACGGCGTCTTTTTTCGCCATGCCGCGTTGCATCCCCTTGCCGTATACCCCATACGGCTGCGGGTCCGCGCCTTGCCTGACAAAAAAATCCATCCGTTTCATTTGTCCCGTTATTTCTGGTTTGCGACACTAGGGTGGGGGTAAAGTCGTTGGGGTTCCACTACCCTACCCCCACCCTAACCTTCCCCCTGCATGGGGGAAGGAATGGCTTAGATGTCCCACTTGCGATTGGAGTTACTTGATGAACAAACCCATCCTTACCCTCGATGATGCCAAGCGCGTCGCCTCTGCTGCCGAAGCTGAAGCGCGCGCCAACGATTGGAAAGTCAGCATTGCCGTGGTCGATGACGGTGGCCATCTGCTGTATATGCAACGCAGTCACGATACGCGTTTCGGCAGCGTGGAAACCGCCATCACCAAAGCGCATGCCGCCGCCGCTTTGCAAATGCCGACCAAGGTATCCGAAGACGCCGTCATGAGCGGACGCCTGATCCACCTCGCCCTGCCCGGCGTGATCCCCGCCGAAGGCGGAGTACCGTTGCTGCGCGACGGCATCCTCGTCGGCGCAATCGGCATCAGCGGCGTGCGCTCGTTTCAGGATGGTCAGATCGCGGCAGCGGGGGCGAAGGCGCTGTAATTTTTGCTATTCGTGATCTGCACCTGATCCAATATGCAGATCGCTTGTATTTCCCTGCCATGAGGTAAATATTTGTCGTCTGTTGCCATAAGTAACAAACCCCCGGCAAAGCCGGGGGTTTGCCCAACTTATTGAAGTCGCACATAAAATCATTAAATCCATTGCCGTTCCGTTCGATTTGGAAGGAAGCGAAGCGCGTATCGGGATCAGTATAGGTGTCGCGCGTTACTCGGCAGAGGCCAATAGCGAGGATGCTTTGGTGAAACGGGCCGACCGGGCTATGTACGATGCAAAACTGTCAGGCAAAAACACCTACCGGATTGGATCGACTTGAGACGTTCGTCTGCCCGGACGGAAATAATTCCGGTTTTCGTAATACTCCGCCCTCTCGTTGTCACTTGACCAGCCCGGTATCCCCAGCAAGGGCACCGGCGTCAGTTCGCGCGTGCTCTGGCAATTCGACGGCTCGTCGAGATAGGCCGCCACGCGCTCATCCAGATGCTGCATTTTGCGCGGCAGCGGCCAATTAAAGAATTCTGCATCCACCTGCAACACCAAGCCCTGCCCCGTCATCCCGATATATGGCTGCATGGCTTTTTCGTGCAGGCCATGACCGAAAATATAGAAACCCATCGCTGCCGTCACGTCCTCGCGGCGCGACCAGAACAACTCTTTCCATTTGAAATCGCGGAGCAGCCCGGATAATTCAGCGTCGGCACTCGCCACAATGACGCCCGATTCGTCGAACAAAGCCGCCATGTCGCGCACTGCGCCGCGCTGACTTGAGGCATCGACGGATGCAGCCATCAGCGCACGGTAATGCCGCATATTGATTGCCGCCTTGCCCTGCGGAAACGTGAGCCACACCAGCGCGTTGAACAGGTCATGCAGGTTGTTGTCGCGCGTCTGCACTTCGCCGCTCAAATAACAGCGCGGTTCGTATTGGGACTCGAAAGCCTGTTTGCCCAATCCCTGCGCGACGAAGCGCAAACGTTTGCCGCTCTGCACCGTGATCGCGGGCCGCATTGCGAGCAATGCATTAAGCTCGCCCAACGCGGGGAAATGCCCGACCTCAAGGTGCGATAGCACGGCATGCAAAGGCTCGAACAGCGGCGATCCGAGCAACTCATCCCTATTCCATTTGAGTGTTTTTTTCATGCGCACAAGTGTAACCCGGAGTCTCTAAAATATTTTTCAGTGCCTCCTCGATAGTGCTTCATCACGCGCAAAAAAATGGCGTAAGATACGTTCCAACCGAGGACACACTGTACCGATTCATTCAATCACTCACAGGGAGTTCAGCATGGCGAAGAAGAACGCGTTTTATGCACAATCCGGCGGCGTCACGGCCGTCATCAATGCCTCGGCCTGCGGCGTCATCGAGACCGCACGCAAAAACAAAGACAAAATCGGCAAGGTCTATGCCGGACGCAACGGCATCATCGGGGCGCTGACCGAAGACCTGATCGACACCGCCAAGGAATCCGCCAAAGACATCGCCGCATTGCGCCACACGCCCTCCGGCGCATTCGGTTCCTGCCGTTTCAAGCTCAAAGGTCTGGCAGAAAACAAGCTCCAGTACGAGCGTCTGATTGAGGTATTCAAAGCGCACAACATCGGCTACTTCTTCTACAACGGCGGCGGCGACTCTGCCGACACCTGCCTGAAAGTCTCGCAGCTCTCCGAAAAAATGGGCTATCCCCTGCAAGCCATCCATGTGCCGAAAACCGTGGATAACGACCTGCCTATCACCGATTGCTGCCCCGGCTTCGGCTCGGTCGCCAAATACGTTGCCGTGTCGGTACGCGAAGCCAGCTTCGATGTCGCTTCGATGTCCAAGACTTCGACCAAAGTATTCGTCATGGAAGTCATGGGGCGCCATGCCGGCTGGATCGCCGCAGCGGGCGGACTCGCTGCGGATAAAGATTGCGATCTGCCTATCGTCATCCTGTTCCCGGAAGTGCCCTTCGGCAAGGAACGCTTCCTCGCCAAGGTGGACTCCATGGTCAAGAAATTCGGTTACTGCTCCGTCGTGGTATCGGAAGGCGTCAAAGGCGAAGACGGCAAATTCCTGTCCGACCAAGGGCTGCTCGACGCTTTCGGCCATGCCCAACTGGGCGGGGTTGCACCGGTGGTTGCCAGCATGGTCAAAGACGCGCTCGGCTATAAATTCCACTGGGCGGTAGCGGACTATCTGCAACGCGCCGCGCGCCATATCGCATCCAAGACCGATGTCGAGCAGGCTTATGCACTGGGCAAGAAGGCCGTCGAGTTGGCATTGAAGGGAGAGAACGCGGTGATGCCGACGGTGGAGCGCCTGTCCGACCAGCCTTACAAATGGAAGATCGGTGTGGCACCATTGGACAAAGTTGCCAACGTGGAGAAAATGATGCCGCGCAGCTTCATCAGCAGGGATGGCTTCGGCATCTCCGACAAATGCCGCGCCTACCTTGCGCCGCTCATCAAGGGCGAAGACTATCCGCCGTTCAAAGACGGTTTACCGCAGTACGTGCGGCTCAAGAACGTGGCAGTGCCAAAAAAGCTGGTGGCATTCAAAGTCTAATCAGCCACAGATGAACACGGATTTACAGAGCGTGTGTTGTTGGGGCTTTAGCCCCGTACAACCACGGCCTACCCCTTGCGGGTGCGGATAAAATCGCGGCCCTGTAATTTCTTATCCGTGAACATCTGTGTTCATCTGTGGCTAAATATTTTTTCGGGGAGGACGTCATGTCAACAGGACTCATTTTTACCTTACTGTGTTCCGTAGTCGCCATCGTATATGGCGTGTTATCCATCCGCTGGATCATCTCCCTCCCCACTGGCAACGACAAGATGCGCGGCATCGCGGCCGCGATACAGGAAGGCGCGACGGCCTACCTGAACCGGCAGTACACCACCATCGGCATCGTCGGTGCGGTGTTGTTCCTGGCGATCGGCTTGGCGCTCTCCTGGAAAACAGCGTTCGGTTTTTTGATCGGTGCAATACTCTCCGGTGCGGCGGGCTACATCGGCATGAACGTCTCGGTACGCGCCAATGTGCGCACGGCGCAAGCCGCACATAACGGCCTGAATGCCGCGCTGAACGTGGCCTTCAAGGGCGGCGCGATTACCGGCATGTTAGTTGTCGGTCTCGGATTGCTGGGCGTGGCGGGCTACTACGCCTTCCTCGCTTCCACCGCCCCGCTCGGTGCCAGTACGACCGAGATTCTCGAACCCTTGGTCGGACTGGGTTTCGGCGGCTCGCTGATTTCCATTTTCGCGCGGCTGGGCGGCGGCATTTTCACCAAGGGCGCGGATGTCGGCGCCGACCTCGTCGGTAAAGTCGAGGCGGGCATACCCGAAGACGACCCGCGCAACCCGGCGGTGATCGCCGACAACGTGGGCGACAACGTGGGCGACTGCGCGGGCATGGCGGCGGACTTGTTCGAGACCTACGCGGTGACCCTCATCGCCACCATGCTGCTGGGCGGCATGCTGATGACTCATGCGGGGCCGAACGCGGTGATCTACCCCCTTGCACTCGGCGGCTTCTCCATCATCGCCTCCATCGTCGGCAGCTTCTTCGTCACCGCACGCGAAGGCGGCAAAATCATGAACGCGCTGTATCGCGGCCTGGCAGTCGCCGGCGGTTTGTCGCTGGTCGCGTTCTACCCGATCACCTCCTGGCTGATGGGCGACAACGGCAGCTACAGCGTGAACGCGCTATACGGCTCGGCGATTATCGGACTGATCCTCACCGCCGCGATGGTGCTCATCACCGAGTACTACACCGCCACCGAATACGCCCCGGTGCGCCACATCGCCGAAGCTTCAACCACCGGTCACGGCACCAACATCATCGCCGGACTGGGCGTCTCGATGCGCTCCACCGCAGCACCAGTGCTGGCCGTGTGCGCCAGCATCTATGCGGCTTATGCCATGGCCGGGCTGTACGGCATCGCCATCGCCGCCACCGCCATGCTGTCGATGACCGGCATCGTCGTGGCACTCGACGCCTACGGCCCCATCACCGACAACGCGGGCGGCATCGCCGAAATGTCCGGCCTGCCCGAAGAAATCCGCAACATCACCGACCCGCTCGACGCGGTGGGAAACACCACCAAGGCCGTCACCAAGGGCTACGCCATTGGTTCCGCCGGGCTGGCCGCGCTGGTGCTGTTCGCCGATTACACGCACGCGCTGGAGGCGCATCTGGGGCAGGTCACGCTGTTCGATTTATCCGACCACAGCGTCATCATCGGCCTGTTCATCGGCGGGCTGGTACCCTACCTATTCGCGGCCATGGGCATGGAAGCCGTGGGGCGCGCGGCGGGCAGCGTGGTGGTCGAAGTGCGCAGACAGTTCAAGGAAATCCCCGGCATCATGGAAGGCACCGGCAAGCCTGACTACTCCAAGGCGGTGGATATGCTGACCAAAGCCGCCATCAAAGAAATGCTCATCCCCTCGCTGCTACCTGTTGCCGTGCCGATTATTGTAGGTCTCACGCTCGGCCCCAAAGCCTTGGGCGGCGTGCTGGTCGGAGCGATCATCACCGGCATCTTCGTCGCCATTTCGATGACCACCGGCGGCGGCGCGTGGGACAACGCCAAGAAATACATCGAGGAAGGCAATTACGGCGGCAAGGGCAGCGAGGCACACAAGGCCGCAGTGACCGGCGACACCGTCGGCGACCCCTACAAAGACACGGCAGGCCCGGCAGTGAACCCGCTCATCAAGATCATCAATATTGTGGCATTGTTGATCGTGCCTTTGCTATAAGCGGCGCGTATAGGGTACCCTCAAGGCGCAGCCAACCCCAGCGCACGGTCTATTTTGGCAATCAGCGCGGCGCGGTCGAAAGGTTTTACCACGAAGTCCATAGCCCCCGCTTTCAGGCTATCGATCACAACCTGCCCCTCGCTCTTGCCGGTAATCATAATCACCGGGATTTTGGCGAACTGGGGCACGGACTTGATGTGCCGCGTGGTTTCTATCCCGTCC
>SCUU01000291.1 GCA_004297065.1 Gallionellaceae bacterium
CCGCGGACAAGCCCCGCCGTCGCCAGACCTTGTCCCGACTTGGGGTCTTTCACCCCGTCCAGCGCCGCCAGGATTGCGGCGCGATCCGGCTCGCGCGCTTCGCTCATGTCGCCTTTGTCTTGCTTTGGCCCATCAGGGCCCTCATATCCGGGTGACAGCGCCGGTTTACAAGCCCATCGGGTTTGCAAGCGGGCCGCGCCTGGAAAGCCAAAGTAGAGCCCGACGCGACCTGAATGCCCTGGAACGATAACGCCAAACCCGGCCCCTGGGGCTCGCCCCCTCCGCCCGAAAGCAATGAACCGCGCCCGAACCCGCCGCGTCGCCCGTCCGGCGGCGGTGGTGGTGGCGGTCGCGGCCCGAGCGGTCCCGACTTCAACGCTGAGCTTAAGCGCCTCACCGATCGCCTGCGCGACATGATGGGCGCCGGCCCCGGTCGCGGCGGCATGCGCCCTGGCGCGGCCGTGGCCATCGGCGGGGTGGTCGTGGCCCTGTGGGCCGCCTCCGGCGTCTATGTGGTCCAGCCCAACGAAGAAGGCGTGGTCACCACCTTCGGCGCCTATTCACGCTCCGAGACCCCGGGCCTTCGCTATCACCTGCCCGCCCCGATTGAGCGCGTCGAGAAGGTGCCTGTCACCAGTCTCAACCGCATCGACATAGGCGGCGCCAACGACCAGGACGTTCCTCAGGAAAGCCTGATGCTGACCGGCGACGACAACATCGTCAGCCTGCAGTTCTCGGTCACCTGGCGCGTCGCCGACGCGCCCAAGTACCTGTTCTCCACCGAGAACCCGGAAGGCTCGGTCAAGGCCGTCGCCGAAAGCGCCCTGCGCGAAGTCGTCGGCCGCATGCCGCTGGACCTGATCATCTCCACCGGCCGCGGCCAGGTGCAGATCCAGACCGCCGAGCTCATGCAGCGCACCCTCGACAGCTGGGGCACCGGCGTCAGCGTCGTCGAAGTTCAGATCCGCTCGGCCCAGGTGCCGTCCGAGGTGCTGGCCGCCTACCGCGACGTCTCCAGCGCCGGCCAGGACCGCGAATCGGCGGTCAACGAGGCGCGCACCTACGCCAACCGCGTGATCAACGAAGCCAAGGGCGACGCCGCCAAGATCACCGAATCCGCCGACGGCTACCGCGAACAGTCCGTCCGCGAGGCCTCCGGCGACGCCGCGCGCTTCAACTCGATCTACAACGAGTATCGCCGCGCCCCGGGCGTGACCCGCGAGCGGCTCTATATCGAGACCATGCAGCGCGTCCTGGCCCGCTCAAACAAGGTCGTCGTCGACGGAAAGGGCGCGTCCGCGCCCATCATCCTGCCGCCGGA
>SCUU01000292.1 GCA_004297065.1 Gallionellaceae bacterium
ACCCACCGGTGCTCGGTGCCCGGCCAGGCCAGCGCGGCGGCGTGCTCGACCGCGCGAATCTCCGAATTGCGCACCGGGGCGTGCGACAGCTCGCGCACCGACATCACGTCGGCGGGCCGGACCTCGACGCGCTCACCGGATTTGGTGCGCACCACCACGAGTGGGGTGAGCGCCTCGATGTGACCGACGACGTCGGTGAAGGCCTCTGTTTCGGAGTCCGCAAGCTGGTAACGGAGCGAGACGCGGCTACCGACGCGCCCGCCGGCGGGCATCAGTGCCCGAACGGGTCGTCGACCTCACCCGGCATCCAGCTCAGCCCGGGCACCCCCCACTTGTTCGACTTGACCATCCGCTTGGCGGCCCGTGCGTTGCGGCCGATCAGGCAGTCGAGGTACAGGAAGCCGTCGAGGTGTCCGGTCTCGTGCTGCAGCATGCGGGCGAACAGGCCGGTGCCCTCCAACTCGACGGGTTTGCCGTCGGCATCCAGGCCGGTGACCTTGGCCCACGTGGCGCGCCCCGTCGGGAACGACTCGCCGGGGACCGACAGGCAGCCCTCGTCGTCATAGTCGGGGTCGGGCATGGTCTCGGGGATTTCCGAGGTCTCCAGTACCGGATTGATCACGACGCCGCGGCGGCGCGCGGTCTGGCCGCGGTCGTCGGCACAGTCGTAGACGAACAGCCGCAGCCCGACACCGATCTGGTTGGCGGCCAGGCCCACGCCGTTGGCCTTGTCCATCGTCTCGTACATGTCATCGATGAGCTCGGCGAGATCGGAAGGGAGGGATCCGTCGGTGCCGACGGCCACCGGAGTGGTCGCGGTGTGCAGAACAGGGTCACCGACGATGCAGATTGGACGTACAGCCATGACGAGCAATCTTAGTGATCCGACTCGCGGGTAACGATCACGGCTCAATACCGTTCGCCGTGGTTGAATGTTGCCGAATCACTTGGTGTGTCCCAGATCCGTTGTGACGCACGAAACACAGCGGGCATGTACCGAGATCAGAGAAAGGGTCCAGGGGCGAAATGGACGGCGCTATTGCGCGTACTGAGCGATCCGGGGACGACTCTGAGCTCGCCGACGGGTTGACCCGCCGCGAACACGACATTCTTGGTTTCGAACGTCAGTGGTGGAAGTTCGCGGGTTCCAAAGAGGACGCCATCAAGGAACTGTTCTCGATGTCGGCCACCAGGTACTACCAGGTGCTCAATGCGCTGGTCGACCGA
>SCUU01000163.1 GCA_004297065.1 Gallionellaceae bacterium
AGATGCTCAAAGAAGAGAGGGAGTACGAGATCCGCTCCACTGAGGGGGGATAGCAGAGGTCATGTCGTGTTGAGATCGTTGCGTATAGGGCAAATGCGGAGGTCGAAAATCAAAGCGAAGAGCTAAAAACAAAATCTAACATACGTAGGACAGAAAGATCGTCTCATCCTCTTGAAAATTCCAGCGGGATGTTCAGGCCCAACAATCTTAACAATCTTTCCGGAACCGCAAGCGGCGACAGCAAAGAAGGCAAAAGGCAACAGGCGTGAGGCGTAAGGCGGAAAAATCAAAGCAGAATTTAGAAAGCCCGGGGCTTCCGACTCAGGCCTTTTATTTTCCGCTTGACAGGCATCATGAACTTGCTCTATATACGCTGAGCTAACTTCGGCTGGGTCTTTCGATCCCGTCACATCTTCGATTCCACACCATCGCCCGGACGGGGTCTCCCCAGCTGGGATTTTTGGTTGGTGGGAAAACGCTGACGGAGACCCTTCGGATCGACTGAATCCTTTTAGATACTAAGGCGTATTATAAAGGATACCTTTTCCCCTTTCCTCCAAAGCCACGCTAAACCGACCTTCCCAAAATTCTACTTCCAATCCAGTGCGTTACCCTAAGTCCAAACCAACGATTGGGGTTGGCATGGACATTGCTCCTTAGATTTAACGAGGGCTGAGCAAAACAAATGGAGGGGATTTATGACGCACAAACTTTTTGTCTCCGTGACCGTTGCTGGGCTTGTTTGCGGATATGTGGCGCTACTGTACGCGCTGATCCACATCGTAATTCTCATCGATCGTTCTTACTTTCAAAGTCTGGCGATGTAGACCGCGGCCTTTTGCGTGAGATTCATTTTCTTGTTCTTGGGTCGGACAATTTCTTGAAAAATCCCTCCCTTTCCAGTTCGTCAATCACGCTCTCATCGACAAACTGCCCGAGGTTGATTTCTCCCTTTACTTCGACGCCTTGTCGCACAAGTGCAAGGGCGTTGTTGATGCCGCCGCGGTTGACGCGCGGCGGGAAGGAAAATTTTGGTCCGTAAAAAGCAAGTGTTTCTTCGAGAATATTCAGATCTTTTTGCTTGAGGCGATTAGCGTAAACTTTTATCGCTTTTTCTTTGTTGGTCTTGAACTCATAGATACCTTCACTGTAGGCACGCAAGAAACGTTTGACGGTTTCGCGCTTGTTCGCAAGAAAGGAACGCCTCACCATAATAAGCGTTAGGGAGGTTACGGGGTCGGGTCTGTTGATTCTTAATTTCACTACCTCGATAAGTTGCCAGCTCCTAACAACAAGACTGGTTGGCGGGAGACGGGGCCAGAACGATCTGAGAATCGCCGCCTCGAAAGGCTGAATTATGAAAGATGAAAGCGGAAAGATGTGTAGAAATCAGAGAGATCGTTTCAGCGTCTCTTCGCCTGAGCGTCTGCGGCGCGAGCTTATTTTTTTCCCAGCGCCTCCGGGTTCACCACGTTAATAGGCCTGCCCTCGGCGTAAGCGACGATCTGCTCGACGGCGGCGTCGTAGTAAGATTCATAACTGTCGCGCTCGACGTAACCCAGGTGAGGCGTGCAGATAGCGTTGTCCATTTTGAGCAGAGGGTGTTCCGCGCCGATGACCGGTTCGTCTTCAAAGACATCCACCGCCGCAAAGCCCGGACGCCCGGCTTTGAGCGCGTCCGCTAGCGCGCCCTCGGCGATGAGCCCGGCGCGGCTCGTGTTGACGATCAGCGCCGTGGGCTTCATCAGACCGAGGTCCTTACGGGTCACGATGCCGCGCGTCTCCTTGGTCAGCGGGAGATGCAGGCTCACAATGTCCGATTCGCCGAAAAAGGATTCGCGGCTTGCCGCAACCTCATATCCGGCCTCTCTCGCGCGTGTCGTCGATCCTTCCCGGCCCCAGCAGATCACGCGCGCCCCGAAGGCGCGTCCGACGCCGGCAACCATACTGCCGATTCGGCCTAGGGCGTAAATGCCGAGCGTCTTGCCTTGCACGGCTGTGCCGATCGTCGATTGCCAGTGTCCCTCTCTCAATCGCTTTACCTCGTAGGGGATGTGCCGTAGCGCGGCCAATATCAGTCCCCAGGTAAGCTCCGCCGTCGTATGCGGTCTGCCGGCCCCGCCGGCCGAGACCACAACCCCGTGCTGAGTGCAGGCCTCGACGTCGATATGCGCGGTCGCGCGCCCGGTCTGGCTTATGACCTTGAGCTTGGGCAGGCGCTCGATCACGGCGCTTGGAAAGCGGGAGCGCTGCTGGGTCAGCAACACCGCTTCAGCGTCTTTCAACCGATCGGCGAGCCCAGCGGGATCTTTCTCGGTGTCGTTGTAGACGATCACGTCGTGGCCTTTCAGCTTGGCGTAACACTTCAGGGTGCGGAACGCGTCCTGATAGTCGTCGATCACTGCAATCTTCATCGCTGTTCTCCTTCTTGAAAGTAACAAGTGCCGTGAATGACCGATTCGAGGGAAAAACTACTCGCAATCGTGACGTGATGTCAAACGGGAGATGACTAACGTGGTGGGAATCAGGTCTTGCACTGCAACAGTCAGTGAATTTAAGGGCCAGGTCTTTTAATTTTTGATTTCACTCGCTGCCAGACAAAAAGCCCGGCTGAGGAGATCCAGTCCAGTCTATGAAGTCTAAACCCATGATGTCACCGGATCGGGAGACCCAGCCGAAGTTGGTTTCGCGCAAAATTGCAAAACAGGCAAGGGACAAAGGGGAAAGGTAAAAAGGCAAAAGTAAAAAGGCAAAAGGACAAAGTAAAAGACGGCGCGGGAATCGTGGGGCGTGACTTAAGAAGAAAGGATAACGGAGAAAGGATGAGGGCGGCCATACCGGGCCTTGAGTTTGGCTGCGGTCAAAAGCTTACCCCGATTGACCTCCTCGACACCGCGAACCGCCTCTTCGAGGAGCGTGAGATGAACATGCTCCCGCTCCAGGCGGTGGTAATAATCGAGACGCTCCGCGTCGATCAGCGCCGCGCAACTTTCCCCGTTCTTCGTAAGAATTTTCTCTCCGTGCTCCCGCCGGATGTCTTCGCAAAGCTCAGCAAGCTTTGCCCGTGCCCGCGTCAGAGGAACGATGTCCTTGGACGAAATAGCCATATTGCCTCCTTTTATTGCAGTATAAATAACTACAGAATTACGTCAAGGATAGTTTGGACTTCGGCTAGGGACAAAAAAGGCGACTACCACGGAAAGTTAACCAC
>SCUU01000172.1 GCA_004297065.1 Gallionellaceae bacterium
AGCTTCACGGAACGCGAGTCCGGTGGCCTTGGCGCACTCGCCATGAGAGTCCACCGGGACATGCCTCATCGCTCGGGGAAGCGGCGTCCGGGTTTTCTGGGCGGCATTCGGATCAGGCGGAGCTGAAGGCGCGCTGGAGAAAGAGGTAGGCGAGTTCGAACTCGATCTTGTTCGGGCAACTGGAGGCGATGGCGAAGTAAATGCGGCGCACGCTGGTGCGCACCTGCGCCCCGAGCTTGAGCAGCTTGAGGCGGATGGTCGCGACGGCGGCATCGGCGAGCTGGGTGTGGCGCAGGCCGACGCGGCGCAAGGTGTCGACGAGAACGTAGGCCATGGCCGAGAACCACAGGCGGAGCTGGTTGGCCTGCAGGGTGGCGGAAGAAGCGCGATCGGCGAACAGCTCGAACTGCTCGCCGATGCGGTTCTCGGCCTCGCCGCGGGCGCAGTAGAGGTCCTCGTAGAGCGCGCGCGCATCGTAGGCGATGCGGGTGCGTTTGAGGGAGGTGACCACGAAGCGGGGATTGGCGCCTTCCAGTGTGTGCTCGGCCTTGCCGACGACGCGGCGGGCACGGCTCCAGCTGTCGATCGTTCGATACTGGAAGTCGCGGAACACGCGCGTCGGCTTGCCCGAGGCGATGCACAGGCGCTTGGCCTCGGCGAGCGGCTCGACGAGTGCCGCCTCCAGGCGGCTGTTGCGGGCCAAGCCGAACACGTAATCGACGCGGGTCTCCTCGCACCACCCCATCAGCGCGTCGTTGGCGAAGCCGCTGTCGGCGCGCAGAATGATGTGCACTCGCGGCCAGTGCCGACGGATCTGGGCGACGATGCGCGCCGTCTCCTCGACGGCGCCGGCACTGCCGGCGACGTTGGCACGGCGCTGGCGCGCCAATAGCAGGTGCCGGCCGCAGAACACGTAGAGCGGCAGATAGCAATATTCGTCATAGTGGCCGTGGAAGAAGCGGCCTTCCTGGCCGCCGTACAGCGGGATGTCGGTATTGTCGAGATCGAGCACGATCTCGCGCGGCGCACGCTCATGCGCCTCGAGGAAAAGGTCGACGAGCAGCGCGTCGACGCGAGCCCCGTCGCAGTCGATCTTGTGATACTTCGAGGCATGGCGCCGCGGCCTGTGCTCCAGGCGATTGAGCGTACTCTTGCCCGCCAACGCCTCGCAGTCCTTCCGCACGACCGGGGTCAGCTTGCCCGCCAGCACCGCAAAGGTCGGATCCTTGCGCAGCTCGTCATGATCGTTCAGATCCTCATAGCCCAGCGCCAGGCCGAAGATCCGCTGCCCCACCAGCGTCTCGACTTGGTGCTCGACAAGGCAGGGGCTGCGCCCGTCGGTGAAGCACTCGGCAAACCGACGCATCAGCCCAAGACCTCGATCCACCTGCCCCAGCAGCAGCGCCCCGGCGTTCGAGGTGATGTCGCCGCCATCGAAGCTGGCCACCACCGCGCGTCGTTCTACCGCTTCAAATTCGAACAGTGTCGGCGTACACTCTGTCGGCATCGGGGCATCTCCTTGGACCAGAGCAAATCGTTGTGGCACAACAATTTCTCACAGTCCGCGCCCCGATGCACT
>SCUU01000087.1 GCA_004297065.1 Gallionellaceae bacterium
GATGCGCTCGAATGCCATCTCGAACAAGCGCTTGCCGCATTCGAAAAAGATTCGCAACGTGCTAAATCCATTACCCATTGGCCATGGATTATTAACGCATTATCTAACGCGAATTAGAATAAATCAACAACCCGTTTCAGGATCAACGTCGGCCCGCGCAACTTCAGCGCGTTCCCGTTTTTCCAGATGCTCTTGATATCCCTGCCAGAAGATGACCACATCCATGCGCCGGTTGGGAAGCGGATAGGCCCAATGCTTGCACCTCATATCGATGCAGGAAAACAGTTCCGGATAGAAGGGTTGCAGTCACTTTGTTCACGGTTCCTAACAGACGCGGATGGTTTGCATTGACACAAGAAGTGGCGGATTGGCTTGCCCGCATGCGGCTGGAGGCCGGTCAGAAAGGAGAGGGAGACAGCATCTGGCTTTGAATCGAACCCCAAAAACGTTAACGCCCGAGGAGCCTGCCTCGGGCGAAACGCCAGCATCGCTGCCAGACAAGAGTGGGACTTGTTACCGCGCAGTATGGGCTGAGGGTCCGTTCTCGTCAAGTGTGTGGTGCGAACGGAAGGGGTAGATTGTCTTTAAACGCCTGGGCAGACCACCGGGCTCGAAGGAGATTTGCCCATGCGGCTCCCGATACATCTGCAACGCGAGGTCACGCGTTTGCACTATTACGATCCATCCCAGTCCAGCCGAGCCATCGGTGGGACGCTGGGAATATCACCCAATACGGTTGGCACATTGCGAGCGCTTCTGCAGGGTTGCCGGCATCCATGGAATGAGCTTGAATCGCTTGATGATGACCAGTGGTGCCAGGCGATAGGCACGAGCAATCGCAGCAGCGCGCAGCGCAAAGAGGCACCGGACTGGGAATGGGTTCATGGCGAGATGCAACGCAAGGACGCCACGCTTGACCGAAGAACGAAATCTTTACCTTCTCAAAATCATCGATTGAAAGCTTGGCAAAAGCGGGCGTCCATGTATGGAGTTGAGGGGCGAAGCAAAAGCAACGCTTTTGCGGAGTCCCTCTGGAACGTAGGGTTAGGGCTGCCCATGCCAAGAAATATCAATCTTTCTATGGCTTGAAATACAGTCTCGCAGATAAAGATTTATCAAACTCTGATATGGCACACCCTTCTCGTCGGCCATTTGTTTGAAATAACCAATAACATCTTCACTCAAACGCATCGTGACAGACTTTTTGAGTTTGGCTGCATAAGGGTTTTTGCGAGATTTCATTTTTGACAAGTCGTATTCAGTTTTCATGATCTAACTCCTTGATAATAATTACTCTCAATTTTCGTGGCCTTTCTTGCAGAGATGATTCGAATAACATTGCCCTGATTACGTTCGCAGTGACAGACAATCAGGAGGCGAGCTTCATCACTGAAACCAAGCATCAGAAATCTGTCTTCTGACACGGAATTATCTTCGTCAAAAAATTGCACAGCGAACTCGTCATAGAAGACAGATTGAGCCTCCTCAAACAAAACGCCATGTTTCTTCTTGTTTGAAGCCGCTTTGGCTGCATCCCACTCGAATTTAATCATGAATACATTGTATGTACGCCGAGCAAAATGTCAAGAAGCCCTAACGTGGAGCTAAGGGGCTGCGCGCTTTTGCGCAGTCCCGCTTGAGCGTAGGGTTAGACCTTGAGCAGACCGCGAAAACCTCTGGCGGCATAGTATGATTCGGCACCGTTGTGATACACGAAAACTTGGTCGTAGCGACGATCACAGAAGAGCGCACCGCCAAGACCCCTTACCTTGGCTGGGGTTTTCACCCAGCTCGAAGTTTTTCTATCGAATTCTCCAAGCTCTTGCAATTCTCGATATTGTTGTTCCGTGAGCATCTCGATACCTATAGCGGATGCCATTTCTATAGCGTTTCCGCTCGGTTTGTTTTCTTTTCGTGACGCGAGAGCCTCGCGGTCATAGCAAATGCTGCGTCGGCCTATCGGACTTTCAGGTGAACAATCACAGAAAATAAACTCGCTGGTCTTTCCATCATAACCAACGACATCCGGTTCGCCGCCAGTGCGCTCCATTTCATAGAGCGCTTGGAGTTTTTCAGGACTATCCTTCAATTTCGCTTGCACTGAACTCCAGTCGATTCCAGTATGACGCCGCATGTTTTTCGCGAACCGATCTTTGAGAGTTTTAATCAGCTCGTCAAGAAATGCTGTTTCCATATCGTTATCTCCCTTATGCAACTCGCTTGCCGGTTGTGTACTTTCAACACCCCCCAAACCGTATTTCATGGAAGGTCTAACGTGGAGCTAAGGGGCTGCGCGCTTTTGCGCAGTCCCGCTTGAGCGCAGGGTTAGCCGCTTTTTCACCGCCCGATGCGCGCGCAACTGCCTTCTATGCCATGAGGAAACAGCACGGGCGAGTGCCGCTCCGGTCTTTGCCGCTTGCTCTGCTCGGGCTATGAACGGTTGCACCTGCGCAGTTGGGGTGCCTGGTTCCGATTTGGTGAGGCCATGAATTATTGCATTACGCTCAAGGCGCCAAGCATCAACAGCCGCACCTAAATCTGAATTTCCATGAACAGGGAGTTTTCCTGATGCCAGCTTGCGCCACTGTGCAATTAAGGTTGAGAAAGGCGTGAGAACTGTTGCCTTATTGGTCGAATCGGCACCCCGCACATAAGACAGAAGGCGATCAGAAATGATGCTCTCGCAGAGTGTTACTACCTCGAAGTAGAAGCCCTGCGAAGTGGCATCCTTGATACGCCGCCAAGCTTCCGCATAGCTGAGATATTTTGCAGTGTTCATGGCCATAGCTAGATGACGGCAAATAAAGTGGCTAACGTAAAGGTAAGGGGCTGCGCTTTAGCGCAGTCCCAGCGGAACGAAGTGGAGCGAACTTGACCGCCGGGTTATGCCCGGCGCAACAATAGGAGAACGACAAATGATTTCAGACGTGCTGGCCGATGCAGTGGCCGAAATTGACAGATACCTTGACAGCCCCGAGTGGTGGGACACATACACCGGAGCAACGCGCAAGGAATTGAAGGCGCTACGCACCCTGATGGATGCGGCAAGGACGCGACTTGATACGCCCCCAGAGACGCCGCGAGAGGTCGTCATTACAGTGAGGCGCGGTGTCATCCTAGTGAGGGCATAACGTAAAGGTAAGGGGCTGACGCGCTTTTGCGGCAGTCCCTCTTGACCGCCGGGTTCGGCGGCAAATGATACGGAGAAAAGACAGCAATGAACCGAACAGAACACCTCCTGGCCTGCTTAGCCGAAGAATGCGCTGAAGTGCAGCACGCCGTAGCCAAGGCGTTGCGATTCGGCCTTGATGACGGATACCCGGGCGCGGCCTCGACCAACGCGCAGGACATTGCGCGGGAACTGAACGACGTGCTGGCTATTGTGACAATGCTTGAGGATGAAGGCATCCTCGACTGTCCGGCAGACCGAGAGGCGATAGAACAAAAAATGGCGCGGGTCGGTGAATACATGGGCTACGCAATACAGTGCGGGGCTTTGACGCCGAACGTAAAGTAGCCATCCCATTTGACGTAAAACATTGCGTCAGGGTGATGGATAAAATATTTCTACTCATACATAATCCGCTTCCGGTCAATCTGTTACGATTTTTTAGTGGATACTAAAAATGACTGCAAAGCCATCATCTGACTCACCACCCAAGCTGCTCGATCAAGTGCGGGGGAAAATCCGCCTGAAGCACTACAGCATTCGCACCGAGCAGTCTTACGCGGACTGGATTAAACGCTATATTCTTTTTCATGGCAAGCATCACCCCAAAGACATGGGGGCGCAGGAAGTCGAGGCGTTTCTTACTCACTTGGCGGTAGAAGGGCGGGTCGCCGCTGCGACGCAAAACCAGGCCAAGTCTGCTTTGCTGTTTCTGTACAAAGAAGTATTGGACATGGATTTGCCCTGGCTGGATAACGTGGAGCGCGCGAAGGCTCCCAAGCGTCTGCCGGTGGTGTTGACGCGCGGGGAAGTGCAGGCGGTGCTGGCGCGGCTGGAGGGGACGCACTGGCTGATCGCCAGCCTGTTATACGGTGCCGGACTGCGCATCATGGAAGGGGTGCGGCTGCGGGTGAAGGATGTGGAATTTTCCCGCCGTGAAATACTGGTGCGCGATGGCAAGGGCTTCAAGGATCGGGTGACGATGCTGCCTGCTGCAGTGGCTGCACCGCTCAAAACCCATCTTGCCCGCGTGAAGGAATTGCATCGGCAGGACTTGGCGGCTGGGTTCGGCGACGTTTATTTGCCGTATGCCCTAGACAGGAAATATCCCAATGCCGGCCGGGACTGGGCATGGCAATATATTTTTCCTTCCGCCAATTTGTCGGAAGACCCGCGTGAAGGAAAAATCCGGTGCCATCATATTCAGGATCAGGCGGTGCAGCGTGCCGTGAAGCAGGCGGTGCGTGCGGCAGGTATTGCCAAACCGGCAACCCCGCACACTTTCCGCCATTCGTTTGCGACGCATCTTCTTGAAGGCGGCTACGACATCCGCACCGTGCAAGAGCTGCTCGGCCACTCCGATGTTTCCACCACGATGATTTACACCCATGTCCTCAATAAAGGCGGCAAGGGCGTGGTGAGCCCGTTGGATAGGTAGTATGTGCATAGTTGCACATGGGGTGCGCGTTGAAAGGAAATGCCATGAGCGAAGTGTTGATCTATGAAGCCGAGGGCGGACAAACGCAGGTGAGCGTACGGCTGGATGCGGAGACGGTGTGGCTTAGTTTGAACCAGATGACCGAGCTTTTCGGGCGTGATAAATCGGTTATCTCCCGACATTTGCGGAATATTTTTCAAGAGGGCGAGTTGGTGCGGGATGCAGTTGTTGCATTATTTGCAACAACTGCCGCCGATGGAAAAACCTATCAGGTGGACTATTTCAATCTCGATACCATCATTTCGGTGGGCTATCGGGTCAATTCCGCACAGGCTACCCGCTTCCGCCAATGGGCGACCCGCACCCTGCGCGAACACCTAGTGCAAGGCTACACACTGAACCAGACACACCTCGCCGAGCGCGGCATCAGCGAGGCACAGCAGGCTATCGAGTTGTTGGCGCGCACCTTGAACAATCAGGCTTTGGTCAGCGACACGGGCAGTGCGGTGCTGGCGCTTATTGTGGATTACGCGAAGACTTGGCGCTTGTTGCTGCAATACGACGAGAGCGGTTTGGTGTTGCCGGAAAGTTGCAAGCCCGCGCAAGGGGCGCTGGATGACGGCAAGGCGCTTGCGGCGATTGCCCAACTCAAGGCCGAGTTGATGGCGCGCGGCGAGGCGACGCCGCTGTTCGGGCAGGCGCGCGGCGAGGCGTTCGCGGGTATTCTCGGCAACATCGAACAGACGATGTTCGGTGTATCGTTGTACCGCACCCGCGAAGAGAAGGCGGCGCACCTGTTGTATTTCGTCATCAAGGATCATCCGTTTTCGGACGGCAACAAGCGCATCGGTTCGTTCATGTTTTTGCTCTACCTCCAGCAGGAAAATATGAGCATGTCGATCAACGACAACGCGCTGACGGCGCTGGCCTTGCTGATCGCGGAGAGCGATCCGGGCAACAAGGAGTTGATGATTTGTCTGGTGGTGAATCTATTGGTGGACGGAAGGGCGTGATGATGCAGAGAAAGCCACCCTCACCCCTAGCCCCTGATGGAGCCACTGGTGAAACAGCTAGCCATCTGACTAGGTTGGCAAACAACGCCAACCAAGTCATTGGTTATAGCCATTTGACTAAGCACGATAAAACCGTACAAGTCACTGGTTATCTCCCATCGGGAGAGGGGGATGTTCGTTTCATGCGCGAAGCCTTGCGCCTCGCGGAGCAGGCCGCGCAGGCGGGCGAAGTGCCGGTCGGTGCGGTGGTGGTGAAAGATGGGCAGATCATCGGGCGCGGCAGCAATGCGCCGATTTCGCGCCACGACCCTTCCGCCCATGCCGAGATGCTGGCGCTGCGCGATGCGGCGCAACATCTCGGTAACTATCGTTTGCTAGGCTGCGCGCTGTTCGTGACGCTGGAGCCTTGTGTGATGTGCGTCGGGGCGATGTTCCACGCGCGCATTGCGCGTGTGGTGTACGGTGCGACTGATCCGAAGACGGGCGCGGCGGGCAGCGTGCTCGACTTGTTTGCCGAGACGCGCATCAACCATCATGCCGGCATTCATGGCGGTGTGTTGGCGCAGGAGTGCGGTAAAGTGCTCAGCGATTTTTTTGCCATGCGCCGCGCGCAACAGAAAACCCAATGAAGATCACTATCTGCATTCCGGTGCAAACTCTCGAACTGTTTGACGACCAAGGTAAGCTGCTGCACCGTTATTCCGTTTCCACGGGAGCGAACGGCGCGGGCGAGGAGAACGGCAGTTTTTGTACGCCGCGCGGCAAGCACGTGATCCGCGCCAAGATCGGCGCGGGGCAGCCGGAAAATGCGGTGTTCGTGCAACGTCGCCCCACGGGGGAAATCTATACGCCGGAACTCGGCGCTGCGCAGCCCGTTCGCGACTGGATTTTGACGCGCATCCTGTGGCTGTGCGGCCGGGAGCCGGGCTACAACCGTTGGGGTACGTGCGACACCATGCGCCGCTACATTTACATCCACGGCACGCCGGACAGCGTGCCGCTGGGCAAGCCCGGCTCGCACGGATGCGTGCGTATGCACAATGCCGATCTGCTGGAGTTGTTCGACTTGGTGGCGGCAGGCACGCCCGTCGAGATCATCGCGTAAGCGGGAGAAAAAGGATGAGTGGTTTCACGGTGAGTCTGGTGAGTTGGCACGACGGAGAGCCGCTGCTGCGCGCGATACGCGAGGCGGTGTTCATGCGCGAGCAGGGCGTGTCCGCTGAACTGGAATGGGACGGGCTCGATGCGGAGTGCCGCCACGCCTTGGCGATCACTCATAGCGGCGATGCCATCGGTTGCGGGCGTATCTTGCAGAACGGGCGCATCGGGCACGTCGGGCGCATCGCGGTGTTGCCGAAGTGGCGCAAGCAGAAAGTCGGCACGGCGCTCATGGAGGCGCTGCTCAACGAGGCGCGTTCGCGCCATTACAATTGGGTGGATGTGGATGCGCAGACCTACGCGATCCCGTTCTATCACACCTTCGGTTTTGCGGAATACGGCGAGGAGTTTCTGGATGCCGGCATGCCGCACAAGAAGATGAAGCTCGTACCGCGTTGACTTTATTTCCCCGTCAGATACTCATCCGCATCGAAATTGAACACCGCTTCCGGTTTGGAAACCGCGAAGGCGGTGATGAGCGCGCCGGTGGCGAACGCTTCGGCGAAGATGATGATGGGGGCGGCGATCAGGTAGTTGCGTTGCACGCTGGCCCATGTGTTCGGGCTGAGCCCGGTGAGCAGCGCGGTGGCGGTGGCGACGACCAGGGCCATGGATAAACCGCCGCATAAAAATCCGTTGCACAACACGAAGATGAAAAAATTCTTGGGCAGGTGGCGGCGGATCAGGCGCAGCATCCATTCGCTGAAATAGACCGGAATTGCAATCATCATCAGGCCGTTGATTCCCAGCGAAACGAGGGGGGTGCCGGCACGCCACCAGGTGGCCAGCATGATGCCGGAGAGCACGACAAAAGCGGCCTGCCAGCCGAACATCAGCACGAACAGGGTGGCGCCGATGATGTGGTGGTTATAGCCGGGGCGGAAGCCCGCATTGAGTTGCCAGAACAGAAATACGCCCAGCGTTAACCCGACCAACGCGTTGGTGCGTATCTGCGTACCGAGGACTTGTTTCCACGGCGCGAACCAGGCCGCGCGCGCCAGCAGAATGGCGAAGACGGTATTCGTCAGCCACAGCAGGTCGCTGCTGAAGAATTGCGCGGGGAGGTTCACCCGCCGCTTTCGGCAGGGAACGGGTAGGGCAAGGGTTGGAAGTCGAGCGTCGCCCCATCCGGCGATTGCCAATGCACGATGCGGGCATCGTTGACTGTGCCGGTATGCAATGTCGCGAGAACATCGTAGCCGCCTTGGGGGGCGGGGGCGACGTTGAGGATGCTGCCGCTGGTCTGCCCCGTGTAGTCGTCGCTGTACAGCGCATCGTTGGGTTGCGGCGCAACGTCGCTGTCCACATGTGCGAGAAATGTGCGCTGTTTCAGTTTGCCCAAGTAGTGCATGCGCGCCACGATCTCTTGCCCGGGATAGCAGCCTTTTTTGAAACTCACGCCACCGATAATGTCGAGGTTCAGCATCTGCAGCACGAACTGTTCCTGCGTGGCGGGCAGCACGACGGGGATGCCCGCGCGGATGTTGAGCCAGTCCCAGCAGGACGAGCCGACAGGGCGCGCTTGCGGGCAGAGTTTGTTCCAGAGTGCGGGCGCATGTCCGGCAGAGGTGATGAGTTGAAAACGCTCGTCGCCTGTGCGCATGACGCTGACCCCGGCATGGTGAGCCATGGCGAGAGGAGTCTGCGGAGGCTCACCGATGCTTGTTTGCAGCAATGCTGCGGATTCTTTGCCGGAGAACCCGAGGCAGATATGCTGTGCGCTCACATCCTCGATCTTCACTTTGGCGCGCAGCACGTACATCGAGAGTTTTTTCTGCATAGGTGCGATCAATGTCGCGGGAAGTTGCAGGAAATAATCGCTGCCGTTCTGCCAGATGAGGAAGGTCGCGACCACGCGCCCCTTGGCGGTGTTGAAGCTGCTGAGTTGTGCGAGTTGCGGGGTGACGGCTTTGATGTCGTTGCTGAGCAGGTTCTGCAAGAAAGATTGCGCGTCGTCGCCGCTCACCTTGAGCATGCCGAACTGCGACAAATCGCACAGCACCGTGCCGTCGCGGGTGGCGATGCGCTCGGTGGAGGCATCGCCGAAATCTTGGACTATCCCGTCTTGGGGATGAGCGCCTTGCTGCTCGAGGAAGGCCTGCCAGTTCGCGTTAAGCATAGGTGTTGATGCGGCTTCTGGCTGGCGGAGTCTCTTTGGCTTGTGTGGCGGAAGATTCGGCGATCTCTTTGGTTCTGACCTGGTTCTTTTGCGCGATGTCGGCATCGGTGCGGCTGGAGTTTTGCGCCTGAGTCGCCTTGATCGGTGCCGAGGTGGCGTCGGTTTGGCTCAATCTTCTGGCTTGGGCGGAGAGCGTCACGATGGTGGCGGCGAATTTCTCGGCACCGGCCTTGGCGTTGTCGGTGGTCGATACCGTCCGCGCCGAAGTGACGGAACTGACAGATGCGGTTTGCTGACTGGAATTGATATTGGAAATGGCCATGATGTTCCTCGAAAGTCGCGGGATGTGCGTACCGTACTAGTTTTCACCCGCGTTGGCAATCGCGACAGCATCCGGGATGAACGCGATTATCCGGCGCAATGCCAGCTGGTTACCTCGTAGAGGTTCTTGCACCCTTTGGGTGTACGCCTTACGCGGGCTATTTCCAGTTCAAATTTAACTTGCGATGAGACGCCGCGCAGTCGCGCAAGTAGAGATTGATCAGATTTTGGTATGGGA
Organism: Gallionellaceae bacterium; assembly: GCA_004297065.1. Taxonomy (GTDB): domain Bacteria; phylum Pseudomonadota; class Gammaproteobacteria; order Burkholderiales; family Gallionellaceae; genus PALSA-1006. The sequence continues at coordinate 9,457 of SCUU01000087.1, forward strand.
TGCCTGCTTCTTCAGAATCCGGTGCCTCCGGCGTATTGGCGGCCTCTCCGAGGTGGCGTAGCTCTCCTCCGTTCGCTTCTGCCACCGATACCGCTATCGTTTTTTTGCGAACATCCAGCCCGACGAATTTGCTAAACTCTTTCATGACCTATCCCCTCACAACGGCTCTGAGCCGGTGGGTTTGCGACACTAGTGTCGCAAACCAGAAATAACGAAACATTAAACGGCGTCTTTTTTCGCCATGCCGCGTTGCACCCCCTTGCCGTATACCCCATACGGCTGCGGGTCTGCGCCTTGCCTGACAAAAAA
>SCUU01000171.1 GCA_004297065.1 Gallionellaceae bacterium
ACCGACTTCATCGCGGTGGCCGAGACCTTGATCCGCGAGCGCTACACCTCGTCCGACCGGCTCGCGATCGCTGGGGGCAGCGCCGGCGGCCTGCTGATGGGCGCGGTCACCAATATACGGCCGGATTTGTGTAAGGTGGTGCTGTCGCAAGTGCCCTTCGTCGACGTGCTGTCAACGATGCTGGACGCCAGCTTACCGCTGACGGTGGGTGAATACGAGGAATGGGGCAATCCCAATATCAAGCAGTACTACCAATATATGCGGCAGTACTCACCCTACGACAATATCGAATGCAAGGCCTACCCGGTGATGCTGGTGAAGACGTCGCTCAGCGATAGCCAGGTGATGTACTGGGAGCCTGCGAAATACACTGCCAAGCTGCGCACCATGCAGACCACCCCCAATCCGCTGCTGCTGGTCACCAATATGGGGGCGGGCCACGGTGGTGCCTCCGGGCGTTACGACCACCTGCGCGAGATCGCCTACGACTTCGCGTGCATGCTCGATCAGGTAGGGATTCATGCCTAGCTGTCCGTAGTCAGCACATCGTGGACATCGCAAGCGTTGAGACCAACCACTAGATGTAGTCAGCACATCGTGGACACGAGGGTTAGGGACGCGATGAAACCTCCTGTGAGCAAGGATTTATGGGCTCAAAACGGATCCATGCCGCGTTCATTTCACCTCACTGAACGCGCTCAGTTCCAACCATTGCACGATTGGAACAACGCAGTCCAACCCTTTTTCTGATCCGGAATGGTCAGGGCGCATGGCGGGCTCGCTATGTTGGCCGGTTCTGAGCCGTTGTCTATGATGGGTCAACCCCGTGTGCTCGGTTGCCGTACGGCATGGAAGCAAGCGAACCGTTTGGGCACTGCCACCACAGGTTCGCTCAACGGTGCCTCGACCGTTTTGCGTCGTTTCCACGGCGCCCCGGCACGGGCTTGATACCACATGCTCAGACGCTGGCGGGCCGTCTCTCACATCAGCCAGACGTAACGCGCACGGGAGCGTTTGCCCACGCGTAGGGATTGATTGAGCAAACTGACCCGGCCCGCTTGCGAGACCCGGCGCACGGCATGCACGCGTCCCGCACAGATCGGCAAGCGATGCGGTAAGCCCGTGGCGTCGGGTGAAGCGAGCGTGTGCCGTCGAGCCCCCAGCCGCATGCGCTCGGGCGTATCCACCTGGCGGGGGGCGATGTACTGGCTTCGGTACCACGCGAGAAAGGTCCGCTGGACCCGTGAGACATCGCGACGACGTGTAAAGTGATGGCGGCCCCAGCATCGTTGAGCCCACAGGTGGTTGAAGGTTTCGACGGGCGAGTGATAATCGGCCTCGCCCAGAGGGATAAACAACACATCGATGCCCAGGGACAAACACAGGCGCACCACCTTGCCGAGCCCCCAGGGATGGTTGCCGCCGCTGCACGCACTTTCGTTATCACACTGGGCGACCTCGGGCACCCCGAGCTGTTGCCAGGTGTGCAGGAAGTGTGCACAGGCCGCCGCCGCCGTTTTGGCGGCATGCGAGGTGGAGGAGGCGTCGTTGCTAGAGACGTCGACGGTGTTGAAAGTCTGCACCACTGCACCGCCGGTCATCCAGCGCGTGATGATATCGGTGGCATGGACGGCATCGGGAGAGGTCGCATCGGGATGCGGACGAGAGGCATGATGGCATGGCTTGGGGGTGTGGGTCGTGAGGTGGTGACGCTGGAGCACGCGCTGCATGGTTCTCAAACTGGGCGGTGGCTCCGGG
>SCUU01000293.1 GCA_004297065.1 Gallionellaceae bacterium
TACTTCGTCATCCATCACCCCTCATCTGGAGAATGTTATGGAAAACAGCCACATTTCAGCTCTTTCTGCCAAGCACGCAGGTATCGACGCCCGAATCAAGGCGGAGACGAGTCGGCCCATGCCCGACGCTATTTTGGTCGCTTCGCTCAAGAAGCAGAAATTGCGGTTGAAGGAAGAACTGGAAGCGCAGCACTAAGCAGCGGTGCGCGATACGGAAGGAGGTTGAGACGCGGCGGCAGCAGACTGCCGGTCCGGCCCTTCCCGATCATTCCGGCCCCTATCGTTCAGACAGTAAAACGCCCCGCAACCCGTTGGTTGGCGGGGCTTTTTACAGTCTGGCCGATGAATGCCTGGTTGGATCAGCGGCGCGGGATGCTGCGCTGGTGCGCTCGCAGATAATCGGGCACCGCCTGCGGCACGGCGCCGGTCGAGACCGGCTTGCGCGCCAGTTGCGGGTCGATCGGTTCGTCAAAGGACAGGCCAATCTTGTCCGCGCGCGCCCAGGCAACGATGCCCGTCATCTTGCCGATGCCCCGCAGTTCAAATTCCACCCTGGTGCCCGCAGGAACGCCACGTTCGCAATCGGCCATCAGGCCGGTGGCCGACAGGTTGCGCACGCGGGCCTTGCCCAGCGGCGCACCTTCGGGCGTCATGAAGCTGGTGAGCAGGAACAGGCTGTCACGCGGCGCGGAGCGTGCCGGTCCCCGATCGGAAGATTCCTGTTCGTCGTTCATGCCAAGACCCGCGAATAAAATGCCAGATAATTGGTGGGCATTATAGTCGCGGGGGAATGGAGAAAGGGTTAATCGTCGCGGGAGATCTTCTCTTGCCGCTCGTGTCGTTCCTGCGCCTCGACCGTCATCGTCGCGATCGGCCGGGCTTCCAGTCGGCCGAGCGAAATCGGTTCGCCGGTGACTTCGCAATAGCCATATTCGCCATCCTCGATCCGGCGGAGCGCCGCCTCGATCTTGGAAATCAGCTTGCGCTGGCGGTCGCGGGTGCGCAGCTCGATCGACCAGTCGGTCTCGCTGGATGCACGATCGTTGAGGTCAGGTTCGCGCAGCGGTTCGTTCTGGAGG
>SCUU01000088.1 GCA_004297065.1 Gallionellaceae bacterium
GCCCGATCCGCCGCTTGACTTTGCAACCAAAGCCGCACATTTGCGGCGTCCACCGCGACGGATGGCCCGATGGCGGAGTGGTTACGCAGAGGACTGCAAATCCTTGCACGCCGGTTCGATTCCGGCTCGGGCCTCCAAAATCCTGTCTGGCGACGTCTGCCAACAGTTGAAAAATCCCTGATTTCCGGTAGTTTATGGGCATTCTCTGATTGTCAGTGGATGCCCTTGTTTGCCTGCAATTGCGGATGATTGGGGCCTAATTTGGGGGCCTCAAAAGGCCCCAGCAGAATCGAGGCCCCCAATGGTGCTAACCGATACCGCTATCCGCAATGCCAAGCCCGCAGATAAGCCTTACAAGGTTACTGACTCCCAAGGTTTGTATCTGCTCGTCAATCCAAGAGGCAGCAAGCTGTGGCGAATCAAATACCGGATCGACGGCGTAGAACGGAAACTGTCGCTCGGCGCGTATCCCGAGATTACCTTGGCCGAGGCGCGCGCTGCCAGGGATGCCGCCCGTAGGCAGCTGGCTCATGCGATCGATCCCAACGTAGCCAAACGACAAGCCCGCATTGAGGCGAGCATTCGGGCCAGCAACAGCTTCGCTAGCGTGGCCGAGGAATTGATAGAGAAGAAAGCGCGTGAGGGGTTGGCTGAGCCAACGCTGGAGAAGATGCGCTGGTTTGTGAAACTGATGGGGGCAGACTTCGGAAAGCGGCCTGTCACCGATATCACGCCTCAGGAACTTCTTCATGAACTGCAGAAGCATGAACGACGTGGCCGCTTGGAAACCGCCAATCTGCTGCGCGCCTTTGCCAGCCGCGTTTTCCGCTTTGCAGTCGCAACGGCGCGTGCCGAACGTGATCCGGCGCAACTCCTGATCGGCGCATTGACCACACCGCGAGTCAAGCACTTCGCCGCCATCATCGATCCAAACGAGTTCGGCGCTCTCCTGCGCGCTATCGAGGATTATCAGGGCGATCCCGCCGTCATGTACGCCCTTAAACTCACACCTCATGTCTTCCAGCGCCCGGGCGAACTGCGGCAAATGGAATGGGCTGAGGTTAATTTCGACAAAGCTGTCTGGACGATCCCGGTAACAAAGATGAAAATGCGCCAGCCCCATTCGGTGCCTCTGTCTCGGCAGGCTCTCGCGATACTGCAAGCCATGCGATCCTTATCCGGCTCCGGGCGCTATGTGTTCCCTTCGATCCGCACCCGAGCAAGACCGATCAGCGAAAACACCATCAACGCGGCATTGCGGCGCATGGGCTATTCCAAAGAGCAAATGACGGCCCACGGCTTCCGCACGTCCGCATCATCGCTGTTGAACGAATCCGGCAAATGGAACCCGGATGCCATCGAGCGCGCACTGGCACATATGGTGGCCGGGTCCGTACGTCGCATATATAACCAGTCCGCCTATTGGGCCGAACGTGTTGAAATGGCGCAGTGGTGGAGCGACTATATGGATGAACTGCGAAAGGGCGGAAACAGATGACGGGCCCGCCCTGCCCTACTCTACCGCAGGCAATTTTTCAGCAAGAGCCGTGTAGCGCTGGCGTATCAAGCCATATCTCGGGATTGTGCCAGCCGCTTGATGGACTCAGTGGTCAGCAAGGTTCGCCTACCGATTTTGATCGCATCAAGTTTGCCAGATTTGAGTAAGGCATAAACCGA
>SCUU01000294.1 GCA_004297065.1 Gallionellaceae bacterium
GGTCGCTACCTTAAAGGGAGGGAAGGTGCCTTTTTACGAGCCGGGGCTAGCAGAGCTGGTTCGGCGGAATTTGGAAGAGCAGAGACTTTCTTTTACTACCGATCTGGCAACGGCGGTGAGGCAGTCCTCTGTCGTTTTTATAGCTGTCGGGACACCTCAGGGGCTGGACGGTAATGCGAACATCGAGCAGGTCGTGGCCACGTCTAAAGCTATCGCCCAAGCCATGGACGGGTACAGGGTCGTTGTCAATAAGAGCACGGCGCCGGTCGGAACGGCAGACCAAATCCGGGTTGTTATGGCCGGTGCTACCGCCCACCCTTTTGCCGTGGTCGCAAATCCGGAGTTTTTAAAGGAAGGGGCCGCGGTCGAAGATTTTATGAAGCCGGACCGCGTCGTCCTGGGCGGCGAGGATCCCCAAGCTATCGAACTCTTAAAAGAGCTTTACGAACCCTTTGTCCGGACCGGGAATCCGATTCTCGTTATGGACGCGCGCAGCGCAGAGATGAGCAAGTACGCCGCCAATGCCATGCTGGCCATGAAAATATCCTTTATCAATGAAGTCGCCAATCTCTGCGAGAAGGCCGGGGCCGATGTGGGCGAGGTCCGGCGTGCCATCGGGTTGGATCGGCGCATCGGACCCCACTTTATCTTCCCCGGAGTAGGTTATGGCGGCTCGTGCTTTCCCAAGGACATCCGGGCGATGATCGCCATGAGGGGGGAGACTGGTCTCGAGTTGCCGCTGCTCAGGGGCGTTGAGCAGGTCAACGAACGGCAAAAAGGGATCTTGGTGGAAAAAGTAAAGCGCCATTTCGGCCCTGACCTTTCAGATCGTACTTTTGCCGTCTGGGGACTTTCTTTTAAACCGCGCACCGATGACATGCGGGATGCGCCCTCTATTACAGTGATAGAGTCTCTCCTCAAGGCCTGGACAGTCGCCCCGGCCTTGAGGAGAGACTCTATC
>SCUU01000089.1 GCA_004297065.1 Gallionellaceae bacterium
GGCGTCTTTTTTCGCCATGCCGCGTTGCATCCCCTTGCCGTATACCCCATACGGCTGCGGGTCTGCGCCTTGCCTGACAAAAAAATCCATCCGTTTCATTTGTCCCGTTATTTCTGGTTTTCGACACTGGGTCTTGAAGCGCAGCGTTACTGAATCTTGCGGATGGCGTTATTGGTGGTATCCGACACGTATAGGCTGGTGCCGTCGGTGGTGAGGCTGCTGGGGTTGTTGAATGTTGCTGCCACGCCGGAGGCATTATTGGCACCTGCCGCGCCGGAGCCCGCAAGTGTGCTGACTACGCCGGTGGCAATCGCGATCTGGCGGATTACGTTGCCGAAATATTCCGCCACATACAGGTTGGTGCCATCGGTGGAGACGCCGTAAGGTCCGTTGAATGTTGCCGCAGCTCCCGACGCAGTTGTTGCCCCCGGACCTGCCACGGTAGTCACCGCACCGGTGGCGATGACAACTTTGCGGATCGCGTTATTGGTCTCGTCCGCGACATACAGGTTGGTGCCGTCGGTGGTGATGCCCATAGGATTGTTGAACGTTGCTGTAGCGCCCGCGCCCGATGCGCCTGCGCCGGCCAGCGTGGTGACAGCGCCCGTGGCGATGATGATTTTTTTGATGTTGTTGTTGAGCGTATCGGCCACATAGAGGTTGGTGCCGTCGGTGGTGATGCCGCCGGGCCTGTTGAACGGTGCCCCCGCAGAGGTTGCCGCACACGGTCCCGCCAGCGTGGTCACGTCGCGGGAGGCGATCACAATCTTACGGACGCAGCCATTGAGCGTATCGGCCACATAGAGGTTGGTGCCGTCGGTGGTAATGCCGCGCGGAGCCCAAAACGAGGCGGCTGTGGCATTGCCGTCGGTCGCTCCCGGCGTGATCCCGGCAGCCCCTCCTGCCAAGGTTGAAACCACGCCGGATGCAATCGTGATTTGACGGATCAGGTAGTTGTTTTCGTCGGCCACATACAAGTTGCTGCCATCGGTGGTGATGCCGCCGGGGGCGCTGAACGCAGCCACCGAAGATGCGCCGTTTGCCGCGCCCGCCGGCGATCCCGCGACACCGGCGAAAGTCGTTACCGTGGTTGTCAGGTTGAGCACTGTGCCTTGTTTTGCGCCGCCCATCAATCCAGAAAATGGTGTTCCCGGAGTATTCACTGCCGGGGTGCTGCCTCCGCCGCATCCGGCAAGGACGAGGGCGGTGAGAGTGGTAAGGCCAATGCCAAGTTCGGCCATTTTGCGCAAAACAGGTTTGGGTTGCATAGGTGGACACTCCGTGATGAAGAAGTTGAATAGCAAAATACTGCGGCTTGCAAATGGGTCGAAAATCGGTCGGTACACTACGTTATTTCCTCGCGCAATGTCAATGCGATTCCTGTGGCGCGGGCCCGATGCCAAAGAAAAAAGCGTCCCGATTTCCCGGGACGCTTTGACAGTTCAACCAGTTCAGGTGGGACACTGTGCCCGCGGTTGAATCTCTATGGGATCAATTCCCCGCCCCTTGGGGCGTAAAGCAGGCGAACAGCCTGCGGGTTTGACCTTGGGGTTGATACTCCGCCCCTTGGGGCGGGGTTCTTCATTGGGGTTTTAGCGGTTGCCGTTACCGGTGCCGCCGTTGCGGTTTTGCGAAAAACCGCCGCTTGGGCGGCGTGCGCCGCCTGCGCCGGTACGCCCACCTGCGCCGAAGCCGCTGCGTTGGTTGCCTGCGCCAGTGCGTGTGCTATTGCCGGCATTGAAGTCGCGTTGGCCGCCAGCGCGGTTGCCATCGACATTGCCGCTGTGCGCTTGAGTGTGGGCGCCAAAGCGGTTGTGCGAGTGACCTTCGCGATGGGCATGCCCGCCGCGGTCATCGCGCGGGAAGCTGTGACGGCTGTCCGGGGCGTGGTGGCGCGGGGCTCCGCTATTCGCGGTGCGCGGTGCGCCGAACCCGTTGCCGCGAGGTGCTGCGCCACGCGGGCCGCCATTGCCGCGACCGCTGGGGGCGGGACGCGGTTTGAACTTGGGCTCCAGTCCGGCGATGGTGTGCGTCTCGATGCGTTGGCCTGTGTATTGCTCGATCTTTTTCAGGTGCAGCGCATCGCGGTTGGAGGCGAACGATACGGAGATGCCTGTCGCGCCGCCGCGACCGGTACGACCGATACGGTGTACGTAGTCTTCGGCGAACTTGGGCAAGTCGAAGTTGATGACGTGCGAGATACCGGCCACGTCGATGCCGCGCGCGGCAACGTCGGTGGCCACCAGTACGCGAATTTGGCCGCGACGCAGGTTGACCAGCGTGCGGTTACGTTCGCGCTGGTTCATATCGCCGTGCAAAGCGGCTGCGGAGTGGCCTTGTGCGGACAGGCTGTCGGCGAGGGTGTCCGCATCGCGCTTGGTGGCGGTGAAGACGATGGCCTGATTCAGTTCTGTGTCGCGCAGGATATGGTCGAGCAAGCGGTTTTTGTGCGCCATGTCGTCCACGTACATCAGCTTTTGTTCGATGTTTTCGTGGCGGGCTTTGGATGCGGCCACGCTGATGCGCTTGGGGTTTTTCAGCAGGCGTTGCGCCAGGTTGCCGATCACGCCATCCAGTGTTGCCGAGAACAGCAGGGTTTGGCGGGTATCCGGTGTGGCGGCGGCGATGCGCTCCACGTCGTCGATGAAGCCCATGTCCAGCATGCGGTCGGCTTCGTCCATAATCAGAATTTCGAGGCGCGAGAAGTCGATGCGACCGCGTTCGATATGGTCGATCAGGCGACCCGGTGTCGCCACCAGAATATCGACCGGGCTGGAGAGCAGTTTGTTTTGCAGCGGGTAGGGCATGCCGCCGAGGATGCTGACCACTTTCAGGCGCATGTTTTTGCCGTATTTGGTAGCGGCATCGGAAACTTGCTGGGCCAGTTCGCGGGTCGGGGTCAGTACCAAGACGCGGGGGCCTTTGCTGCGGACTGCTGAGGGCTCCGCGATACGGTGCAGCGAAGGCAAAATAAAGGCGGCAGTTTTGCCGGTGCCGGTCTGTGCCGATGCCATCAGATCATGGCCGGCCATGACGGTAGGGATTGCTTCGGCTTGAATCGGCGTGGGTACGGTGTAACCAGATTCTTCTACGGCCTTGAGTATGGACGGGTGCAAACCCAGAGTGGCGAATGTTGCGGTCGTGGCAACGGCATTTTCTGTTGTGTTTTCTATGGACACGTTTTTTCCTTACGTTTAAAAAGTAACAGCGCATGCATGGCGCAAGAGCCACACAATGAAATTCAGTAAGAGGGATAAGCTCTACCGGCGCAAAACATCGTCGCTAACCGGTAAAACAGGGCGCATCAGAACGGCATGAAGCCGGAGGTGCTGGGGTCAGGAAACGATGGACTTGGCGCTGCATATATTGCAGCGAGGCGCGCATTATAGGGATGCGCTTCCGAAAAGCAAGGGTTATTTTGTTTTCGCTGCACGCATTGTGAAACTTCAATGACACGGGGCGAGGTGGCTTTAATTCTTCTGATACAATCATAAAAAAGCGAGTTATTCCCAATATAACAAGAGGGCTGGAAAGGGTATGTCACACAAAGATAAATCGCGTTTTGTAAGTTTGATGACCAAGAATACTTACGCCATGATTTTGGCGGGGGGGCGCGGTAGCCGTTTGCATCAATTGACGGATTGGCGGGCGAAGCCGGCCGTGCCTTTCGGCGGCAAATTCCGCATCATCGACTTTGTTCTCTCTAATTGTGTTAACTCGGGTATTCGCCGCATCGGCGTGGCGACGCAATACAAATCCCACAGCTTGCTTCAGCATATCCAGCGCGGCTGGAGTTTCTTGAACGGTAAATTCGGCGAGTTCATCGACGTGTTGCCCGCGCAGCAATGGGTGCAGGAATCGTGGTATGCGGGTACGGCGGATGCGGTATTCCAGAATCTGGATATCTTGCGCGATACCGCGCCGGAGTATGTGTTGATCCTGGCGGGGGATCACGTTTACAAGATGGATTACGGCAAGTTGCTGGCATTTCACGCAGAAAAGAATGCCGATATGACGGTCGCCTGTATTGAGGTGCCGGTCAAAGATGCAAATGCTTTCGGCGTTATGGGGGTGAACGGAGAATCGCGCGTAGTCGATTTCACCGAGAAGCCCGCTAATCCGTCTGCAATTCCGGGCAAGCCCGGAGTATCGCTGGCCAGTATGGGCATCTATGTATTCAATACCAAATTTTTGTGCGAGCAATTGATCCGCGATGCGGATGAGCCCCATTCCACGCACGATTTCGGCAAAGACATCATTCCCCATCTGATGAATGCGGGATATCGCGTGTTCGCACAAAGCTTTGAAGATAGTTGTGTGCGTGATGAGGGCGGCAATTCGTACTGGCGCGATGTGGGAACTATAGATTCCTATTGGGAAGGCAATATGGAGCTTACCAAGGTGGTTCCCGATCTGAATATGTACGACAAGGAATGGCCGATCTGGACGTATCAGGAGCAACTGCCGCCAGCCAAATTCGTTTTCGACGAAGACGCGCGCCGTGGTATGGCCGTCGATTCGCTGGTGTCGGGAGGTTGCATCATCAGCGGTGCGTCGGTTGCCCGTTCGTTGCTGTACTCGAATGTGAAAGTTCACAGCTATACCACCGTTGAGGATTCCGTTCTGCTGCCCAATGTGGAGATCGGACATAACGTAAAAATCAGGCGCGCGGTGGTGGATAAAAACTGCATTATTCCGGAAGGTCTAGTAGTCGGCTATGACCGTGCCGAGGATGAAAAACGCTTCCACGTGAGCGCGAACGGGATCACCCTGATTACCCCGGAAATGTTGGGGCAGGATATGGGGCGCATACGCCGGGCCAAGGGCTAATAAGCGAAACTTTACTATCTGTTATTGTCTGATCGATAAAGGCATCTTTGCAGGCAAAAGGTGTCCGCGTTTCAAATGGATTTTTCATGAGCAAACCCTTGGATTTGGTTTTTTTATGGCATATGCACCAGCCGGATTACCGTGATTACAGCACGGGTGATTTTGTGTTGCCCTGGGTGTATCTGCACGCGATCAAAGATTATTCGGACATGGCATATCATCTTGAGCAGCATCCGAAGATGAAGGCCGTGGTCAATTTTGTGCCCATTCTGCTGGATCAACTGGAAGATTACGAACAGCAGTTCGCCTGCGGACATATCCGCGATCCTTTGCTGCGTTTACTGATTTGCGAAAATCTCAACGATGTCAGCGCCGAAGAGCGCCAACTGATATTCGAGAGCTGTTTCCGTAGCAATCTCAGCAAAATGGTTGCGCCGTACCCCGCCTACAAACGACTGATCGATTTGTACCAGATGGTTGAGACTGGCGGTCGTGCCGCGCTGTCGTATTTGTCGGGACAGTATCTGGCCGATTTATTGACTTGGTATCATCTGGCCTGGTTCGGCGAAACCGTGCGTCGCGAAAACGATGTGCTGATCCAGATGATGACCAAGGATGAAAATTTCACCCATGATGATCGCAAGCTGATCTTCGAACTGATCGGTAAAGTGATAGCGGAAATTATCCCGCGTTACCGGAAGTTGGCCGGGAGCGGGCAAATCGAAATATCGGCAACGCCGCATTACCACCCGCTTGCGCCATTGTTGCTGGATTTCAATAGTGCGCGCGAATGCGAGCCCGGCAGTAGCCTGCCTCAGGCGGCAAGTTATCCGGGAGGGAAATCGCGCGTGCAAGCGCACATCCTTTCTACTATCGCGAGCCACAGTTCGCGTTTTGGCGTTACGCCGCATGGAATTTGGCCGGCTGAAGGTGCGGTGTCCACTTCCTTGATCGAAGTTCTGGCCGGGCAGAAATGTCGCTGGGCCGCAAGTGGCGAGGGGGTGCTGGCCAACAGTTTGCGCAAAGTGGGCGAACTTCCCGAACGTTCGAAATATTTATACCGCCCGTATCGCTTGCAAGGTGCCGGCAATAGCTTGAGTTGCTTCTTCCGCGATGACCGTCTTTCCGATCTGATCGGCTTTGAATACTCGAACTGGAACGGAAAAGATGCCGCGGACAACTTCGTCGCGCAACTGGAGGAGATCGCGCATCACTCGACCGATGAAGAGACGCCTTTGGTCGGCGTCATTCTGGATGGGGAAAATGCCTGGGAATATTATCCCTACAATGGCTATCATTTTCTGAATGACCTCTATGCCGCCCTGGAGGCGCATGGCAGCATACGCACGACGACCTATTCCGAATATCTGGACAAATGTGATACGGCAGATGCCCAGGGCTCCGCGAAGCCGGGAGTTTTGCCGGGTCTGATTGCGGGCAGCTGGGTATATGGCACTTTTTCTACGTGGATCGGCTCGCCGGATAAAAACCACGCATGGGATTTGTTGTGCATGGCGAAACAGAGTTACGACATGGTGATGGCGGCAGGACGTTTAACGCCGGAAGAGAAACGCGCCGCGGAGAAACAACTGTCGTCGTGCGAAAGCTCGGACTGGTTCTGGTGGTTCGGCGATTACAACCCTTCGGATGCGGTGGGAAGTTTTGACCGTCTGTATCGCCACAATCTCATGCGGCTTTACCGTTTGTTGAAGCTACCGGTACCCGCAAATTTGAACTCGCCTATCAGCCAGGGCGGCGGCGAGGCCGAGAGCGGGGGCACGATGCGGCGCGGCTCATGAGGTGTCGAGTTGAGGGGCCCTTGATCCAATAAGCCGGGGAATTCTGTGTTTTCTCGCTAAATCTGAAAGGTTGGTACATGCGTTTCCCGCGTAGCAGTGGCATCTTGCTTCATCCTACTTCGTTGCCCGGCACCTACGGCTCCGGCGATTTCGGTGCGGCGGCCTTCCATTTCGTAGACTGGCTGGCCGCCGCCGGGCAGAAGATGTGGCAGATTCTTCCGCTCGGGGGCATCGGTCCGGGAAACTCCCCGTATATGAGCAGTTCGGCTTTCGCCGGCAATGTGCTGTTGATCGATCTGGATGATTTGCATGCGCACGGCTGGCTGAATGCCGACGATCTGGCTGCGCACGCAGAGTTCGTTGCGCAGCGCGTGGATTACTCCGTTGTCTACCCATACCGCATGGAAAAATTGCGCATTGCCGCCGGTCGATTTTTTGCGGATACGCAGCATCATGCCGAATATGAGGCGTTCTGCATATCCGTGCAGACGTGGCTGGACGACTATGCGCTGTTCATGGCACTGGCCGAGAAATTCGCGTGGCAGGACTGGGCGCATTGGGATGCAGGTCTTGCGCGGCGCGAAAAAAAAGCCTTGGCGAAAGCGGCTGTCGAACTGGAGCACGAGATCGAGTTCTGGAGTTTTTGCCAGTGGTGTTTCTTCCGGCAGTGGCGAAAACTGAAGCAGTATGCCAACGAGCGCGGCGTGCAGGTTATCGGCGATATTCCCATTTTCATTGCATATCAGAGCGCGGAAGTGTGGGCGCGCCAAGAGCTGTTTGAACTGGGCGAAGATCACCTGCCCGTCGTTATCGCCGGCGTTCCGCCCGATTATTTCAGCGCAACAGGGCAGCGCTGGGGAAACCCGCTTTACCGCTGGCATGCGCACGAAAAAGAAGGTTATGCCTGGTGGATCGAGCGCATACGCAAGACGACCGAATTGGTGGACATCGTGCGTATCGACCATTTTCGCGGTTTCGCCGGATACTGGGAAATTCCCGCTTCCGAACAAACGGCGGTTAACGGCAGGTGGATGCAGGGCCCCGGGGAGAATCTTTTCAACGCCATTCAGGCGACACTGGGCACATTGCCCATCATCGCAGAGGATCTCGGTATCATCACGCCGGATGTGGTCGCCTTGCTGGAAAAATTCAATCTGCCCGGCATGCGTATTCTCCAGTTCGCATTCGGCGGCGGAGCGGACAATCCGTACCTGCCGCACAATTTTAAAAACAACACCGTGGTTTACGGAGGCACTCACGACAACGATACCGCCATCGGCTGGTTCAACGCGGCGTCGCAACGCGAGCGCACTTTCGCGGGTAAATACCTGAACACCGGGGGCAAGGAAATCAATTGGGACTTGATCCATGCCGCGTCGGAGTCGGTGGCCGATGTCGCCATTCACTCGTTTCAAGACGTATTGGGGCTGGATTCCGGGCATCGCATGAACCTGCCCGGTAAGGCGGAGGGCTACTGGGAATGGCGTTTCGCTTGGGAGCAGGTGTCGCCATCCTATGCGGAAAGACTGTATGAAATAACCGCGCTGCATGGCCGTTGCGCTGCGGATCGCTTGAAATTTTAATCTTACCGTGTCACAAAACAGAGTGCATTCCCTCGGTCCTTGTATGCGGTAGGGAGGGGGTGTCGCATCTGTGTTTATCCTGGCCTACCCCATCAGGCCGCAGGATTGTTGTGGGAGCGATCTCCCGGTCGCGATGGGTTTGGAGGTTTGCACCGGATCGCGACCGGGAGGTCGTTCCCACATAACCAGCGACTTGCCAGCGCTTTTTGCTGGCTTAGTCGAATGGCTATGCAAAGCTAACCAGCGACGCGCAAATTTTTTCCGCGCCGTGCATTCGCGAAATCTGCATTTTTAGAAGTACCCTTATGATGTTCGCGACATCAACCGGATGGCCTGCTTCCAGTTCTGTAGCAAAAATACAACAAAATACCCCCCGCTTTCCCTGCCTACCCCCGCGTTCGCGGTATATGAAACGCAAAATTATTCAGGTAGATTCTCTCCCGCATCAACTTATTCTAATTCGCGTTAGATAATGCGTTAATAATCCATGGCCAATGGAGCTTCTTGCAAAATTGCTAAACACAATGGTTTCAGCTGGGATTGTCACACCCGAAGGTGAGATTTTTTCGCTATTCAAGCAACATTTTTGCGCTTTACCCGCTTGAAATCATCGATTC
>SCUU01000090.1 GCA_004297065.1 Gallionellaceae bacterium
AGGTGCCAAACTCCCCCGTCGATATGAACTCTTGGGAGGAATCAGCCTGTTATCCCCAGCGTACCTTTTATCCGTTGAGCGATGGCCCTTCCATACAGAACCACCGGATCACTATGACCTAGCCCCACGCCAAAAGAGCGGAAAATAACAGGTTTAATTGGCCTGCCTCTTTAATCACTACTCCAATGAGCCACGGTTGAGTAAAAAATCGGTGAATTGCAACGCCGGTACATCATGCGAGCCAGTATCGCGACGAATGGCATAGAGTGTCTTCTGTAGCGGTTCTCCTGAAATCGGTATTGCACACAACAGTCCGCTGTGAGTCTCATTGATTACTGACGCCGCCATGACTAGAGAAATCCCGAGACCGGCTTGTACGGCATATTTTACCGCTTCCGTGCTACCCAACTGCATCGATACGCCTATCGTGCTCGCATCATCGCCAAAATACTGTTGCAGCAGGTGTCCCGTTCCGCTGCCGGCTTCGCCCCCCAATAAATCCTGGCCCTTTAGCCAGTCACGCGGAATGTTGCACATGCCAGCCCAAGGATGGTACGGCGGCACGATCAGAACCAGATTTTCACGGCGCCAGATCGTTGCAACAAACCCCGGTCGATTATCCCACCACTCCATAATCGCGACATCGATTTCAAAGTTTTGCAGCTTATCGGCGATGACGGTATTGGTTCCAATAATCACTTCCAGCTTATGCGGTGAAACATCTGTATAAGCTTTCAAATACGGCTGCAACAAATAAATCCCTGTATTGGAACTGGCCCCAATCACTAACGAATTCTTTTCAAATAACGCGCTGACCCGGTCGCAAGTTCTTACCAGGTTTTCGGCATACGGCAGGAATGCCCGGCCTACCGGCGTCAGCGTGCTGCCTGCATTGTTGCGTATGATCAAATTTACATTAAGCGATTGCTCCAGCAGCTTCACATGCTGCGTCACGGCCGGTTGCGATAAACCGGTTTTCTTGGCCGCTCCGCGAAAGCCGCCGCATGTGGCAACTGCGAGAAAGGTTGCGACGCGTTCCAGCTTAATCATGCGACTATGCCGCTGTGAATACAGGGTTGTTGATCGCGCCGACCGGTCTTTCACCCGCAAGCGCCTGGATGATATTGCTCGCCGCTTGCCGCTCGATCTCTATCCGTACCTCGCTGACCGCCGAGCCCAAGTGAGGCGTGAAAAAAGTCTGCGCAGTATTGTCAAGCAAGGCACGAGGAATGCCGTCTGGTTTATCCTGTCGCGCCCATTCCTCCATCTCGAACACATCGGCGGCGTAGCCGGCCAGCTGTCCTATGCGCAGTGCTTCCACCACAGCCTGTTCATCGACCACCGAGCCACGACAGGCATTAATCAGATAACTGCCGGGTTGCATTTTACTGATGGTATCGGCATCAAACAGGTGTAGGGTTTGCGAAGTCATCGGCAGCATCGGCACCACGAAATCGCTGATTGCCAACAGTTCATTCAAGCTTACGCGGCGTGCTCCCCAAGCTTGCTCCTGATCATCGGTCAACGCCACGTTATCGCAATACACTAATTTCATATCGAAACCTGACAGCCGTTTTGTAATCGCTCTGCCCACTGCACCCATGCCGACAATGCCAAGGGTACGACCAGTCAGCCCGGCACCGTACAATTCCGGACGCCAGCCGCAAAAGCTGCCGCTACGGATGCGGCGATCGCCCTCTGGAAGATGCCGTGTCAAACCCAACAGCAAACCAATCGTCAGTTCGGCAGTCGGGATCGTAAGCAAGTCCGGCACGATACTGAACCATATTCCGCGTTGGGTGCAAGCGTCGACGTCGAAATTATCGTAACCCTTGAGTGCCGCACCGACGATTTTCAGTTGTGGGCATGCGTCAAGAAATTGCGCGTCGATCCTGTCAGGCATGAACACCATCAGCGCGTCAGCATTTTTGGCGCGCGACAGCAACTCTTCACGCGGAAGTGTCTCGCGCGTAGCATTAGGTATAACATTCGCGGTGGTTTGCAGAAAGTCGATAGTCTCTGGGTGAACCCAATGGGTAAGCACAATTTTTGGTTTCATAAAACTTCCAATTCATGTTGGTGATGTTTATCAATTACTTAAATTTACGCCGTAAAAACGAACTGAATGTATCCACTAGCGTGACCATAGCCAAGATCATGATCAGAATCGCCGACACATCTTGGTATTGCATGAGGCGTAACGACCCCATCAGTTCAAAACCGATGCCCCCCGCGCCAACCATCCCCATCACTGTTGATGCGCGGAAGTTATATTCCCAGCGGTAAAGCGCAGTATCAGACAATTGCGGCAACACCTGCGGAAAAATACCATGAATGATTACTTGCAATGGACTGCAACCGGCGGCTTGTGCCGCTTCCACCGGTGCCTGGTCGGCATGCTCGATGGCCTCGGCAAAAAATTTGGCTACCATTCCAATCGAATGCAAGCCTAACGCCAGCACACCGGGCAGCGCACCAAAGCCGACTGCCGCCACGAATATGATACCCATGATTAATTCGGGTATTGAGCGTAATCCATTCAACAGCGCACGCGACATCTGGTAAATTACCGGATGCGGGCTGGTATTGCGAGCCGCTAAAATCCCCAGTGGGATCGATAGCAGCACCGCAATTGCGGTGCCGGCGAGACTCATAGCCAACGTGTCGAGCAACGGTTTTATCCAAGTACTGACCTCGCTGAAATCCGGTGGAAACATTTCTCCCAACAGACTGAACAGGTTCGGCACCGCTTCACGCAAGCGCTCTACATCGAACAGCCCAACGTAATACCAGGATACAATCACAACCGACAGGATCAGCGTGAGTTGAATCATTGACCGATTCCAAGCGCGCCGTTGTTGCATCAAAATCAAATCAAAATCAAGATCAACTTTCATGGAAATGTGCCTTCAAATGGAGACTGAAACCCCAAGAGATTAAAACTTGGAAAAATCGAGCTTCAACAAGCTACCGAGATTGCGTACCACATCGTAATCCTTATCCGAAGTCGCGCCGAATCCTTCGGCTTTAAACGGCTTCAATACTTCCGGATCTTTCAGGTTGATGAACGCAGCACGTATCTTCTCTTTCAGTTCCGGTTTGAGGTTGGAACGCATGGTCCATGGATATTGCGGAAACGGTTTCGATTCAGCCAGCACCTTTACTTTATTGGCGTCGATCATGCCGCGCTGCACCAACGAGTCGAAAATCGTTTTGCTCAAACCGCCGGCCTGAGCATGGCCGTTTTGTACGGCGAGCGCGACCGCGTCGTGCGCGCCAACAAAATGCTCCCGATAATTTTCACCGGCTATTAAACCTTTCTCGGCGAGCATCGATTTAGGAATCAAATGGCTTGAAGTGGAAGCTTTATCACCATATGCGACATCATTGTTCGCGATGTCGGCAATGCTGTTAATGCCAGCAGCGGTATTGGCGATCAACACCGCCTGGTAGGTCATGCTGCCTTTTTGTATGAGCGCGGCGAACGGTTCAATCTCGCTTTTTTGCTTGGCCAACACATAGGACAAGGGACCGAAGTACGCCAGATCGAGGTGACCATGACGCATCGCTTCGATCATCGACGAATAATCGGTGGTGACGATAAGTTCGACTTTTTTACCCAAGTATTTTTCCAGATAAAGTTGCAGCGGACGGCTATTTTTGATAACGGTCGATGCATTCTCGTCCGGCAATAGCGCCACCTTCAACGTTTCCGGGTCTGGGTTAGGTGCGGCGTAGCTGACACTGCCAAATAATGCCAACGATATTAGACACAGTACTGCCAATAATTTTTTGGTTCATCAGACTTTCCCATGGGTAACCTGAGCCGGATACAGATCAAGACCGCCGCAGTGGAAGTAGATGGCGATCTTGAAATGGTCACGGTTCCTGAATCCACAGGCACGTTTTTGTA
>SCUU01000296.1 GCA_004297065.1 Gallionellaceae bacterium
CCCTGTTCGAGAACGCCCCCGCCTGCAACGGCTGGACCTACTGGCGCTTCAAGACCGACCAGGGCCTGAAATCCATCGACGCCCTCCGCGCCGAGGTCCGCGCCGGGATGCAATAGGCGGCGGGTTCAGATCAGGGCCGGTTCGCCGGCCCGATCCAGCGCCTTGGCGAAGACGGTCGGCAAGGCGGCCCGCGCCGCCTCCAGCCCCAGCCACTGATAGTCGCCGGCCGGCCTGACGTGGGCGACCCGCACCGTCAGGGTCAGGCTGAAATGGGTGAAGACATGCTCGACCGCCCCCGCCTCGCGCCAGTCGGCGGCGACCGGCGGCGTAGGATGGGGCGCGGCGCCCCAGTCCGACGTCGGCAAGCCGAGCATCCCGCCCAGCAACCCCTTGTCCGGCCGCCGCTCCAGCGCCACCTGTCCGTCGGGATCGATCATGACGAAGGCCACGCCCTGGCGATGCGGACGCTCAGCCTTCTTCAGTTTGACCGGGAACCGCTCCGGCGCTCCGCTCGCCAGACCCAGACACTGATCCGCCGCCGGGCACTGGCCGCATAGCGGCGACTTGGGCCGACACACCGTCGCCCCCAGATCCATCAGCGCCTGCGCCCAATCGCCCGGCCGCTCGTCCGTCACGAACAGCCCCGCCAACCGCCTCAGCTTGGGCCGCGCAGCCGGAACCGGGGTCTCGACCGCGAACAGCCGCGCCATGACGCGCTCGACATTGCCGTCCACCACATTGGCCGGGCGATCAAAGGCGATGGCCGCCACGGCGGCGGCCGTATAGGCGCCCACTCCCGGCAGGGCCAGCAAGCCCGCCTCCGTATCCGGAAACACGCCCCCATGCTCGCCCGCCACCGCCCGGACGCAGGCCAGCAGATTGCGAGCCCGGGCGTAGTAGCCCAGCCCCGCCCAGGCGGCCATGACCTCGCCGTCCTCGGCCCCCGCCAGGTCCGACACCGTCGGCCAGCGGGCGGTGAAGCTCTGGAAATAGGGCGTCGCATGCGGCGTCGTGGTCTGCTGCAGCATCACCTCCGACAGCCAGACCCGATAGGGATCGGTCCGCGCCTCC
>SCUU01000295.1 GCA_004297065.1 Gallionellaceae bacterium
CAAAAATGAAACCCGCACAAGGCTAAACGAAAACCGCGTTATCATAACGCCAGTTGACAAGTACAATGGAAACAACTTTCAAAGGTACAGGCAATTTCGAACATCTCTGTGGCATGAGGCAATGCGAATTAGGTTTTGCAAGAAAATACTAAGCAACGATCACGCCTTTGGCTTTATACTAAACACAATAGAGACACGCAGAATCGAGCTTTTGGGGAGAAGAATCTGGCAGGGAATGGATGAGGAGCTAATCTTCAACTATGCATACATGTGGAGCTACAGGCCACTGCTTAGCTCTGTTTATGGAAAGGCAAGAATTGTCGAGGCATTCTACCAGTACTTTTTGATGGGCGACATCAAAGGCGAGCTCCAGCCAAGCCACTTTGAAAAAATTGTAAGAGCGACAGATTATGCAAAAGAGATTCTCAAGACTGCGATCGAAAAAAACTATAACACAGAATGGCTTGAGACAAAGATTCCTCAAATAATAAGAATGCTCGATATTGATGCGCTGATTACGATTCCACTTTCTGTGCCAAGACGTGGTCCAGGCCTCATGGTAACAGAGCAAGACCTTGTAAAGGCACTCACAAAAATATCAAAGCATCGCGAAGGCGACTTTGGAAAAGTTGATCCAAAGTCTACACTTGAAGGAAAAGAGATTTTTGAAGAGTATAATGTTTTGCTAGAAGAGAATAGGAAAAATGAAAACATTGGACTTGGGACAGATACAATTGGGATTAGGATTCCAACTGAGACAAATGTTGATGAAACAAAGATCTATGATCTTGATCTGATAAGCAACCTAAAGGCAAAGTTTCGAGAATGGAAGACAGGTTGGAAAGAACAGCATGTAATCGCTGGAGATGAGTTTGATGAGGAGACATACATTGAGGGCCATAATCCATTTTTTACTGACATAAAAAAGACAATAAAGACAAGAATCGTTATCTTACTTGATCACTCATCAAGCATTTCATCAAACCAGATAGAATACAAAAAGACAACACTTGCACTCTGCGAAGTACTTTCGTATCTTAAGGTAAAGTTTGAAGTGTATGCGTTTAACACAGAACAAAAGCAGGTTGTATGCTGGCTTGTAAAGCCAGAGAACATGAAGTGGAACTATGTTACAGCAAAAAGACTAGGACAAATTGTTGCAAAC
>SCUU01000091.1 GCA_004297065.1 Gallionellaceae bacterium
AAAAACGTGCCTGTGGATTCAGGAACCGTGACCATTTCAAGATCGCCATCTACTTCCACTGCGGCGGTCTTGATCTGTATCCGGCTCAGGTTACCCATGGGAAAGTCTGATGAACCATAAAAAATTAAAAAACGTATCCAATTGGTTTGGTCGATGGGCAATAAATCATTTCATCATGTATTGATGCTGCATGCCCCAGCGCAAGGCTTCCGCTGAGGCTCGTTTCTTTTCGTCCTCCGACAAAAGCGTAGCCAGTTTTTCTTTGATATTGATGGCGCGTTTGTTGTGCCCGAGGTCCGCTGCGAGCACGATGAACATGTAGGCTCCGGGCAGGTCTTGTTTAACGCCGTCGCCTTTGGCGTAGGCGATGCCTATATCAATGATGGCGTCGGTATTGCCCTCTTCGGCGGCTTTGGTAAGCCAGATCAGCCCCTCCAGAAATTGCTTGCGCTGCATATACAAGCTGCCCAGTTCCGCCTCTGCCACGACCAGCCCCTGATCCGCCGCCTTGACGTACCACTTGGCGGCTTCGTCGAGATTGATTTCCGCGCCCTTGCCGAAGCGGTACACATAGCCGATGTTGCGTTGCGCCATTGCATAATTCTGCGCTGCCGCTTTGCGGTACCACGCCAATGCCTCGGTGAAATCCTGCTTCACGCCCGTGCCGTCGTAGTAGCGGTCGCCCAGATCGTTTTGCGCTCTGGCAAAACTTTGGTCGGCGGATTTCTGCAACCACTTCAGCGCATCCGCCTCGCTAACCGCCACCCCCAGCCCGTTGCCATACGACGCGCTCACCGCCCACTGCGCATACGCATGGTTTTGCTCCGCCGCTTTGCGATACCAGACAAACGCTTTGGCATCGTCCGCCTCCACCCCCGTGCCCGCGCCATACATCGCCCCCAATTTGAACTGCGCTTCCGCATCGCCTTTGTTCGCCAGCGCGGTAAATTCCTTGAGCGCCGCCGGATAATCTTCTTTCTTCATGGCCTCGTCCGCTTCTTTCATTCCGGCAAAAACGGGGAGGGCGGTGCAGCACAACAGCAAGGCGACGATGAAGCGTTTCATGTTCAACTCCTTTCAGTGAGGGAAACAGGTGCGGCGAATTAAAAATACAAACCCGCACCCAGCGTAAACATCGTCGCCTGATACTTGCCGTAGTCGGTGACCTTTACATCCTGCGTCAGGTAATCGTTCACGGCGCGGTAAGACGCATTGACCCGCAGGTTTTTGCTCAGCGTCCAGATCGCGCCCGCTTCGTAATGGTTGTAAGTGACATAGCGCTTGATGTAGCCGTATGGGCCGATGGCAAAATTGCCGTACACGGTGAGATCGTTCAGCGGCTGCGCCGAAACCGTAAATGTGAGCGGGATTGAAATCGAGCCGCGACTAAGCGACCAGCCCACCACGTTGTTGTAAACGTGCATATACGTGCCGAAACCGACGCCGAACGAAATCGGCGCACCCTTATGGCTCCACAGGGTGTGGTCTACCTCGAACCCGATGAACGAAGGCGTGTAATCGGTTGAGGTCGATGTCTGCGCGACCACCGACGACCAGGGCGAGCCCTCGCTCGACCACATGATGCGGTAAATCTCGCCGTCGTTGGCCACCGGCTGGCGCTCTTGCCAAGAGTAGGTATAGGGCGTGCCGGCGGCAGTGCCTTTGCGTTCCAACTCCTGCTCTTTCGACATTTTTGCCGATTCTTTGCTGATGGCATTACCCAAACCCGCGCGGATTGCACCGGTGGTATCGAAGAAACCGACTACGTGAACACCGAAAGACTGCGACGGAATCGTAGAGATCGCATTCCCGGATTGGTTTTGCGACATCGGTGTGAACGACAAACTTCGGTGCTCGTAAAAAATGCCCTCGTCGGCCAGCGCATTCAAAGACGTTGCGGCAACGAGACTGCCCAGCAGCGCGAGCGTTGTTTTGTTGAATTTCATTCTGTAACCCACCTTCCGTTTGTCATGCTATTGATGTTTCCGTAATTCATGACACTCCCCTACCCTCATCCCCACCCTTCTCCCGGAAGGAGAAGGGCTTTGCATCCCTCTCCCTCCGGGAGAGCAACCGTGTTCGAGGTCAAGCGAATTTTGGATTCCACGACGCATTGTTTTTCAACATAGCATTCATAATGGTTAACAACTTTCT
>SCUU01000297.1 GCA_004297065.1 Gallionellaceae bacterium
TGACAATGGACGGGATGGGACGTTTTGATCCGCCCATGGAACGCTAGGCGTCGAAGGGCAAGGCGGATCTCCTCCCCCTCCTCAACCCACCAAAACCCCGTACCGTGGCCTTCCGCGTCGCGCTCCGGCGAAACCCCTAGCCGCGGATAGCACCGTGTTCCGACAATCTCCGAGCTCAGACGAGCGAGTGTACGCTCATCCACCTTAGGCGTGCTCAACGCCCGAGGCGCCGGCTTCAGACGGTTCAGCGGGACTGTCAGACACTGCTGCTGAAGATTGGTCGGCGGACGTCCCTGCCTCATGGCGCCCACCGCCATGCGCCGCGGTCGGCGTCCTGAGCGTTCGTCGTGGGCGCGTCGGGCCCGACCGCCCGCTTGGCGACGACGCCAGGGACGGGTGATCTTGGGCCAGCGATCAGGAACAGCAAGATCAGGCCTAGCACCAGCGCAAGAGCCAGATGCACCAAGCGCCACATCGTGGCGCGGCGAGAACGGCGCCGTCGGTGGCGCCTTTGGAAAGTCCGCATGCAGCGGTTCCTCGAATTCGAGCAGAACTAGAGAGGCCACGCCAAGGCGCTGACGCGTCTGGTCGACACGCCGATAAGCCGAACGTGGGATGACGAGCGCGCCTGATCGAGCGACGCGCTACCGGGTCCGCCTTCAGGCCGTGTCGCGCAGCGAACGCCCTACACTCGGGCGTTTGGGCGCTATTGGCGGGCGGCTAACCGTCAGGCCCGGGGAGGGCGTTCCAGGCCGAACTGGCGGTTTGTGGAAGCCACGCGGCTTCGATCCAAGGCGCGTCTATCCCCCGCCGGGATCAGTGCGACGGAGACCGAGGCTAAGGCTAGGTTGGAAACTCCGCCGTGGTCGCAATGCGCATGGACAGCGGCGCCAGGGTCGATGTCCCCGGTCGGCGTCTGATCAGTGGACGTATCGCTAAACTGATGGGCGGCGCTGGCCGAAGCGGCGCCATCCGAGCAGACTAGGTTCTGGAGACCCGGACCAAGGGTGAAGAGCAACAGGAAGCCGGAAAGCAACGCAATCCCGAGTCCGCGCCAGCCTGGCCATGCCCTAAACATCCCGACCGCTATAGCCGCCGTCCTCAGGTTGGGGAACGCGTTACAAAATACACTCTC
>SCUU01000092.1 GCA_004297065.1 Gallionellaceae bacterium
TGCTGGTGCGGTACGAAAAACTAGAACGGAGTTTTATCGCGCTTAACCATCTGGCTGCCGCGATTATCGCGTTCAGAAAAGTGCCGCTAGATGTAAATATTATTTACGGATAAGTTCTTAGTCGAATGGCTATAACCAATCACTTGCTGCGTTTTGTGCGGCTTAGTGAGATGGCTAGTCGTTCCATCAGTGGCTCCATCAAGGGCAATGGGCAATAGGATAATTGGTGATTTGAACTATTTTGGTTTATGACACAGTAAGACTAGGATTGATTTGAATAAACCTTGCATGAGATGTGTCGCTGACAAGCTCGCCTTGCGGGGCGCGGTTTTTTGCGGGCTGCTCGGCATCAGCGTTTGCGCGTACGCCTTCGAGTATGTTTCGGTGGCGACGCCGTCCATTCTGTACGATGCCCCGTCGCTGAAGGCAAAGAAGCTATTCGTCGCCACGCGTTACCTGCCGCTGGAACAGATTGTGAGTCTGGACAACTGGGTCAAGGTGCGCGATGGTTCCGGCAAACTGTATTGGATAGAAAAACGCGCGTTGAGCGGCAAACGCTTCGTTACCGTGAGCCTGTCTGTTGCCGCGGTGCGCGAAAATCCCGATGTGAATTCCGCCATCGTGTTTCAAGCCCCGCAACAACTGGCTCTGGAATGGTTGGGCGACGCGGGGAACGGCTGGCTCAAAGTCCGTCATCTGGATGGCGCGACGGGCTACATCAAAAATATCGAAGTGTGGGGCGGCTGATGAAAATTTCAGTATTGGGGGCGGGAGCCTGGGGGACTGCGCTGGCGATTAGTCTGGCGCCGCGCCATCAGGTGCGCTTGTGGGCACGCGATGCGCAACAGGTCGCGGCGATGCGGGCTGAACGCAGCAACCAGCGTTACCTGCCGGATTTTCCTTTCCCGCCATCATTGCAGCTTACCTCGGATATGGGCGCGGCACTGGGCGATGCCGAACTGCTTATCGTTGCCGTCCCGGTTTCTTCCCTGCGCGGCATCTTGCAGCGCATCGCCGCAGCGCCGGCGGTGACGCCTGTGGTCTGGCTGTGCAAGGGATTCGAGGCGCAGACCTCGCAACTGCCGCACCAGATCATCGCGGAAACTTTGCCCGCCGAATTTCCGCGCGCCGTGTTGTCCGGCCCGAGTTTCGCACAGGAGGTCGCGCGCGGTTTGCCCACCGCATTGACACTGGCCTCCACCGACATCGGCTTCGCGCAGCGTATCGCCCAAGCTCTGCACCATACACGGCTGCGCATCTACTCCAGTGCCGACGTGGCGGGGGTGGAGGTGGGCGGCGCGATCAAAAACGTGCTGGCGATTGCGGCGGGCATTTGCGACGGTTTGCACTTGGGCTACAACGCCCGCGCGGCTTTGCTCACGCGCGGTCTCGCCGAGATGATTCGGCTGGGTTTGCGCCTGGGCGGCAAGGCCGAGACCCTGGGCGGGCTGTCGGGCGCGGGCGACTTGATCTTGACCTGTACCGGCGATTTGTCGCGCAACCGCCAAGTGGGCATGTTGCTGGCGCAGAAAAAAGCATTGCCGGACATTTTGCGCGAGCTGGGGCACGTCGCGGAAGGCGTTTACACCGCGCGCGAGGTGTACCGGATCGCACAACGCCTGGGTGTGGATATGCCTATCTGCGAAGCAGTCTATCGCGTGCTGTACGAGCAACTCCCCGCGGACAAGGCGGTTGAAAATTTGCTGAGTCGCCAGCCGAGCGACGAATTTTCGCTTTAAATTGAAATAGCATGATCCACGAAAAACACGAAATTCACGAAAGAAAAACAAGGCGGCCTTTTCGTGAATTTCGTGTTTTTCGTGGATATGGTTGGTTTTTGCAACTTTAGTTTTTAAACCCGCACTGCCGCCACGCCTCATACACCGCAACCGCCACGGTATTCGCGAGGTTCAGGCTGCGGTTGTTGGGCAGC
Source organism: Gallionellaceae bacterium (assembly GCA_004297065.1). Taxonomy (GTDB): domain Bacteria; phylum Pseudomonadota; class Gammaproteobacteria; order Burkholderiales; family Gallionellaceae; genus PALSA-1006. Next base: position 1,934 of record SCUU01000092.1, read on the forward strand.
ATCGGCAGGCGCAATTTTTGTTCCGGCGCGAGCGAGGCCAAAATATCGGCAGGCAGCCCGCGGCTCTCCGGCCCGAATAAAAACGCATCGCCCGCTTGGAAGGCCACCTCGTGATAGGGGTGCGCACCCTTGGTGGTAAAAGCGAACAGGCGCCGGGTAGCGACAAGTTCGCGTAGCGATACATTTGTTCCCTGTGTCAATTCCACGTCCAGCTTGCTGGACAGTGGATTGCCTACCTTTGGTGCTCCCCCCGGGGGAGGGTTAGGGTGGGGGCAGCGTGCATAGCACGCTTGGGGCAAGGTGCGCAGGCAGGCACTGAGATTGTCGTGTACCTGCATGTTTGCGTACTCGTGATAATCCAGACCCGCGCGGCGTAATTGTTTGTCGTCTATTTCAAAGCCGAGCGGGCGGATCAAATGCAGGCGCGCGCCGCTGTTGGCGCATAAACGGATGATGTTGCCGGTATTGGGCGGGATTTCGGGTTGAAACAGGATCACGTTAAACATTGGAATCTTTCAGTCAAAAAACGTTGTCCACGAAATACACGAAAGGCACGAAATTAACAGCGTGGCATCGTTTGAATTTTTTCGTGCGTTTCGTGTTTTTCGTGGATCGGTATTTTTTGCTTCAGTAACGCTTGTCAGTCATAAGAAAAAAGGCTAAGTTGCGCCTCCAATTGGCGCCGTCGGCGCGCACGCAAAGGTAATGTTTCCATGGCACGTCCCGAAAAAATACGCTTGGGCGATCTGCTGGTGCAGCAGAAGCTCATCTCGATGGAGCAACTCCAATTCGCGCTCGACCAACAAAAACGCACCGGACGCAAGTTGGGGAAGGTGTTGGTGGATAACGCTTTCGTCACCGAAGACCAGATATCGGAAGCGCTCGCCAAGCAGCTCAACATCCCCTACATCAACCTCAAATATTATAACGTCAATCTCGAGATCGTCCGGCGCTTGCCGGAGCATCAGGCGCGGCGCTTCCGCGCGATCGCGCTGGAGGAGCGCAACGGCGCTTTGCTGGTCGGCATGACCGACCCGACCGACCTGTTCGCTTTCGACGAAATATCGCGCATCCTCAAGCGCGACATCGATCTGGCCGTTGTCACCGAAGGCCAGTTGCTGGAAACGGTGGACCGCGTCTATCGCCGCACCGAAGAGATCAGCGGCCTGGCGCGCGAATTGTCGGAAGACCTCGGCGATGCTTACATCGACTTCGGCGCGATGAGCGACACGGCCGGGCTGGAAGAGGCACCGGTCGTCAAATTGCTGCAGACCATGTTCGACGATGCCACGCAGGTGCGCGCATCGGATATCCACATCGAGCCGCAAGAGGCGCGCGTGCAGGTGCGCTTCCGTATCGACGGCGCATTGCACCTGCAAACCGAAGCGGACAGCAAGATCGCGCCTTCGCTGGTTTTGCGTTTGAAGCTGATGGCCGGCCTGGACATCTCCGAAAAACGCCTGCCGCAGGACGGCCGCTTCAGCATACGCGTGCGCGAACAGGCGGTGGATGTGCGTATCTCCACGCTGCCCATGCAGTACGGCGAATCGGTGGTCATGCGCCTGTTGAACCAGAGCAGCGGCATTCTGGGGCTGGACAAACTGGGTATGCCGCCGGAAATGCTCAAACGTTTCCGCGAAATCATCAGCCGCAGCAGCGGCATGGTGCTGGTGACGGGGCCGACGGGCAGCGGTAAGACCACCACGCTGTACGCGGGTCTGTCCGAGATCAACACCATCGACCAGAAAATCATCACCGTGGAAGACCCGGTCGAATACCGTCTGCCCGGCATTATTCAAGTGCAGGTCAACGAAAAGATCGACTTCACCTTTTCGCGCGTGTTGCGTGCCGCCATGCGCCAGGACCCGGATGTGATTCTGGTGGGCGAAATGCGCGATGCCGAAACCGCGCAGATCGGTTTGCGCGCCGCCATGACGGGCCACCTGGTGTTCTCCACGCTGCACACGCGCGACACTGCCGGTACCTTGTTCCGTCTGGTGGACATGGGGGTGCCGCGTTTCATGGTGGCCTCTTCGGTGCAAGCCGTGCTGGCACAGCGTCTGGTGCGGCGCGTGTGCGAAAGTTGCAGCGCAGTGCATCAGCCGAACGTGCAGGAAATCGAATGGTTGGGCAACGAGGGGCTGGATAGCGGCAACTGGGGCAAGCTGCTGCACGGGCGCGGTTGCTCGCACTGCAACGGCAGCGGCTACCACGGGCGCATGGCGGTTTACGAAATGCTGGAAATGAGCCAGGCGATTGCGGATGCGGCGGCGCATGAAAAATCCAACCACTTCATGGAGGTGGCGCGCGCGCACCTGAAAGGCAGGACGCTGCTGGATGCGGCGATCAAGGAAATGCGGGAGGGATTCACCACCGTGGCCGAAGTCATGCGTATCACCAATCAGGTAGAAGACTGATGCCGGTATACGCTTACAGGGGGCGCAGCTCGCGCGGCGATCTGGTGCAGGGCACGCTCGAAGGCGCGGACAGCGGCGTCATTGCGGACCAGCTCTTCAACACCGGCATCACCCCGACAGAAATCAAGCTCTCCAAGAAGTTGCGCGCCGAAGAAAAATCGGTGGGCACGCAGGGTGCGTGGTGGAAAAGGCTCAACGAAAAGCCGGTCAGCCCGCTGGATCTGATGTTGTTCAGCCGCCAGATGTACACCCTGCTGAAAGCCGGCGTGCCCATCATGCGCGCCTTGGCGGGCTTGCAGGAATCCACGCAAAGCCCGGCTTTCGCGGCCATGCTGCAAGACCTGCGCGAGAACCTCGACAGCGGGCGCGAACTCAGCTCCGCGATGCGCCGCCATCCCACCATTTTCTCGCCCTTCTATATCAGCATGGTGCAAGTCGGCGAAATGACCGGCATGCTGGACGAGACATTCATCCGTTTGTATGACCACCTGGCATTTGAAAAGGAAATGCGCGAAAGCATCAAAAGTGCGTTGCGCTACCCGACTTTCGTCGTGATCGCGATGGCCGTCGCCATCGCGGTAGTGAATATTTTCGTGATCCCCGCTTTCATCAAGGTATTTGAAGGCTTTCATACCGAACTGCCCTTGATGACGCGCTTTCTGATTGCCTCGTCCAATTTCTTTGTTTACTCCTGGCCGCTCATACTGGCGGGGATATTCGGCGGGATAGTCGCCTTCCGCTCCTACATCAACACTGTGGACGGCAGATACAAATGGGACAAATACAAATTCCAGATACCCATCGCCGGCAAGATCATCCTTAAATCCACGCTGGCGCGCTTCGCGCGCAGCCTGGCGCTAGGCATGAAGAGCGGCATCCCCATCGTACAGGGTTTGAATGCGGTGGCGCTGGTGGTGGATAACGAATACATGCGCGCGCGCGTCGAACAGATGCGCGACGGCGTGGAACGCGGCGAAAGCATTTTGCGCACGGCTATCGCTACCGGGGTGTTCAACCCCGTCGTGCTGCAAATGATCGCGGTGGGTGAAGAGACCGGCGATTTGGACGGCCTCATGTTCGAGGTCGCGGGCATGTACGAACAAGAGGTGGAATACGAAGTGAAGACACTGAGCGCACAAATCGAACCCATCATGATTACGGCCTTGGGGGTGCTGGTGCTCATCCTCGCCTTGGGTATTTTCCTGCCGATGTGGGACTTGGGCAAAGCGGCGTTGCACAAATGAGCATAGACAACAAAGCTACGAGTGGAGTGTCCGCATCACTCCGAACTCGGCACTCGGCACTCGGCACTCGGTACTCAAAAGGTTTTTCCCTGATCGAACTCGTCATCGTTGTTGCCATCGTCAGCCTGTTGATGAGCGTACTTCTGGATCGCGTCTGGTATTACCAGGAAATGGCGGAAAAGACCGCGATGGAAGAGACGGTGGGCGCTTTGCAAAGCGCGTTGAGCATGCGGCACGGCAAGAATTACGTGCGCGGCAATCCGGACGATATCAGCCCCATGTCCACCGAAAACCCGATGAAGTGGTTGCAGAAACTGCCCAGGAATTATTCTGGAGAATTTTACGATCCCTCGCCGCGCTCGGTGGCACCCGGCAATTGGGTGTTCGACCTCAGAACGCGCGAATTGATCTATGTGCCGGATCGCACCGAGCATTTTGTGCCCGGCAAAGACGGCAAAAAATGGGTACGCTTCCATGTCAATGTGCAATATGAGCAGGTGGTGCGCGGCGGCATAAATGAAGGCGGCAAAGAGTTGGTTGGGACGGTGTTCGAACCGACCGAACCGGTGAACTGGTTTTAACCAACAACTCCCCTCGCCCACTTGTGGGAGAGGGGAGTAAAGCGGCCTCACAAAGAAGTCGCTTTTAACCCAGATAACCCATTGGGCTCAAAACCCCCTCCAACTCCCCCTTATCAGGGGGAGAGCAGGTTCGGCTCCTCCCCTGACAAGGGGAGGTTGGGAGGGGTTAGGTTCTAATGGACAATCTGGGTTTAACTCTAAAGAGCCAAACCATGACCATCATCGAAACCATACTGCTGCGCGCCTTCCTTAACTTCATACTGCTGGGCAGTGTTGCCGGGCTGATCGCCGGCGCTGTTCTTATCTTGCGCCCGCACTGGCTCGAACGGGTGAGCCTGTTAACCAACCGCTGGATATCCACGCGCAAGCTGGACCGGAAGCTGGAAAGCAGCATCACGCTCGACCCGTGGTTTTACCGCTATCGGTGGTTCGGCGGAGCGTTCATTTTGCTGGGCGCGCTCTACATCCTGTATTTTTTTACCGTGCGTCTGGATAAAGCCGCGGCTATCGCCGGCCTGGCAAAGCGCTTCCACGTCCCCATTGCTTATGTCGGTGCGTTGTTCGACCCGCTGGTGTTGATCGCCTTGCTCGGGGCAACCTTTGCCATGTTTGTGAGCTTGTTCGTCTTGTTCCGTCCCAGCCTGTTGCGCCAGTTCGAGCATGGCGCGAATCAATGGGTGTCATTGCGCCGCGCCCTCAAGCCGCTGGAAGTCTCGCGCGGCAGCGTGGATGAATTCGCCTTCCTCCATACCCGGCAAATGGGCGTATTGCTGGTGTTGGGCAGTATTTATACGCTGGTGTTGCTCACCTTCTGGGCGAGGTAAAACCTGTGCGGTTTTTTGCTCGACAGGCGCTTAACTGACATTGGCCGACATATCTCAACACCTTAGCGCATTGAATAATAAGGCCTAGCTGTGTTCGGATGGAGTGAAAGTCGCTTGCCTGCGCAATGTTTTTCCTCTACATTGCGCTCCGTCCGGCGAACAAAGTGCTGCGGCGCGGCGGCAACCGGACGATGGGTCGTTAATTTAAACGAGGCTGCGGCCTCAACAGCTACAACAACTAGGAGAGTAAACATGAAACACCAACAAGGTTTTACCCTGATCGAACTGATCGTGGTGATCGTGATTCTGGGTATTTTGGCGGCGACAGCGATGCCTAAATTTACGGACTTGAGCACTGACGCGAAGATCGCTGCGGCTAAAGGAGTGGCTGGCGCGTTAGCTTCCGGAGGTGCAATCAACTATGGGGCAAGGTCTCTTAATTCAGCCAATGGAATTGCAACTAGCGGGGTAGCCTGTAGCGCTCTGGGCGCACTCATGGATGGAGGGGCATTCCCATCTGGCTACACCATAGCTGGCTCTGCTCCTTCCTGCACCGTAACTGATAGCACTTTGGCTGCGGCATCAGCAACAGCAAGAGTTCCTGCAATCTAAAGGGCATCTCTAAAGCCAAGTAGGGTAGGAGGGTGGGCACGCTGTGCCCACGCGGATACCAACGGCGTGGGCTGACGAAAAAACTGTCTGCCCACCCTATGCGGCGAACACATCAGGGGAGGCTTCGGCCTCCCTTGTTTTTCGTCTGCCGTTCACGCTTTTTGCTAAACTGCCAATCTGTTACCAATGAGATTTCTGGAGGTTTTTATGTCTAGCGTTACCGCCACTGAAGCAAAAGCGAGTCTGCTGCGTTTGATGGATGAGACTGCGATGACGCATGAGCCGGTGGTGATTACCGGTAAACAAAATTCTGCTGTGCTGTTGTCTTTTAGCGATTGGGCGGCGATTCAAGAGACGATGTATTTGTTGTCTGTGCCCGGTATGCGCGAATCGATCCGGGAGGGGTTGTCCACTCCGGTTGCAGCGTGCAGTAAGGAGTTGGGTTGGTGAGTTGGCAACTGGTTTTTACCAAGCACGCGCAGAAAGATGCGCTGAAATTGGCGGCGGCCGGGCTGAAAGAGAAGGCTCAATCGTTGTTGGCAATCGTGAGTGAGAATTCCTATCAAAATCCACCGCCGTATGAGAAGTTGGTCGGTGATTTGGCCGGAGCGTATTCGCGCCGCATCAATATTCAACATCGGATGGTTTATCAAGTGCTGGACGGGGGAAAGGTAGTGAAGGTGCTCAGGATGTGGTCGCATTACGAGTGAGTAGAAACGAAACGTGCTCAGGTTCGAATTGTTATTCACTGTGCCTGTGTAGCCAGTAATAAAAGAAGTTGGCAACACGCAAGGGGGGGTCTTCGGCTGTCGCTCAGGACAGGCCTCGGCCCCCCTTGTTTTTCGTCTTGGCTTGCTAACTCTTGCTATACTGCATGCACTGAACTCATAAGGAGTAACCATGAGCACAATGATTATTGAGGTTTACGACGCATTTAAATCTGCGGGTGCCCCGGAAGAAAAAGCACAAGCTGCCGCAAAAGCAATTGCGGATTACGACAATCGCTTTAATAAAATTGAGGCCGACTTGGGCGGGATTAAAGGCGAGTTATCTGCGTTGAAGATGATGGTGGGAATTGTAATTGCGCTCAACATGGCGATTATCGGACTGATCGTGAACACCATTATCATGAAATGATCGGCGTAGAGGGGGTGAGTCCTTCGGCAAGTTCAAGACAGATTCGCGCAACATACAAGGGAGGTTTCGGCCTCCCTTGTTTTTTGTCTTGGGTTTGCGCTTTTTGATACACTGCGCACCTATTAAAGTTTGGGGGGCTGTCATGGAAAAAGCGCTGCTTATTCGTGCGGAGTGGGACGATGAGGCTAGGGTGTGGTTTGCCACGAGCGATGATGTTCCGGGCTTGGTTGCAGAGGCCGACACGGCTGGGGCTTTGTTGGTTAAATTGCGCACGCTGATCCCGGAGTTGTTGGATGCGAACGGCTATCCCGATGCGGGTGATGTGCCATTTGAATTATTCTCGCGGCGTTTTGATGTGACGCACCGGCAGCCTGCTTGATGGAAAGTTTTACCGCCCGGTTGAAAGCTGTTCTGCTTGCGGAAATGCTGAATCTGGTGGGGCTGCTGATGGAGATGTATCGCCGCGCGGAACAGTATTGCCGTGTGAAGCCGGGGGTGGTTTGACATGCGCTTGAGTGCCGAACAGGTTGAGACAATCAAGCAGGAGGCCGCAAAATTGATCTGGTGTTGCAGCGCGCAGGGGCGAGGTGTTGCCCATTTTATGAACTGGCAAGGCGATAGAGGGTTGGGATCACGAGAGCTAGGCAATGTTTTTCAAGATTAGCGGCGAAATATCTTCGGTTGAAACGATTGCATAAGGTTCCGGTGTTCGCTGTCTGTCCAGACTGTGCCGAGCGTATAGTCCGGACAACTGGAAAAAAGGTTTGCTACGGTTATTTTTGAGGATGGTAGTAGAACCCGCGCCGAGGTTCATTGGCATGAGGCGCATGGAGTCGGCAAGGTTGAAATGAAAATCAAAGATTTTTGGGGTGCGTCATGGAAAAATACCTGCTCTGCTTGAGCAACGGGGGATATGCCGCTTCGCTGGAAGTGCGCAAATCGTATGAGTTCGTGCCGGATGCGAGAGCGGCGGACAGGCGCTGCATTCGCATTGTGGACGAAGATGGCGAAGATTATGTCTATCCCGAAAATTTGTTTATGGCGATGGAAGTTTCCGAGTCGGCGTCGCGCGCTTTGCATCAAAGGGCGGCATGAGTCAATCGGGTAAAAATCGCGGTTTCACCATGGTCGAGCTGATTACCGTGATGGTGATTATCGGCGTCCTCGCTGCGGTGGCGATGCCGCGCTTCTTTCAGCGCAACGCATTCGATGATCGCGGATTCCACGACCAGGTGATTTCGACGTTGCGCTATGCGCAAAAAGCGGCGATTGCGCAGCGGCGTTTTGTGTGCGTGGCATTCACTGGAAATGGTGTCAATCTGACTCATGGCACGAACAGCAGTTGCAACCCATCGTCGGGCACGCTGGCCAACCCATCGGGCACCGCTTTGGTCAGCACACAATCCACTTTTACGCCCACTCCCGCAAGTTTTAGTTTTGATTGCCTCGGCAGGCCGAGGGATATGGCGTCGAACACGGGACTGTGCGGCAACGATCTGGCCGTGTTGGCGGCGAACCGGACGGTGCAAGTGACCAATGCCGATGCGATTACGATTGAGGCGGAGACGGGTTATGTACATTAAGGGCGTTTCTAAAAATGCAGATTTCGCCCAAATGCAAGGCGCGGAAAAAATTTCGCCGCGCCGCATATGGATGATATGTAAGCAAGAAATCTTTTTCCGTAACGCAGCAGTTGGGATGAAATATGGATTTTTAGAAGTGCCCTTAAGGTTGTCGCATGAGAGTCGTTGATCTGTTGCGCTCCTTGTCGGAGGCGCAAGTCCGGTATGTTTTGGTTGGCGGCATTGCGGTGCAGTTGCATGGTTATTTACGCTCCACATTTGATGTCGATCTGGTGCTGGCGATGGACGACGACAATCTGGCCCGTTTTATTGGAGTGGCCAAGTCGCGCGGTTTGGTTCCGTCGATTCCTGTGCCTATTGATGCATTGCGCAATGCCGCACAGATAGAGCAGTGGTATCAGGAGAAAGGAATGCTGGCGTTTGCTTTGAGGGAGCCCCAGGTTGGCGGAGGTGTCGTGGACGTATTGGTGCGCCCCATAGTGCCGTTCGAGCAATTGCATCGGAACGCCATCGCGGGTGAGCTGTTCTCGCAGAAGGTGCAGGTCGCATCCATCGATGATTTGTTGGCGATGAAGCGCCATGCCAATCGCGACAAAGACAAGCTGGATATTGCAGCGCTCGAAAAGATCAAGCGCGGAGAAGACCCCAATGCGTGAAAACGATATGTCGCCGAAACAAACGTTGTCGCATGAAGTGATGCTGGGGCGGCTAACCCAATCTGATGAGATGCGCGAGTTCTTTGTTGAAATGTGGAAGCAGAATCCAACGTTGGTCAAGCAGGGGGGAGTCAAGGTGCAACGTTTGATGTCATCTGCGCCCGAGAAATTTCCGTCAGGGGCAATTTCGCGCGATCAAAAAGGCGTCAGCCTCATCGAGCTCATCATTTTCATCGTTATCATCAGCGTGGCGCTGACCGGCATCCTGCTGGTGATGAATCAGGTCACTGCGCACAGCGCCGACCCGCTGATCCACAAACAGGCCATCGCGGCAGCGGAGTCGCTGCTGGAAGAGATCGAGTTGCAGGATTTCGTTTCCCAGTCGGGCGTGACGGCGTGTCCGACTGGACCAAATCCAGTGACGCAAGCGAATCGCGCTTCGCAATATCACATCGTTTGTGATTACAACGGATTCAATACGACGGGCCTCTTCCCGGTGAGCGGCGTGGCGCCCATCGTCGGACTGGAAAATTACAACGCCAGCGTGGCGGTGGCCAACGCGGCATTGGGCGGCATTGTGGCGGGCAGCGCGGTGCGCATTACCGTGACGGTGACCGATCCGCAAAACAATACCATCGCGCTCGATGGCTACAGGACGGCTTACTGATGTTGAAGCGACAAACCAGGCTGGTGGAAATTCTGCCCTCACCCCCTGCCCCTCTCCCAAAGGGCGAGGGGAGTGTCGGCTCCCTCTCCCGCCGGGAGAGGGTTGGGGTGAGGGAACGCGGTTTCACGCTGGTCGAGATGATTATCGTTATCGTCCTCACCGGCATCATCGGCGGCGTCGTGGCCATCTTCATCAGGGCACCGGTGCAGGGTTATGTGGACAGCGCGCGCCGCGCCGAACTCACCTACATCGCCGACACCGCGGTGCGCCGCCTGGCGCGGGATGTAAGAACTGCCGTGCCGAACAGCGTGCGTTTCTCCAACTGCACCGCGCCGTGCGTGGAATTCATCCCGACCAAGAATGGCGGGCGCTACCGCGCCGATACACCGGGCGATGTGCTGAATTTCGGCGCGGCGGACGCGAGCTTCGACATCGTCGGCTCGGCCATCACGTTTGCGGCAGGCGACTTCGTCGCGGTGGGCAGCACCCAGTCGGACGGCAGTCTGCCGTATTCGACGGCGGCCACCGGCGTGTTGCGCGCCTATGCGGGGGCGGCTGGAGCGCAGACCAATGTGAGCATCACCAACACCGCGGGCTTCCCCGCTACAGCGGCATTGCCCTCGAAGCGCTTTGATGTGGTGGACGGCGCGCAAAAGGCGGTGACCTATGCCTGCACCGGGACGCTGGGGACGCTGGATGCCAGCGGCAACGGGCAGGGGCGGCTGGTGCGTTATGCCAATTACGGGTTCAACGTCGCACCGGCGGGCACGCCTGCGGGCACGCCTGCGGTGCTGGCGGACAGGGTGAGCGCCTGCACTATCGACTACGATTTGCCCAGCCAGCGATTTGGTTTGGTTGGGATTCGTCTCACTTTGACGAGCGGCAACGAAAGCGTGACGCTTTACCACGAAGTGCATGTGAACAACGCGCCATGAGAAAACTTCAACACGGTTTCAGTATCATTACCGCCATCTTTTTATTGGTGGTGCTGTCGTCTTTGGGCATCGCGATGGTCTCGTTCTCGACCACCCAGCATCAAAGCGTAGCGATGGATGTGATGGGTTCGCGCGCCTATCAGGCGGCGCGCGCCGGCATAGACTGGACGGCTTTTTACGTGGTGAACAGCGCTTCTAATGCGGCTACCGCCGTGCCACAATGCGCCGCGACTAATTTGGGTACGTTGGGCGGAACGCTGGCACCGTTCACGGTGAACGTGAATTGCAGCGCGGCTTCGCATGTGGAGGGGGCGGTCACGATCTGGACTTACGACGTGACGGCGACCGCCCAGACCGGCGGTGTGGCGGGCGATCCAGGCTTTGTAGAGCGGGTGATCGGCGTGAAGATGGGAAAATAGGCCGCTGGCTAGGCTTCTTGCGCTACAATTTCCGTTGCGAGTGCTGACGGACAGAAAGTTGAACGGGGGTTACAAATGAATCAAAAAATCAATTTTGGGCTGCTCGGATTGTTGCTGCTGTCGGCGGCGGGTGTTGCCCAGGCGGCAACCTGTACGGTCAATACCGGGCTGATGAACACGCCCGATCCGAATATTAAGTTGAAGGGTGCCGCCGGGGTGCCGGGGCTGGTGATCGGTGTGGGGAATCCCAACTGTCAGGTCAACCCATGCGCCTTGAACAACAACGCTGGAGTGGCTTACGTGAATGGCGTGGCGGCAACGTTACCTGCCAATACCAGCCAATTGAATGCGGTCAGCGTGGCGAGCACCAATTACGCCGTGGCTGTCGGAGAAAACAAGAACGGGATGCCCGTCGCGCTGGTGCAGTTCAATGGGGCGACGTGGAGCGCAATGCCGACGGCGGGTGCTGCCCCCACCCAAGATGTTTATGGCGTAAAGACTTACGGGCTCAACCAGACGTATGCCGCAGGTAAAGAAGGCATCTTTTTCTTCGATGGAGCAAGCTGGACGCTGCAACTGCCGATAGCGAATGTTCCCAATGTGGGCGGGCAAAATGCCGGGAAGTTTGTCGGTATGTGGGGTAATGCGACCACGGTATTTGCTTTGGCCGACAACGGTGCTTTGTACAGCAAAGCAGCCGCCACACCGCCCACTGTGTGGGCACAGACACCGAATCCTCCCGCCGCTCTGAATAATGCAAATTTCAGCGGTATCACCGGCGATGCGGCGGGCAATGTTTATATCACCGGGCAAACGAATGCGGGTTTTGGCTTTGTCTATCAATACAATCCAACAACGCAGGTGTGGACGAATACGATTACCACCGCAGGCCAATTCGACCTGCTGGCTGTGGCTGTCAATCCGGTGAATGGTGCGATCACGGCCGTTGGAGATAACGGAGCGCAAATTACTTCAGGACCGAACGGTGCCGGACCGTGGACGCAAATCCCGCCAGCGAACAATGTAAAAAATATCAATGGCGTTTACATCGCGCCGAACGGCACGACCTACATGGCCGGGACAACTTCCGCCGGATGCACCATGGGCGTGACGGTGACGCCGGCCAGCGGCGGCGGCGCGATCCCATCCGGTTCTGCGGGCGGCACATGGACGGCGCTCACCGGGCCGACGGTGACCGAGGGCGCGGTGGGGGGCGTTGGAACGGGGACTATCATCCTCAACGTCCCGACGGGATTTGAGTTTGACACTACGGGAACAGCGCCCACAGTTCTGGTGACGGGGGATACCGCTACTGCGACCAACAACATCAACCACGTTGCCAGCGGGACTGCGCTTGCGGTCACTTCGGTAACAACGACGCAGATCACCTTCACCGTCACCTTCATAAGCGCCGGGGCCACTCCCAACATCCTGACATGGCAAAACATCCGGGTGCGCCCGACGGCGGCAACGCCGCTGGCGACCGGCAACATCACCGAGACTGGCACTGCAACCGGGTTTGTTGCGGGGACTAGCTTCGGGACGCTGACTGAAGTCACAGCAACGGGGCCGGACCACATCGAGATAGACCATACCGGCAGCGCGCTGACCTGCTCGCCGCAGACCGTCACCATCAAGGCATGCGCTAATGCTGCCTGCACTACGCTTTATACGGCGGGCGGACTGAATGTCACGCTGACGCCGGGCGGATCAACTTTTGCGATAGGCGTTAGTGGCAGCAACACTGCGGCCACGGTGCAGCAGACAACGGCAGGAACCGCAACGCTTACGGCGGCAGCCACTCCGGCGGCGGCAGCGGCGACCACTTGTTTGAATACTGTAACGGGTGGGGCGAGTTGCGCCATGACGTTCAGCAACGCAGGTTTCCTCATCACCGTGCCGAACCACACTTCCTGCACCAATGCGGCGGCCAGCATTGAGGCGGTGCAAACGGGCGGCACGGGACGTTGCGTGCCCGCCTACCAGAACGTGACACGACCGGTCAATTTGAACATTGCCTATACCAATCCGACGACAGGCACCAAGACGCTGACCGATGTGACCAACAATTCGGCTATCACGACGGTGGCGTCCGCGCATAACCTGACATTCGATGCGACGGGCAAGGCGACGATTACCTTGAGTTACCCGGATGCCGGGCAACTCACGCTGACCGCCAATGACACGGCACCCACAGGTGCAGCCATGACTGGCAGCGGCATATTCATCGCAGCACCCGCATCGTTTGCGTTCAGTGCGGTAACGGCGGCTCCCATCAAGGCGGGCAATCCGTTCAGTGCCACGGTGACCGCGCAAACGGGTACGGGTGCCGCGTGTGCGGCTGCGGCTGCCGCGCCTAACTTCGGCAAGGAAACCGCGCCGGAAGGCGCAACACTGTCGTTCAGCAAATGCCAGCCGACGGGAACAGGAGCGGTTCCCGGTACCTTCAGCGGCGCTCTGGGCGCATTTACCAACGGCGCAGCCACTGCCACTAATCTCCTCTGGAGCGAGGTCGGCAACGGCGACCTGACCGCCAGGCTGACCAGCGGTAGCTATCTGGCCTCTGGGCTGACGGCGACGGGCAACACTGGCACCGGCGGAACGGCATGTACGGGTGCGGGCAATGTCGGGCGCTTCATCCCCGATCACTTCGACACCGCCATCGTCAACGGCTGCCTGGGCTGCGGGTTCACTTATTCCGGGCAGCCGTTCACTGTGTCTGTGACGGCGAAAAACGGGCTGGCCGCGCCGACCACTACGGTCAATTACGACGGCAGCGCCAGCACCGCGCCGAATTTCGCCAAAGCGACGACTCTCTCTGCCTGGGACGCCGCTACCGGCGCCATCGCCAACCCCGGCCCCGGCACACTCAGCAACACCGCGGTGGCACTGACGGCATTTGCAGCGGGAGTCGCCACACTGAACACCCCGGCCACGATGCCCAGCTATGCCTTTACCGCCGTCCAGACTGCGCCCACCGTGATCCGGGTACGTGCGATCGATGCGGACAACGTGTCCTCGCTGCGCACCCCGCTCGCGTCCAGCATCGAAGGCCAGCCGGAAATCCGCAGCGGGCGCATCAAGCTCGCCAATGCGCACGGTTCGGAATTGCTGGCGTTGCCCATCACCGCGACGGTGCAGTTCTACAATGCTTCGAACACTTGGGTGACCAGCACCACGGACAGCGCGACCCAGTTCAATACGAACCTGAGTCCAACGGGCAATGTGCAAGCGGTTATCGCGAAAGGGCCGCTCGCGCTTGCCAACGTCAATGTGCTCACCCCGGGAGTGGTGACATTCGCAACCGGGGTAAGAACTTTCAATCTGGCTGCATCCAGGGTGGCGGGCAGCGCGGATCTGACGATAGTCACCGCGCCGAGCTACCTGTTGCCGAGCATCGCCGGACGCGCCACTTTCGGCGTATATAAAGGCAACAACGAGTTTATCTACCTGCGCGAAGCTTACTAAGTTGCCGTTCAGGCAAAAATTGCGGGCCCACAGTTTTGCTGTGGGCCTTTTTTATGTGTGCGGCGCTGGTGTGCAGTAGAATTGCGCAATTGATACGAAGATCGTTTGTCCCAATTGCGAAGCTCCACTGAAGAAAAGATTTTCATGCGACGTTCCTGTTTATTTGCGGCACTGCTGATTAGCTCTTTGCTTGTCGTCCCATCTTACGCCGCTGATGCCGGCACGTCCGCGTCGAATTTATCCGAGAGTACGACGCCGCAACATACCGCTCCCGTCCAGACCATAGAGGAGGGCAGCAAGGTGGAGGTGATGTGGGAGTTCGATCCCTATTACAGCGATGTGGGTGTCAATATTCCGCTGACCGAAAAGCCGATCCCCACCATCCGCTCGACCAGCGAGCCGGTGATTTATAGCGAACTTATCCAGGGCTCGCTGATCCCGCGCTACATGCTGGTGGAGGCCAGTGTCTATCCGATGCCGTTGCTCGGCACCTATCTCAATGCCAGTCAGCCGGAGTTCTATCAAAAAGGGCGGGTGGGGCAGTCCACGATCAATATCATCGAATCGGCGACGGCGGGTTTTCAGGAGCCGTGGGCGGTGTCGGCTTTTTTCGGCAATATCGCCAAGATCGTGCGACCGGGCGAGAAGCGTGTCGGCAGCAATGTGGGTTATACCGGCTATCTGCTCAGCGCGGGTAGCAAGCATATCAAGAGCAATGAGCTGATCGACGATCACTGGCTGGAAGTGGAATGGAAGATCAAGGGCAAGGTCGATTATCCCGATGAGAAGCTGGGCTGGAGTTTCCGCTTCGGCGGAAAGTTTCACGACAACAAGAATATTTCCGATGTGCTTTACGTGAATCTTTTCCGCAGCAATTTGAATGCGCGTTTTCCGTTCTTGAGCTGGATCAGCAATTCCACTTTGGACGTGAAGCTGCATTTCTCCGAGACCAATGTGCATTTGGTACGCCAGGAATATATCGTCGGGAAAAAATATCCGAAGGTCGGTTGGTCGTATACGCCCACGCTGGACGTGGGCGTCATATGGTCGAGCCCGGAAGAGTACTTGGGGATTTTGCGCACCACGAATGCCAATACGCTGACCTTGGTGTTCCGCCCCTCGGTCGAGTTTTGATGCGGGGCAATAGAAATAATAGTTGAGCTTTATCCTGTGGTATATTGCCATTCCCAATGGCTGCGCCATTTCGCTAATCATTCCGCCAATTCAAAGGAGACATCATGGAACACACCCTGCCCGCTTTGCCCTACGCGATGGACGCGCTGCAACCGCATATGTCCAAGGAGACATTCGAGTACCACTATGCGAAGCACCACCAGACTTATGTGACCAACCTGAACAACCTCATCAAGGGTAATGAGTTCGAAAATGCGGCGCTTGAAGACATCGTCAAAAAATCCTCCGGCGGCGTCTACAACAACGCGGCGCAAGTGTGGAACCACACCTTTTTCTGGAACTGCATGAAGCCGAACGGCGGCGGTGCCCCGACCGGTGCCTTGGCCGATGCCATCAACAAGAAGTGGGGCAGCGCGGATGAATTCAAAAAGGCCTTCCAGACTTCCGCTGTGGGCAACTTCGGCTCCGGCTGGACATGGCTGGTGAAGAAGGCCGACGGCTCGCTGGACATCGTCAACATGGGCGCGGCGGGCACTCCGCTGACTACCGGCGACAAGGCGCTGCTGTGCGTGGACGTGTGGGAGCATGCCTACTACATCGACTACCGCAACCTGCGCGCCAAGTTCGTCGAGACTTTCCTCGCGAATCTGGTGAACTGGGATTTCGTGGCGAAGAACTTCGCGTAATCCGCGATACAAGCTTGTGACCGAGGCCGGGTTCGCCCGGCCTTTTTTTCACATGAGGGCATCTCTAAAAATTCAGTATTTTTAATCAGATGGACACCGGCCTGCGCCGGTGCGACGAATTTTTAGAGGTGCCCATTATCTATAGGCACAATGTCCATTCAAGGGGTTGTTCGGTTTCGAGTTTAAGCCTGCTACACTTTCCAACATGAAATTAAAACTGCTCCTGATGAGCCGCATGCGCTTTGCGTCCGCGGCTTTCGCCAAGCTGATCGCGCGCAAATGGAGGCGCAATTTTTATTTGTATCTGGCCGCGTTGTTCACGCTGTTTGCCTTGCTGGATACCGCCTTCCTGCATATCACCAGCGAGATACGCACGGTCACGTTCGACGCGATGGTGCGCTATCGTCTGGCACCGCCACAGCCCGATCCCGACATCGTGATCGTGGATATCAACGAGGCGAGTCTGTCCGCGATGTCCAAGGAATACGGGCGCTGGCCGTGGCCGCGCCAAGTGCTGGGCGAGTTTGTGGAGCAGGTGGAAAAACAGCATCCCAAGGCGGTGGTGTTCGATATCCTGTTCAGCGATGCGGATGTGTTTAACCCGAAAAGCGATGCTTACTTCGATGCGAGCATCGCCAAAACCGGCAACACTTTCTTCCCCATGCTGCTGCTCGATGCCACGAGCGACAAGTTGCGCCAGGTGAAGATCGCGCAAATTCCCGGCGCCATGCCGGCGCCGGACGAAACGCCGCAGGCGGATGCGTCGATCAGCATGATCCTGCCGTATTTCAAATCCGCCATCGACGGCGGGCGTCTGGGCATGCAGAACGTGATTCTGGATGCGGACGGTATAGTGCGTAGCTATCCGGTGTATTCCGAAGGTTATGGCTGGCGTCTGCCTTCATTGCCGGCGCGTCTCGGGCGCGAATTCGGCTGGCCCGAACCTTCAACCGAGCGCATGCTGCTGAACTGGCGCGGCATGCCGTACAGCTACAAGTATGCGAGCTTTGCCGATGCCTATCTGGATATGGGCAGCAAGGAAAAGCAGCGCCCGCAGGACGAGTTCAAGGACAAGATCATCATCATCGGTTCGACCGCGCCCAATCTGTACGACGTGCGCTCCACGCCGATGGCGGAAATGCACCCCGGCGTGGAGGTGCTGGCGACCGCGATCGACAATTACAAACACGGCGACTCGTTGCGTTTTCCCGAAGGGCGCCTGTGGTATCTGCTGATTACGCTGGCCATTATCTGGATCACCGCCTGGGCATTCCGGCGCGAGGGCGGGCGCGGCAGCATCGACAGTTTGTTCGGTTTGTCGCAGGTGCTCCTGATCGCCTTTTCGTTCGCCAGCATCAATTTCACCGATACCTATATCAACCTGGCCGGACCGGTGATGCTGGGCATTGCCTATTACACCCTGGCGCGCCTTTACGCTACCGCAACCGAGAAAGCGTTGGAGCGGAATACATTGAGCGCGGCGCTTGCCCGCGCAGGAGAGTTGCAGGCCACATTGCTGTTAATCCGCTTCGATACCACACGCAACGTGATTCCCGCGGGCGTGCTGGAAAAAATCCGCCTCGGGCTCAAGCGCATCGGGGCTGAGAACAAGAGTGTGGAAGTGATGGGCGGCGCGCAGAAAGGGCTGTGGGGCTTGTTCGAGCATACCATCGCCATTTCATGGATCGCGGATGCGGGAGACGCGGCGGGGCAACAGGCGATCCGCGACGATGTGGAGCAGGTGTTAGACGGCCTGCAACCCTTGTTGCGGCGCTTCCTGCTGCATGCCGAGGGCGCGGAGAGCCATGTGCTGCGTTATGGCAAGATTCACGGGGGCGAGCAGGCGGGGGAGGAATGGCGTTTGCTGTTTGCCGCAGCCTTGCTCGCATGGCAAAAGCCGGTGTGAACGATGGGCGTCGCCGATGCGGCTTGACCGCACCCCAGCACCCTCATTCGCTTAGAGCTTGTCCGTAAATAATTCAGCCCTGCGCCAGAGCCGATTTGAGCGCATTCCGGCGTCGCGGGGAGACCTGCGACACGTTACTGCGGGGCGGCCGTTTGCGGGAGCGAGCCTCGCGGGCGCTTCCCGCAAACGGGCGGCTACGCCGCGAACGTGTCCGCGCCCGCCCCTCGGGCTTTGTATGCAATCGGGAGGGGATACCGTATCTGCGTTATCAGTCCGCAGGATTGTTGTGGGAGCGACCTCCCGGTCGCAACAGGTTTGGAGGTTTTCACCGGATCGCGACCGGGAGGTCGCTCCCACATAACCAGCGACTAGGCCAGCGTCTTTTGCTGGCTTATAACCAACCACTTGGCAACCGTCTTGTGGTTGCTTAGTGGGATGGCTAGTTGCTCCATCAGTCGAATGGCTATAACCAATCACTTGCTGCGTTTTGTGCGGCTTATAGATTCGTCCAATAAATAGTTGAACTTTTTGCGGTTTTGCATGCCGGGCGCGCATGGGAAAAATTGATGCGAGAAAACTCAAAGGCGGTGAGCCGCTGGAACGTCGCAGGCGGGTCATCCGACTGCATAAGCGAGGCGGAAGCGTTGCGCAAATCGCTCAGGTTTCGGAGCTGGGCGG
>SCUU01000298.1 GCA_004297065.1 Gallionellaceae bacterium
AAATTTGAACGTACGAAGCCGCACGTCAACGTGGGGACGATCGGCCACGTGGACCACGGTAAAACGACGCTGACGGCGGCGATCACCACCGTGTTGTCCAAGAAATTCGGCGGCGAAGCCAAGGCCTACGACCAGATCGACGCGGCGCCCGAAGAAAAGGCGCGCGGCATCACCATCAACACCGCGCACGTCGAATACGAGACGGCAAGCCGCCACTACGCCCACGTAGACTGCCCGGGCCACGCCGACTACGTCAAGAACATGATCACCGGCGCGGCCCAGATGGACGGCGCGATCCTGGTTGTGTCCGCCGCCGACGGCCCCATGCCGCAGACGCGCGAACACATCCTGCTGGCACGCCAGGTTGGCGTACCCTACATCATCGTCTTCATGAACAAATGCGACATGGTCGACGACGAAGAACTGCTCGAACTCGTCGAAATGGAAATCCGCGAACTGCTCTCCAAATACGACTTCCCCGGCGACGACATCCCCATCATCAAGGGTTCCGCGCTGAAAGCCGTCGAAGGCGACCAGGGCGACCTGGGCGAGCCCTCCATCTTCCGTCTGGCGGATGCGCTGGACAGCTACATCCCGCAACCGGAGCGCGCGCTGGACGGCACCTTCCTGATGCCGGTAGAAGACGTATTCTCCATCTCCGGTCGCGGCACCGTGGTGACCGGTCGTATCGAGCGCGGCATCATCAAAGTCGGCGAAGAAATCGAAATCGTCGGCCTCAAGCCAACCTTGAAGACCACCTGCACCGGCGTCGAAATGTTCCGCAAACTGCTCGACCAGGGCCAGGCGGGCGACAACGTCGGCGTGCTGCTGCGCGGCACCAAGCGCGAAGAAGTCGAGCGCGGCCAAGTGCTGGCCAAGCCCGGCACCATCACCCCGCACACCAAATTCACCGCCGAGATATACGTGCTGGGCAAAGACGAGGGCGGCCGCCACACCCCGTTCTTCCAGGGCTACCGCCCGCAGTTCTACTTCCGCACCACCGACGTGACCGGCGCGGTCGAGCTGCCGGCCGGCACCGAAATGGTGATGCCGGGCGACAACGTCTCCGTGACCGTCAACCTGATCGCCCCGATCGCGATGGAAGAAGGCCTGCGTTTCGCGATCCGCGAAGGCGGGCGCACCGTCGGCGCGGGCGTGGTTGCCAAGATCGTCGAGTAA
>SCUU01000093.1 GCA_004297065.1 Gallionellaceae bacterium
AAAAAATTTGCGAGCATCTGCTGCGCAGATTGCCTGCTTACCCCACTTCGCCGCGCCGCATATGGATGATATGTAAGCAAGAAATTTTTTGCGAGCCGCCGCTTCGCGGCTTGCCTGCTTACCCGCTGCCGCAACGCAGCATAACCAGCCACTCGCCCGCTCTTGTACTCTGCCCGCCAACGTCGGGGGGGTGCGGGCTTAGTGGAATGGCTAGTAGCTTCATCAGTTGGGACGAAATATGGATTTTAGAGGCCCCCTTAAGACATTCGTATAGAGGAAATACCGATGGACAACCCAGCAAACCAATTCATCGAGATCGCGCCGGACTCGCCGACCAAGACAGCCATCGTGCCACAAGAGAAGAACGGCAAGCCTTCCATCGCCACTATCGAGTACGAACTGCTGAGCAGCAAGCCTTACGCCTACACCCTGGCGGAATTGAAATTCGCCACCCACGTACGGCGCAAACACATCCCGCCCGCCGAAGTAAAAGCGCATCGCCAGCAGTTGCGTGACGAATTTTTTGCCAGGCCCTATGCCTGTATGCGCGCTTCACCGCTGACCAAGCAATACGGCTGGGGGGCGCATTACGACGAACGGGGCAGGATCGCCATTTATCCCATCGAGAGCAAGGAATACCAACGTTTCATCAAAGACGAAAACATCAAAAAATTCTCCGCCATGCGCAGCAAGCGCGCTTAGCCGCCCGCACCGCTGCGCATTGGCCTTTTTGTTTGCCGCACGCTGCTTTATCATGCCTCCGCACTCCCCAAGCAAAGGCATAGCGGATCATGTTCAATCAGCCATGAGCAAGCCCAGATTCTTCATCACCGACGTCTTTACCGCGCTACGCTACGGCGGCAACCCGCTCGCCACCTTCATCGACTGCGCGGCGCTGGCAGATGCGGAAATGCAAAAGATCGCCGGGGAAATCAATTTCTCCGAAACCACTTTCATCACTTCGCGCAAACCGCGCGACGGCGGCTACGACGTGCGCATCTTCACGCCGAAGGCCGAAGTGGAATTCGCCGGACACCCGACCCTGGGCACCGCCCACATCATCCGCAACAAGCTGCGCCTGACCGCTGCCAACGAGATCACGCTCAATCTGCGCGCCGGCAAAATCCCCGTCACGTTTTCGGAAAGCGCTCTCGTGTGGATGCGGCAGATGCCACCCACGTTCGGCAAGCAACTCGAGGCGGCGACGCTGGCGCACATGCTGGGCCTCAATCCCGCCGACATCGACACGCGTTTCCCCATCGAAGAAGTCTCGACCGGATTCCCCACCCTTGTTGTGCCCGTGAAAAATTTGGACGCGCTCAAGCGTGCCGGAATAAACCGGGAAGCGTACTTCGCGCTGGTGCGCGACGCATGGGCCAAACTCATTCTGGTGTTTAGCCGGGATACCTACGCAGCGGGGCAACATTTAAGTGTGCGCGTGTTCGCCGATTTTTACGGCGTCGCCGAAGATGCCGCCACGGGCAGCGCCAATGGTTGCCTTGCGGCCTACCTGTCCAGACACCAAGTGCTCGGCACGGCCGCAGTGGACGTTTTGGCAGGCCAGGGCTACGAAATGGGACGACCTTCCACGCTGGCATTGCGTGCGAACGGCAGCGAAGTATTAGTGGGCGGGAGCGTGGTCGATGTGGCGGAAGGCTTGTGGGGCTAACCGCGCGCACCGATATGCGGGCGCAGTTCTCTTTAAATCGTTAAACCCGGAATGGATTTTCATGGAAGAAATTTTAATCGCCGACCTGGCTTTGCCCGCCCACGCGGCGGCCATCGTTTTTCTGCTGAACGAGTATGCCAAAGACGACATGGGCGGCGGGACGGAATTGCCGGAATTCGTGAAAGACAATCTCGTTACCGAACTGCGCAAACGGCAAGGCGTGCATGTCGTACTCGCCTTCGCGGATGGATCGCCCGCCGGCATGGCGGTTTGCTTTGAGGGATTTTCAACCTTCGCGTGCAAACCGCTGCTGAACATCCACGACATCATTGTGGCGAGCCGATACCGGGGACGCGGCATTTCCAAACGCTTGCTTGCCAAGGCAGAAGAAATGGCGCTACGTCTTGGCTGCTGCAAGCTCACGCTTGAAGTGTTGGAGGGCAATACCCTGGCACAAGCGGCATACAAGGCCAGCGGCTTTGCCGGATATGAACTCGCCCCCAAGATGGGCAAAGCGATGTTCTGGCAAAAAAAGCTGGGGGAAACCTCTCAAATATCTCCGGCAGAATGATTGCCGATATCTTTCCTCAGTCACCGAATATTATTCACTTCGGGAAAGACAATGCATTGTTCAAAATGCGATAGGTGTTTGCAGGAGCGAGGCTCACTCCTACGAAAAGCACGGTTATTTAGGAGTGTGCTTCACGAAACTACGGGCTATCCCAAAATCTGCGCCAGCATTTGGTGTAACGAGTGCTGGTCGCGAGGTGCAAGGTTGCCCATGCTGCGAATGACGAGAGTTTGTTCAAGTGTAGTCAAAACAGGTTTGGCGAAAGAGGGTTTGAGTAAGCCTGCCACCTCCCAGTCGATAATTGCAAAAGAGGCAAAGTCCTGCATGGTGAAGGGTTGGCTGGTGATCGCCATGATGAGTAAGTCCGGGCGATGCGCGTGGTAGGTAGTGTTGGAGATTACGACGGCGGGACGTTTTTTGTTCCCCTCTTGATTAGTGAAGGGAAAGGGGACGAGGAGGACTTCGCCAAAGGTGTAGCCGGATTCGGAAGCCACAGCTGGGATTACAGTTTGTCGTACACTGCGTCGGCATCGTTATCCCAGACAGCGGCGAAGCTGGCGACTGCGGCTTGTGCGGCAGACTGTGTTAGGCCACGATCTTTTTCGCGGCCGCGCAGGAAGTCTACGAAGTCGGTTACTTCTGCCAATCGCGTCGGAGGCAGCTGCAGGATTTTCTCAATCAACTGATGTTCTGTGGCATTCATGGCAAGCTCCCGGGGAAGGATTGGTGCGATGGATTATACGTAAACAACTGCAGGGAGGTGAAGCTCGTGTTTAATGTAAATTCAAAACGATGAACTGCCATATGTTCAAAGGGGCTTCATCCCGCCGTTTTTTGTCCTAGCCTACAAAGAGATTAAACCATGGAACCCTGCAAAGTCGTATTCGATTCGTTAGCGTGGCAGGAGGCCTTGCCCGGCACACGCTTCAAGGTATTTAACGACGGACAGAAGCAGATGCGTTTGCTCGAATTCACCTCCGAGTTTATCGAACCGGACTGGTGCGAAAAAGGCCATGTGGGTTTCGTGCTGCAGGGCGAACTTGAAATTGATTTCGATGGACATGTCGTTCGTTATGAAGAGGGCTCGGGTCTCTTCATTCCAAGAGGCTCAACTACCAGACATAAGGCGCGCGCCGTTACTCCAATCGCCCGGCTTTTTCTGGTAGAAGATATTTGACAGGAACATTCCCTCACCCCCGCATCGGCTCCAGCGTCGCATCCAGATTCAGCTCGTCGCAATAATCGAGAAAATCTTCGCGCAAGGTGGGGATATGGATTTTGGCGTGAATGCCAACTGTCATGATGACGGAAGTCAGCGGCGAGCCCGTGTGCGGGGCGAAGTAGGAGCTGGTGCGCAATTCGTCGATGCTGATGCCGTTGCGGGTAAAGAAAGCCGCGAGCTTGCGCACGATACCGGGCTGATCCATCGCCACGAGTTCGACGGTGTAGGGGATGGCGCTGCGGTCGCTTTTACCGGTGCGCCTGAGCGCGATGGCAAGACCGAGTTGCGCACCGAGCGCGCTGGCCTGCCCTTCCAGCTTGGAGAGCGCATGCCATGCGCCGGTAACTCTCGCGATGAAAGAGAGTTGCCCGCCCATCACGGTCATGCTGCTCTCTTCGATATTGCAGCCGCAGTCGGCAATGCGTCCCGCGAGCTGCTCGACGAGGCCGAGCCTGTCTGCGCCGGAAGCGGTAATTACGAGAAATTTGTTTTCGATTTCTGTATTCATAGTTGGCTGATGCGGTATTGCTGCGCGTTAAGAGACCTTATTGTAGTGGTTCTGCGCGGAAATAGAGCGCGCACTAAATATCCCCATTCGCATAAAGCCACCGCCCCGCCTCACGCACGAAGCGGCCAAGTTCGTACCTCAGTTGTGGCACCCGCCATCAGGCTTCTTCGCGAAGCTGTTTGATGACCGGTAAAGAAAATTGATGGAAAAGATGTTCGATGTCATCCGCCGAGCGCGAATTGCCCGTATCTACCCACCACGCCAGCAATTCCACGAGTGCGCCTGCCACGTAACGTATTCCGGCATCGCGTTGCCATCCGGTGGCGGGTTGTGAAATTTCTTCTTCGACAAGCCGGCTTACCATTTCGCGGAAACGTTTTTGCACGACATGGCCGCTGCGCCGCCCGATGATGGCTCTGAATAAAGTGCGCTGTTCGTAAGCATGCTCTATCAATCCGCGCACAAACCTCATTGAATCCGCCGCGCCATTCATTTCCGCCGCCTGCGCGCGCAGAGCGGCGCGCAAGTCATCGAATCCGCTGACCAGCAATTCCTCCTTGTTCTGGAAGTGAATGTAGAACGTGGAGCGCCCCACGTCCGCGCGCTCGCATAAATTCTGGATATTGATGTCGTCCCAACCACGCTCCACCAACAAAGAGATCAACGCGTCGCGCAAGGCGCGGCGGGTGCGTTGTACGCGCCGGTCGGAAGACTGCATTCCATAGTCCAAAGCAAACCCTTTCGAGACACAAATCGTGTTTCTGTCTGTAACTGCGCATTCGTTGAGCCTGTGTTCTTCGCGTTGCGGATGCGGGCAGCCATGATAGGCACGTGTCCAACAGAGAACAAGGTATCCAGATGATAGAACTGACCGATGTCACCAAAGTATTTGCGGGCAGCAACGGTAATTTCACCGCGCTCAACCGCATCGAATTAAAAATAGCGAAGGGCGAATTCGTCGCTGTCGTGGGCAAGTCCGGCAGCGGAAAATCCACGCTGCTCAACATGCTCACCGGCATTGACCATCCCGATGGCGGCACGGCGATTATCAACGGCACGCGGGTGCACACACTTTCCGAAAGCCGCCTCGCCACGTGGCGCGGCGCGAATGTAGGAATTGTTTTTCAGTTCTTTCAACTGATCCCGACGTTGAGCATTCTGGAAAATATTTTGCTGGCGATGGATTTCGTGAACGTGATCCCGAAACATGACCGCACGCCGCGAGCCAGAAGAATTTTGCAACTTGTCGGCATCGCAAGCCATGCCGACAAGTTACCCGCCGCGTTGTCGGGCGGCGAGCAGCAACGCGCCGCTATCGCCCGCGCTCTGGCCAACGACCCGCCCATTCTGGTTGCGGACGAACCCACCGGAAATCTGGACAGCAAAAATGCGGATGCGATTCACGCGCTGTTCAAGCAATTGGCAGGGGAAGGTAAGACCGTGATTGTGGTGACGCACGAGGATGTGTCTTCGTCGGGCTACGACAGGATTGTCACGCTGCGCGATGGCGAGCTGGTCGGCGATGAAAGGGGAATTGCGTGAATCCCCGAATCAAAAAATCCCTAAACGATTTGCGCCTGAACCCCGGCCGCACCCTGCTCGTGGTGTTCGCGCTGGCCATCGGGCTGTGGGGTGTCGGTTCGATTTTAGTGTCGTACTTCATTTTGAACAACGACCTGAACGAAAACTACCGCCGCACCGTCCCCTTTCATGTGGCGTTAAGTTCGAAAGATTTTGCAAAGCTCGACCTCGCCGCATTCAGGCAACGCGCGGAAATCGAAAGCGCGGAATTCCGCGACTTGTCGTTTCAGCGCATCGAAGTGTTTCCCGACCAGTGGTTGCCGCTGTGGCTGTTCGGTGTGGACGATTTCGGGCGATCACAGCTCGCCCGCATATCCCGCGAAGAAGGCACCACCGTGCCACCGCACGGGACGATGCTGCTGGAACGGAACGGGCGGCTGGTTTCCAATCTGGAAACCGGCCAGGTTGCGCGCGTCCGAGTAGGCGGCAAGCTGCTGCAAGTGCCGGTTTCCGGTATCGCCTTCGATGCGGCCCAGGCACCCGCCACGCAGGATGCGTTCATCTACGCTTACACCGACAAAGATACTTACCGCGAGATCACCGGCGAACCCGCCGATCAACGGCTGATTTTCCGGTTAAAAAATGCGGGCAACAAGCAGGAGATTCAAGCGGCGACCGATGTGATCGTGCGAGATTTTCGCAACGGCGGCATCGCCATCGACAGCATCAACATCCCCGCGCCTGACCAGCACCCGCACCAGTTCCAGTTGAATACCTTGCTCGCATTTCAGGGCGGCATCGGACTGCTGGCATTCGTGATGGGGGCTGTTCTGGTGTCGCAGTTGATCGGCGCTATCCTAGCGCAACAGATACGCCAGATCGGCGTGCTGAAAGCCATAGGCGCAACGCGGCGGCAAGTCCTCTCCATCTACTTGTCCATGGTGCTGATGCTGGGCGTGATGGCGAGCGTGGCCGCCATTCCGCTGGCGATAATTTCGGGTTACGGCTTCGCCGGGTTCGTGGCGAAAATTCTCAACTTCAATATTCTCACCACCGCGCTGCCGCACGCGCTGTATGCCGGGCTGGCCGCGTGCGGGTTGTTGTTGCCCGTCCTGTTTGCGCTGCCTGCGTTATTGAAGGGGGTGCGCATCCCCGTGCGCAGCGCGCTGTCCGACTACGGCATCGGCGTTGCCGATTCCCCTTCCAACATCAAAACCGCGACGCGGCGGTCGCTGCCTTACGGCATCCAGCTCGCTTTGCGCAATGTGCGGCGGCGCAAGAAACGGCTGGCGACCACCCTCGCCACCATCGCGTTGGGCGTGGCGATTTTTAGTGCGGGCTTCAATGTGCGGCAATCGCTGCTGGATTTTCTGCAAGACAGCAAAAATGCCATGAAGTATGACGTGCAAGTCGTGCTGAAAAACCAGATCAGCCGCGAGCGGGCGCTGGCCCCGTTCCAGAATCTGCACAACGTGCGGCGCATCGAAACCTGGAATGGCGGAAGAGGTCGCCTGCAATCCACCGTGGTATCGACCAACAACGGCATCGGCGTCATCGCGCTGCCCCGCGACACTGACCTGGCGAAAATGGATGTCATCCAAGGTCGCTGGTTGCAGTCTTCCGACGACATCGAAATCGTGATGAACCAAGGGGCGGCGGAGAATTATGGCGAGCCGGCGGTCATCGGCAAGCAGTACCCGCTCGACCTTAACGGCCAGCGGGTTCTGGTCAAACTGGTCGGCATCGTCAAGGAATTCGATGCGGCGAAAATCTATATCGACAAAGCGCAGTACGACACGGCGGCCAACCCGGAACATCTGATCAACAGCCTGATGTTCGTGGCCGACGACAGAAGTTTCGCCAGCATCGTCCGCCTTAAAAAAGACATCGAGCGCGCCATCAATCCGACCGGCCTCGATGTGTTTTACGTCATGTCGCAAGCCGAACGCGCGAAAATTATTTACGACCATCTCAACATCATCCTCACGCTGTTTACCGCACTGTCTTCGCTGGTGCTGCTGATCAGCACGCTGGGTATGGCCGCCGCCACCGGTACCGGCATCATCGAACGGACGCGCGAGATCGGCGTCATGCGCGCCATCGGTGCCACACCCAAAATCATCTACGGCCTGTTCGTCGCCGAAGGCGCGGTGGTCAGCAGCGCGGGCATCGTGGCGGGGCTGGCGCTGAGCTTGCCGCTCAGTTATTACGCCGCCGAATTCTTCGGCGAACTGATTCTGGGACACGGCATCCCGCTCAAGTTCGCTTTCAGCCAGATCGGCTTCGCCATCACGCTGGCGCTCACCCTGCTCTTCGGCTGGCTGGCCAGCCGCATCCCGGCGCGCAAAGCCATTGCAATTTCCACCAGAGAGGCGCTGTCATATGAATAGATTGTTCGTGTTGGTCTTGATGCTGCTCGTGCAGAATTGTTTGGCGGATGACGGCTACGGCAACCTGACGATCAGGGTGAACGGTCTGTTGCATGATCGCGGCAAAGTCATCGCCAACCTGTTCCGCGATGGCGACAACGTGATGAAAATCGAGACGGCCTATCTCCACGTGCAAGGAAAAATCAACGGCCAGCAAGCGCAACCAGTTTTTCAGAACCTCAAGTACGGCAAATATGCGGTGACGATATTTCACGACGAGAACGACAACGGGACGCTGGATCACAACTTGTTGCGAATGCCTGCCGAACCGCTGGGATTCTCCAACGGGTTTCAAATGGGAATGCTCAATGGCCTGCCCAGTTTCGAGAAACTTCAATTCATCTTCGGGCCGAGGACGGACAGGATTGCAATTACGATCAAGTAAAACCACGCCTAGCGGGCATGGCGAGCCGTCACCCCCGATAATGAAACCCGCCATGCCCGTTTCCCCCTATCCAACTTTCTGGTGAAACAACTGGTGGAACAACTAGCCATCTCACTAAGGCAGCAAGCTGCCAAGTGATTGGTTATAGCCATTCGACTAGGCTGCAAAAAACCGCAGCCTAGTCGCTGGTTATGTGGGAGCGGTCTCCCGACCGCGATCCGATGAATACCCCCCAAGCTGTCGCGACCGGGAGGTCGCTCCCACCGGCGTACTCCTTGCGGGTGGAAAGTTGGATAGGGGGCTGGGGGCGAACGAGAAGCGGGGTAAGCAGGCAACCCGCGAAGCGGATGCTCGCAAAGGCGATATTCAATCCCTGCGGGAGAAAGTGCAAACGGATCGCTACGCGAGGTTCACGTTAACGACAACGACCTCAATCATTTTCCCCGTCCACATAAAACCACAGTCCCTCCTCACGCACGAAGCGGCTGACTTCATGTAGCCGGTGCGCGCGGCCATGCACTTTGTAGCGCGCGCCGAATTCGACGATGGCGCGGTCGGTGCCTTGTTGTTCGTGGCGTTTTACATCGAGGTCGAGCCACTTGGTTGCTTCGTTTTCCGCTAAGCCTAATGCGGAGGGGCGTGTGGAGGGATGCCAGGTTGCCAGCAGGTAGTCTTCGCGCAACATCGTGTAAGCGGTGTAGCGCGAACGCATGAGGGCTTCGGCGGTGGGAGTTGTTTCCTTGCCATCCACGTAGCGGGCGCAGCAATCGGTATAGGGTTTGTTGCTGCCGCATGGGCAGAGGGGTGATTGTTTTTTCATGGATACTTACGAGCGTTCTCTCATCCCCTGCCCTTCCCCCGGCGGGGAAAGGGAGTTAGTACCCTCTCCCGCCGGGAGAGGGTGAGGGATCTTTTCGTTACTGCTGCCACAGCGGAGACTCTTCCATCAAGGCGATTTGTTCGCGCAATTCGAGGATGCGATCCTGCCAATAGCGTTGCGTGTTGAACCACGGGAAGGCTTGCTTGAAAGCGATGTCGTCCCAGCGCCGCGCGAGCCAGGCGGAGTAGTGGATCAGGCGCAGGGTGCGCAGCCCTTCGATAAGGTGCAGTTCGCGCGCATCGAACTCGCAGAAGTCTTCGTAACCCGCCAGCACGTCGCCCATCTGGCGCACACGGTCTGCTCGTTCGCCGGAGAGCAGCATCCACAGGTCTTGCACCGCAGGCCCCATGCGGCTGTCGTCGAAATCGACAAAGTGCGGACCGTCTTCCGTCCACAGCACGTTGCCCGCGTGGCAATCGCCGTGCAGGCGCAGGGTCTGCACCTTGCCCGCGCGCTCGAAACAGTGGCGCACGCCCTCCAGCGCTTGGTCGATCACGCTACGGTACGCGGCCTCAATGTCGGCGGGAATAAAATTATTTGCCAGCAAATAATCGCGCGGCTCGGCGCCGAAAGTCGCGATGTTCAACTCAGGGCGATACTGAAAATTTTTCGTCGCCCCCACCGCATGGATGCGCCCGAGGAAACGCCCAAGCCATTCCAGCGTGTCGCGGTCTTCCAGCTCCGGCGCGCGCCCACCCTTCTTCTCGAACACCGCAAAGCGGAAACCCTCGAAGTGGTGCAGCGTGCTGCCGTTGATGTTCAGCGCAGGTACCACCGGAATTTCGCGCTCCACCAACTCCTGCACGAAGGCATGCTCTTCGAGGATGGCCTCATCCGTCCAGCGCGCAGGCCGATAGAACTTCGCCACCAGCGGCTGCCCATCCTCGATGCCGACCTGATACACCCGGTTCTCGTAACTGTTCAGCGCCAGCAAGCGACCATCGCAGCGCAGACCCAAGCCCTCCAGCGTGTTGAGCATGGCGTCGGGGGTAAGGGAGGAAAAAGAAGCGGCGGAAGTCATGGGGAAAGCATACCAGTCATTACGCACGGACTGGAGCCATAAGAGCGAGAGATGACCTCAAACTTTGGCATCTCGCACAAATATGCTCATGCCACATCAGGTGCGGCGCATTCAACGTACCTACCGTTGAATTAGGTCAAAGGCTCGAGGGTCACTTAACTGTCTTGGCTGCCGCCCCGGGAGTAACTTACCGGCCACCTTCACATAGATGCCATCGGTCATGTGGGCTTGGTCTGCCTTGCCGTATTGCTCGGCATCAAGAGTAGTGCGCGCTCTTACTTGCTCTCCTTCTGGCAGCAACAGCGATAGAATCACTTCGCCAGAGCGGTGACCGTCCTCCCCCATCTCACCGTCTAGCCGCTCAACCGTGCCAATGAAAGTGGCTTCCATATGCTTCTCGGTCGAGCGAAGCTCCCTCCGCACCTCTTCGATCCGGGAGAAATAATCATGCTGCACACGAACTACAGAAGACGCAGGTTCAGCGTTCGGACGAGGGATGGAGGCCGCCCAAGTGATTCCAATATCAACCGAGTTCTTCAACGAGTCATCTTCGAGACGAGTCAACGCCTCACAGAAATTTGATGAGATCAGCGGTGTCTCGCTTTGCTTGAGTGTCGCTACCAGTCCGTCCAGCGAATCAGTTTCAATAGCCGAGACCAACTCTCTGAGTGAACGCTGCAAAGCCAGAGTTGTTCGCCGCACAAAGGGTGCTTCAGATTCATCCGGTAGCAGTGGTGCCTGCACATCCATAGCATGCACAGGGCACGACACGTTCAGCACAAAACTCCCCGGCTGGGTATGGCGAAAGCGCGCAGTTTCAAGAAACTGCTGCGCTTCGGTGCGACTGAGACGTGGGTGATGCGTCTTGGGCTTCAAGACCGTGCAAGCAGAGGCAAGCAGTAGTTGCTGCGCACCAGCGACCATCGCACCCGCAAACGAGAGGGGTAGGTAGCGATCCTCTGGGCGAGGCGAGGTAACCCGGAATGCAACAGCATCGTCGCTGACCTCCATCAGACTCTTGATGACGGCTTCTGGTGTTCGCTGCTCCATAACTGCAATCTTCTCAATCATGAGTGCGATGGCTTCGGCATAGTCCGGCGCGGTCGTATCCATTGGAAACACGAGTTGCCGACGTTCAAAGCGCGGATGGTTCATCACATATAGCCGGTCTTTGGCTGCTTCTTTCAGCAGCGTCCAACCTCGGGACTTTGCGTAATCCCGCAGGTCTGTAGGCGCAATGAGGGTCTCGAAGTTCATACGGCAGGATAGACAGGAAAGTCTGGGTGTGAAAGCCGCGCCGCGAGGTCGGTTAGTGCTTGAGGAGTGAACATCTGTGTCTTGGGCAGATACACCGTCGCGCCACTGCTATTGGTTGTGGTGCACCACGCAGACTTTGCCAGTATGCGCATTTCCGCAAAGCAAGCTCTTCCTCTGAGTGGCTCAGCCAATTCTGTGCGTCTGCAGGGAGAAACAGCACTACCAGAATTCTGGCCGCATTTACGGTCTCCGTTCTCAAATCATTGTAGCGACTCACACCACTCAAAAAGTAAGAGAGCTTCGCTCCATTATCGGCAGGAACGTCAATGGTAGCCTTGAGCTGCACCTTGATGTCCACCTCTGTGAGATAGCCACCGCCATTAAACGGCCCCCATGCCGTCAATGTGGCATCAATGCCATTATTGTCTTCATGACGACCGCCTGCATTGCAAGCCATGCCAGCTTTTGATGCCACCGCGTGCAGGTAAGCATAGCTTAATTCAGATTCGATATTAGGCGGCGAAAGTGCTTGCATGATAGGCCGAATTATAAGTTGGCTAACTACTGCTCTGCAATGTTTAACTCTCCCCTCTCAATAAAAGGCTACGGAATTGCGTGCGATTGGCGTTAGTTTGGCCAATCAGCAGAACCATACGTGGAATATATATTCCCAGCAACGTACGTAAGGGCTTTGGCAGCAGCCAGACTGCTTCAGAGCAGATATTTTGCTTCCTGTGCGGCTTTTTCCATCAGACACCCCCTCAAATCTCCTCAATCACCTTCTCCATCGGGAACCGCGACTTCGGCAGCTTCGCATTGAAGTCATCCGCGCTGCGATAGCCCAGCGCAGCGATCACTACGCTGGTCAATCCTTGCTCGCGCAGGCCGAGCTCTTCGTTGAGGATGCGCTGGTCGAACCCTTCGATCGGTGTGGCATCAATCTCCAGCGCTGCCGCGCCCAGCAGCAGGGTGCCGAGGGCGAGATAAATCTGCTTTTCCATCCAGTGCTGCGTGTCTTTGAGATCGTAGCGGTGCAGGCCGGTATAAAAGCTGCGGCCCTTGCTTTGCGCGGCCTTACTCTCCGGTGTGGGGTAGCGTCCGTCGGCATCTTCCTGCACGAGCAGGTTGGCGAGGTGGGCATCGTCCATGGTAGTGCGGGCGCAGAACACGATGACGTGGGAGGCGTTGAGTATTTTCGGGCCATTGGATGCGTAGGCACCTTGCCGCGCGGCGCGGGCGACGCGCGCCTTGCCTGCCTCGCTTGAGGCGATGATGAAGTGCCAGGGCTGCGAGTTGATCGACGAGGGCGAGAGCCTGAGCAGGGTCTTGAGCTGTTCGATCTGCGCTGCCGGGATCTTGCGCGACGGGTCGTAGGCTTTGCAGGTATGGCGGTTCAGTGCGATGCGGGCGATGTCCATAAGTGTCTCCGATTTCAGGATTGGCAGAGGGCTTAAGGGCGGGTGGGATTTTGCCTCAAACGGCGGCGCATTGTCTCAAGCGCACCCTGCTTCATTTTTTGTATTGCTGCACTTCCGCCAACCCCAGCGCATTCCAGCCTTCGTGACCGAGCTTGCGCATGGTCTCCATATTTTTCTCATAGATCATTTCCGCTTCGGGAAAGGCGGCCACGGCTTCGTCTATGCTTTCTTCGCGCAGGATGTGCAGGGTCGGGTAAGGCGAACGGTTGGTGTAGTTGGTGATGTCGTCCGGCCCGGTGTCGGCGAACTGGTACTGCGGGTGCATGCTGGCGACTTGCAATATGCCCGCCAGATCGACCTCCTCCAGCGCGTTGTCGACCACTTCGAGGAAGTCGTTGTAATCTAGAAAGTCGGTCAGCACATGCGGATGGATCAGCAGCGTGGTGTCGATGTCTGCGCGGCTCGCCTCGGCCAGCACTTCAAATTCGCGCAACACATCCGCCAATAATTCCTCCGGCGTTTGCGCGGCGCTCACCAGGTAGCGCACCTGATTCTTGACGTGTACGCCTTTGGCGAACGGGCACAGGTTGAGACCGATCACCGCCTTTTCAAGCCAGAGCTTGGTGGCGGCAATGGCGCCTTCGTTGCTTACATTTGTATTCATTTTGAAATCCATTTAGCTACGGCATTCCCTCCCCCTTGCAGGGGGAGGGCTAGGGCGGGGGGGGTGAAACGTTGAGTTCCTACCAAGTCTACCCCCATCCTAACCTTCCCCCTGCAAGGAGGAATGGACTGAAGAGGGAGTTTACCGACCACGTCCGCCGGAACGATGCAGCACGGGTGCCGCGCCGCGTCCTGCGCCGTGACCGCCCGCCGGTTTGCCGCCGCCTGCTCCGGTGCGCGGTGCGCCGCCTGTGCGGGGCTGCCCGCTGTGACCCGAGCGCGGTTGACCGCGACCTTGGCCGTGTCCGCCCTGACCGCGATTCTGGCCGTTCAAAATCGGTTCGGCCTTGATACGCGGGTCGGGCTCGAAACCCGGCACTTGCACCACCGGAATTTCGCGCTTGATGAGGCGCTCGATGTCGTGCAGCAATTTCTTTTCGTCGATGCACACCAGCGAGCTGGCCTCGCCCTCGCTGCCCGCACGACCGGTGCGGCCGATGCGATGCACGTAGTCTTCGGCCACGTTGGGCAGTTCGTAGTTCACCACGTGCGGCAGTTCGCTGATGTCGATGCCGCGCGCCGCGATGTCGGTCGCGCACAACACTTGCAGCTTGCCGCTCTTGAATTCGGCCAGCGCGCGGGTGCGGGCGGCCTGGCTCTTGTTGCCGTGGATCGCCATCGCGGTGATACCGTCCTTGTTTAAATATTCGGCCAGATTGTTCGCACCATGCTTGGTGCGGGTAAACACCAGCACCTGGAACCAGTTGTGTTCCTTGATGAGGTGGGTGAGCAGTGCGCGTTTGCGTTCGCGGTCCACCGGATACACGCGCTGCTCGATCAGCTCGTTGGCCTGGTTGCGGCGTGCGACTTCGATCAGCGCGGGATTGGTCAGCAGACCATCGGCCAGCGACTTAATCTCGTCGGAGAAGGTGGCGGAGAACAGCAGGTTCTGGCGTTGCTTGGGCAACACCGCGAGCACGCGCTTGATGTCGCGAATGAAGCCCATGTCCAGCATGCGGTCGGCTTCGTCCAGCACCAGAATCTCGACGCGCGAAAGATCAACGGTCTTTTGTTGCAGGTGATCGAGCAAGCGTCCCGGCGTCGCCACCAGAATATCCACGCGGCCATGCAGTTGCTTGATCTGCGGGTTAATGTTCACTCCGCCGAACATCATCATAGAACGGAGCGGCAGGTATTTTCCGTATTCGCGCACGCTCTCTTCCACTTGGGCGGCGAGTTCGCGCGTGGGGGTGAGCACTAATGCACGTATCGGGGCTTTGCCGGTGACGGGTTTCGTCATGAGGCGCTGCAACAGCGGCAGGGTGAATCCGGCGGTCTTGCCGGTGCCGGTCTGCGCGCCGCCCATCAAGTCGCCGCCTTTCAGGATGACGGGGATAGCCTGCGCTTGAATGGGGGTGGGTTCGGTATAGCCGCGTTCGGAAACGGCGCGGACGATTTCTGCGGACAAGCCGAGAGCTGAAAATGTCATGGATTACTTTCTATCGGATTACATCGGCCTGTCACGCTATCGCGCGCCAGTCTTAGGCTGAATGAGGGGGAAACGAACCGGATTCGGTAGCTGGCGATCAAGACTGAAGCGATCGCCGCGCGGCGCATTGTAACAGGCCTGGCCACCTCCTGCGCCGGGAAGATACAGACCCAGTACTAGATATTTCGGTCTATTGTTATATCCACTTGAGTTGTGCA
Organism: Gallionellaceae bacterium; assembly: GCA_004297065.1. Taxonomy (GTDB): domain Bacteria; phylum Pseudomonadota; class Gammaproteobacteria; order Burkholderiales; family Gallionellaceae; genus PALSA-1006. The sequence goes on from SCUU01000093.1 coordinate 15,252, forward strand.
TGATGCTCGCCACTCCGAGGGAAACCTGAACCATGCAACATTCACACGAGGCTGGGAAGAAAATGCACACTGAACTGTCGAGCGACATCACCGAGCAGACATTACTGGGTATCTCGATTCCCCCCTGTCCTGCCTCCCTGACATCCATCATGCGCGAGGCAAAGCACCCGTCCGCCGACTTCGCCAGCATTGCGCACCTAATCAGTCGCGATGCCGGTGTCGTTGGCCCGCTGCTCAAATTGGCCAATTCGCCTTTTATCGGATTAAGAAGCAAAGTAAGCTCGGCTTTTCAGGCGATCAGCGTGTTGGGTATGCAGAACACGCTGAACCTGGTGCAAAACATTGCACTGCGCCAAAGCCTCGGCGGCGACACGCCAAGTTTTGAAAAATTCTGGGAACGTTCGAGCTTGTCCGCGACCATTGCGGAAAAAATAGCGGCGAAATTCCCTACCGTCTCCAAAGACGACGCTTACCTTGCGGCGTTATTCCACGACTGCGGCATCCCGGTACTCATGATGAAATATCCGGAGTACCGCGAAACCGTGATGGCCCAATGCAAACAGGGCAAGTCTATCTGCGATGTCGAGAACGACACTTTTTCCACCAGCCATACCGTGGTCGGGAATATGCTAACGCGCAGTTGGATGCTGCCTGCCCATATATGCAAAGCCATTCTGTATCACCATGATCCCACCATCTTCACGTCGGCAAGCGAGAATGCAAATACCGATGTCTGCAATTTGATCGGTATCTTACACATGGCGGAGTGCATCGCCGACGAACACCTGCACGTCAGGGACAAGGGGTGGCATCAGTTCGAACACGATGTGCTCAAACACTTCGAGATGTCGGCGCAAGAATTCCTCGAGCTCAAGGGCGATATTCTGGCTTATCTGGATGGCGAATAAACAAGGCCATGTCAACTCAGTCACTGCCAATAGACCCGCAGACCGCGCGTTTCGCCAGGGCACACGCAGCAGCGACCTTGTTCGTCGGGATGATTTTCTTTGCGTATTCGGCTTACGCCGGAGCATTTTTGGGCGGGGACCCAACTTAGATAGTTACCGGAATAGCCCGCTTGTTGCTGGTGCAGGCAAGCAGCAATCCTCATCGAAAGGATTGCACTCAAAAACTCAGTAAAGATGCTGCTTGCCTGGGTAAGCGTACTTTTAGACGTAAACCGTGATTGCCCGCTGTATGCCTCGCCACATATAGAGCGCGTGTTTCGGTGTGGCATTTCATACCCGCTTTTATACCCGGTTTTTTCAAATTGAAGGGCGAAAGCTAAAACCGGAACCCCCTAAGCAAAATCCCATGGCTAGCGAATCATCGGGGTCTTAATCACCCGTAAGCGGGATGCTCAGGAAGTACCTTTTCCAATCCAAGCTCAACCAACGCCCTTTGCGCCGGTTTCAACTGGATGCCTTTGTCGCGCAACTGCCGATCCACTTCCCCAAACATTGCGGCCAGTGTGCCGCCTTCCACCAGCCGCGAACGGAAGCGGGATAGTGTGCTTGCATCCGGCAGCTTTGCATTGCCATCGAAGCCGCAGAAAAGCAGGAAATCCAAGCGCACCCGCAAGGCGCGCTCCAACTTCGGGTATGACAGGCCAAACCAGCGGGCAAGCAGCAGCGCCCGGAACATGGCGCGGTAATTGTAAGGGGCACGCCCGCCTTTCCTGAACATCGCTTGCCAGTAATCGGCTTGCATGTATTGCTCTACATCTTCCCACTTGATCGCATCGGCCACGACCAGCAGCGGATCGTCGGTCAAACCTGCCTTTGCATTTGCCATGAATAACTGCATAACTCCTCCATTTTGCAAAGCGCAACTCCAATTGCAGCGATATATCCGCAGAGTTGCATATATTTCACAGGCGCAGGCTAGCAAACCCACAGGGCACGAATTACCCGCAAACGGGAATGGCCGGGAAGTACCTTTCTAAAGTTGCGTGGTGCAACGGTTTTGCGGCGCGAATTTAATTCACTGCCCGCCACCACACACGCGCCGCCCCTGCCGATTTCCAATCGGTTCATATCAAAAATGGTTGGGGCAGGTTGGGGCAGTTGGGGCAGTTGGGGCAGCCCGCCGTTATTGGGTTTGCGCTGCCCCAACTTTTTCAAAGCGAGTTGGGGCAGTTGGGGCAACCTGTCCGAAGGCGTCCGATAGCGTCCGGCAGGCGGGCGCAAAACCGATGCAAAACCCCGTACAGGCCAAACCCCAGCAACGGCGCGGCTTGCGCGGCAGCGATGGGGGGCGGAGAGAATGCAAACGGCCTTGCAAGCCGCATTCCTCCGTTGCCGTGCGCTGCAAAATGCTGGCGCTTGTCAGTCATCGCCGCCGCCCTCCATCAGCTTGTGCGTGATGCGATAGCTGCGCACGTTCCCTTCGCCGCCCGGCAGCCGCTCCTTGCGCGTGTAGCTCACCTTGCCATCCCGTTCCTCGATCATCAGGCAACCCAGCCGCGCCAGCAGTTTGCACACCGTGCGGTAATCGAATCCGGCGCACACTTCCTGCTTGAAGGTTTCACCGAACACGTAAAACTCGGTATGCGTGGCGCGCTCGCCGTTGTCCAGGTACACGGCCTTGCCTTCCTCCATGGCCGCGATATGCCTGCGATACCCGGCGCGCTGGATGGTGCGCGGCGGGTGCGAATCGGTGTTGCTCACCGGCCTGTCCCAATCGGTAAAACGCGCCTCGCCGTGCGCCTCGAAGAAGCGCCGCACCTGCGCCAGCATGTTCAACTCTTCCAGGTTGCCCGCGCCGCCACGCTGTGCCAGCCATGCCTTGTAGCAGACAACAGCGGCCTGCATCGCCTCACCAGGTTGCCAGCCCGTAACCTCCCACTTGGTCGCCAGTTCGCCCGCCGCGCCTATCAGTGCAAAGCGCAGGGCGGCGCGGTGTACCTGTCCGCCCGCATTCCCGTCAACATGCTCGTGCGCAAAGTCCCGCTGGGTTTTCTTGATCCACTCGGGCAGCTTGTCCGCGTGCCCGATCAGCCTGGCAAGGTAGGGCTGCGAGGCCGTGCCGTAGTGTTTGCCCGTTGCCTCGGTGATCGCCTTCGAGAAGGCTGCGCCGTTCGCGTAGCTGTGCAGATTCTCGAACATGCCGCACCCCGCGCCCGCATCGGCGGGAATATCCAGCAGGCGAATTTCCTGCCCGGCCTTGGGCTTCTTTTTCGCTTCGGCCATGTGTTCGGATAACCCGGCCTCGCCACTGGAAAGAAACAGCAGCCGCCAGCTTGCCGGATCGCGCAATCCGCCGTTGCGGTTCGCCCGCGCCTTGCCGCCGCCGTTCGCCAACATATAGGCCGCTTCGCCCGCCGCCTTGGGATCAACTTGGGATAGTTCATCCAACACCAGCAGGCAATCGCTATGCTGGGCGGCCAAGGCTTCCAACCCGTTATCGGTAGCGCGCCAGCGTTGCAGATATTCCAGTCCGCCCCACACCGAAGCGGCGGCGCGCAGTGCAGTGGTTTTGCCCGTGCTTGAATCGCCCCGCAAATGCACCCCGCCCGATTCCATGCCGGTGAGGTGCAACAGCGGCGCGGCGAAGGCGGCAGACACGGCAAACACCAGGCGCGAGTTACCGGCGCACAATGCGGCCACGTTCATTTGCCAGGTGTCGAGCTTGCCCTTTTGCCGGAACGTGCCGGGCGTGGCCGTGGCGGACTGGAACAGGATGCGTTCGTCATCTTCCCCGATGGTGCAATCCGGCATCACGAACACGCGGCCATGCCACCCGGTGCGCTCAACGCAACGGGCGCGCTTGTCCACCTTCGCCGTCTGGATGTATTGCGTCAGCAGGTTGCGCGCCTTGGTGGATGCGGCAACCTGCAAGCCCATCGAAAGCAACATGCGGCGGTATTCGTTGCCATCGCCGGATAGCAATTCCATCGGCATCGCCCAGGCGTGATGCGTGCCGTCCATGTCGGTGAACTCCAACAGCCGCCCCCAGCTCTCGTTTTTCGCGTCGCGCGTGCTGGCCGTGATTTCCAGCCGGGAACACACCCACAAGGGCGGCATATCGTTGCCCTGTTCGTTCCTGCCGAAATACCACACCCCTTGCTCGTTGCAGTGGAAGTGCGGCAATCCTTCCGCAGCATCATCCGCCTGCACGGGTACGGATGCAGGGACGGCGGCGGGTGCGGCCTGCTCGGGTTCACATTCCAGCAGGAAGCCCGGTGCATCCATCAACTGCGCAAGGTTTTCGCTGCCCCATCCGCGCGCCAGCAGGTCGGCGGCATCGTCGCCCTTCGCAAGCGGCGTGGATGCATCTGCACCGGGCAGCCTGTCCAGCATTGCCAGGTTGACCATGCGCACCGTTGCCGCCCCCACGCCGCGCAGAATGCCCGCCAGCTTGCGCATGGCTTTTTCGCCCGGCTCGTCCGCATCCGGCCACAGGTGCACCACGCGCCCGGCCAGCGGCTTCCAGTCCGCCTTATCCACCGCCTGCGCGCCGCCTTGCCAGGTCATCACCACACAACCCGGCAACAGTTCCGCCGCCGCATCGGCGGCTTTCTCGCCTTCCACGATGCACACGGTATCCATGCCGCACGCCTGCAACGCATCCAGCCCGAACACCGGGCGCGGCTCGGGCGGCGCTTTCCACTCCCAGGACAGCTCGCCCGCCGCATTGCGCCACAGCGTCAGCGGCGCAAACTGCTTGCGCTCATCCGCAGCCTTCGGATCAAAGCGGCAGTGGTAGAACATCACCGCGCCATCCGGCGCACGGTATGCCCACATCCCCGAAGGCTTACCGTGCCGCGCGTGCGCCTTGGGTGCGGCGGGCGCATCGCCCGGCACGGGTATCACGCATTGCATATCCGGCTTGTCAGGCGGGGCGCTGGGCGCGTTTTGCGGGGCGGGTGATGCCTTACCATGTCCCGCGCCCGTTCGTGCGCCCGTGCGCTGTTTTGGGGGGTCGGATTTTTCCGGTTGCAGCCCGAGAAATTCGGCCAGCCGTTTTGCGGCCTCGCCTTGCTTCGTGCTATCCAGGTATGCCACCAGCGCCACCAGATCGCCGCCCTTGTCACCGCTGGCGAAGTCTGCCCATGCGCCGCTCTTGCAGTTGATCGAAAACGATCCCAGCTTGGCATCGGGTCGCGTGGGGTTGATTGCTTGGTATTCGTGCCCGTGCATCTTGCCGCCAGGTAGCCAGCGGGCAAGCACGGCATCAATGCCGGTCAGCGCAGCGGCGTTGATCCGCTTGAAGTCGGTTTTCATGCTGTCCCTTGCGCATCAGTCATCGCCAAGCGCGCCGCTTCGCGCACGCCTTCCGCTTCCTGTTTCAAGCAATCGGGAACCTTGCCGCCGTTGAGCGCCGCCGTGTGGCTGCATTTGCCGCACAGCTTCCACGAAATCATCATCACCGCCCTGCCGCCATACGTCAGCCTGGCGATGCTGCGCCACTTGCGCGCCGCATTGAACGACTTGCGACACACACCACACCGTTTTCCCGTACCGGCGGCATCCATATCCGCCGCAATCTGTGTTCCAACTTTTTTCAGCGGCAACAGCGCGAGGCGCAGCGTGGCCGGCGTGCCTTGCTCAAAACTCAGTTCCATAATTCGCCCTGCCTTTTCTGTTGTGGATTCCAGACGTACATCGCCACGTAATGCGCGTGTCCGCGTTCGTCTGTCCGCCAAGTTTTGATCGTGTCTATCGGATGCCCTTGCTTGCATAGCTCGCTGATCCGCTGGGCTGGGTTCATGATGCCCATGCGCCGCGCATCCAGCGTGGTGAAGGGTTGCAGCCTCACCAGCTCAAGCAGGCGCAGCCGTTGCGAAATGGGTTTGATTTTTTCCATGCTTGTCGCCTTGTGCGGGCGCTATTCGCCGGATAACCGGTCAAGCGATGTTGCAAGGTCGCCCATCATCGCGCCGTGATGATCCGCCGCACTTGCAAAAATGCGGGCGTGAAAATCAAGCGAGGCGGTGAACATGTACGCGGCCACAATTTCAGGATGCGCGGCGGCGTAGCCTTCACCTTTTTTCAGATCAAGGATTTTTTCCGCGCCTTCCAGGAACAGCCAGGATGCTTTCAGGGATTCGATCACTTCGGTTTTGTCCACGATCACCCCCTTATGCAGCGTTACGGTTAGCCACTAGCCCAGCCACAAGTTGGCGGATTTCATCATCGGATTTACCGGCAATGCGCGCGGCATTGATCGCGATGATTTCATTTTCCGGGTACGCGACAGAGTTTTGTCCGATGCGGACCGGTGGAACCATCAGCCCTTCATGGATGCGTTTGTGGTGGGTGGATCGCCCCCCTGTGGTAAGCGAAAGCACCGCCGGGAGTTTGAGTAGTTTCATGGTTTGCCATCCTTTCCGTATTATTGGGACTCCACGGTGTTCGCGTGGAGTTGGATGGCATAATAAAAGAGGGCTGGGGGGTGTCAGTGAAATGGATGCCGTCAGTTGACTGTGTAATAGTTGCTTATAAAACTGACGGAAAATTACTGTGCTAAATCTTTTTGGCGGGCTTCCTCAAGGCTGATTCTTTTCAACGCGCCCAACACATCACGAATGATATTAGCGCCCAGCTTGATACGCAAAATACCGCTCAACTCCACCAAGAATTTTCGGAATGGGGATGCGCTTTCGGGTTGTCCTGCGCGCTGATTGGCTGCTGATGGAAGCTTGCCGAAGTGATCCTTATAAAACAATGCCAGCGAATACAGTAATTGTTCCTCGGCCTCCTTGTTGTGCCAGTTTTTCCCACCTTGAAGACAGGTTGCCATTTTTAGTGATGCGCTTTCAACCACGCGCAGAAAGTCTATCGTGACTTTCGCCTGTTGAAAAAAAGTCTGGTAGGAGCTTCGATACCTCCGAAACCACGGCTGATGTTTCGAGTGCATTGTCACAGGCAAAAACTTGCAGTCCTGCGGTCACGGCCATGCGTAACGGGATGTTGCTCTCATGGTCTTTGCGGTGCGCTTCTTCGTGCATCCTGAAATACGTTTCGCCATATCGCTGGCGCAGCCAAATGACATTCAATAGTTCCGCCATATCGTGCGGCAAGCACTCAAGCGATGTCCGTAACGCCTGGGCTTTTTTGCAAAGGTCACCAGCATGGGTTATTTGTTTTTTAATACCCGTCGGGGGGTGTTGCTGTTGTTTCTGCAACCAGCTTGCGATAGCCCATTCAACTTCCAATAAATAGGCGGCAGCTGTCTCACGATCACGCGGGCGTTTCCAGCAGGATAGCAACCTGTTGCGCTGTTCATCTTTAAAACGGAAAGCCAGCTTTCCCATCTCGCACCCCTTCGCTGTGCGCCTTCATAGGGATGCCACCCCAAGCGGTGAAGGTTTCCGCCTTTCGCCTGGCCGGGCTAGGGGTGGCAAGCTCGTTACACCATCTGAAACACTTGCTGCTTGGTTATCTGTCCGCGCGCGTACATTTCAAGCAAACGGTTTGCCTTGGGATCGTCGTTAATAAGCCGAAGCATGAATCGAAAATTTTTGTTCTTTTCCCACTCTGGCAGGCGGCGATGCTGCTCAACTATGAAAACGGTGCTCAGGTCCTGTGCTCCGACATATGCATATACCGGTTTGCCAGGCACTTCGCTGGCGATTGTTTTTATGATCGCGTCAGCCTCTTCGGTGGTTTCGCCATCCATCATCACAAGCTGGATGCATGCCGTGCGTGGGTCGAATCTTTCAAACTGAGCATCGTACAGCCAGCGATAGCTCACGCCCAATCCACCAGCAAGGTGTAACAAAAAACTCCCCTTCATGCGACCGGCATCCCTTTCAGCGGACAACATTCTTCGCGCTGTCGAAAGGGAACATCCGCACTTGGTTGCTACATGCTTGGCGCGCTGCCGCACTGGCACTTCGTCATAATCCAGCACAGCCAGAAGCCGCTGCCTGAATGAATGCCGTGTAGAATCTGTACTAGCCATGATGCTTACCTCCAGTAAGGTTGCGTTGTGGTTAGGGGCTGCCCGGTGTTGCTGCACCGGGTTGCCCCGCTTCCCCATGATCCGCATGGGGGACGGTGAAACTCTATGCGGCCTTGAGTTGCCGGATGTGGGCGTAGTCGCCTTGTTGCTCCAGCGTCCAAACGTCTACACTCTGTTGCATCCGCAACCACAGCCCCGCGCCATTGCCCAGCAGCTTGCCCAAGCGGATCGCCATGTCCGGCGTAACGGGGCGGCGTTCGTGCAGGATTTCGGACACGGTGCGGCGCGACACACCCAGCCGGTCGGCAAACTCGCCTTGTGTGATCCCCAGCTCGGGCAGTGCATCCTCACGCAGGATAGCGCCGGGGTGCGTGGGTTTGCGGTTCTTGTTTCGTAAGCTGTTTATGGGGTTTCCTACGCGGCCAGCCTCGCCACCGGCTGGCGCTCCTCAGCCCTTTGCCGCGCTTCCCATAAGTCGCGCTGCCCTTGCATCCGCAGCCAGAAGCCGGGGGAAGTTCCCAGCGCTTCGCTTAGGCGTAAGTCCATATCGGCGCTTACGGCAGCATGTCCGTTAAGGATGCGCGATAGCATCACTCTGGAAATTCCCAAGTGTTGGGAAAAAGCGGTAACGCTCAGTCCAAGATCATCTATCCAGCCCGTCAGGACTTCGCCGGGATGGGCGGGGTTGTGCATGTCCATCATTTTTTCCTCAGTGGTAATCAAGGTAATCCACCAGTTCAACATCCGCATCATCGAACCTGAAAACTACCCGCCAATTAGCTTGCACGGTCAGTGACCAATAGCCGGAGCGGTCGCCAACCAAGCCATGCAACCGCCAGCCGGGGCGCTTCAAGTCTGCCGGTTCGTTGGCTACGCTGAGGGCGGTTAGTTGCTCCCTCAGTCGTGCGGCATGTTTCGGCTGAATGCCCGCCAAGCTCCCGGTTTTGTAGAAGGCTTCAAGCCCTTTGTGTCGGAATGATTTAATCATAATCTGTTAAGCGTAGATTTACAATAGTAACCCCATCCGGCGACTGGGTGGGTTCGGGAATGGCACGGCCTGCTGCCTTTGCCGCTTCGATCCATGCGGCGCTTGCATCGTGCGCCTGCGCTATCGCCTCCGCTTCCGTTGCGCCCCATGCGGAACAGCCGGGCAGGTCGGGGAGGGTGGCTATGTAGCCTTCATCCTCATCACTCCATAAAACCTCAACCGGGTAGGATGTCCCGCGCTTGCGCAACACCAGCCGCCCGCTGTCAATGTCGGCTTGTGTGATGGGTGTATCGTCAGCAATTATCGGGGTTGTTTTTCTGTTCATGGCTTGTCAATTTTTCGTCCGGTTTATGGGGCGGCAGTGAACCCAATTCGCGCGGCATTTTGCAGCGCACGGCAACGGAGGAATGCGGCTTGCAAGGCCGTTTGCATTCTCTCCGCCCCCCATCGCTGCCGCGCAAGCCGCGCCGTTGCTGGGGTTTGGCCTGCCCATAGTTTTGCATCGCTTTTTCGTCTGACCATCGGACGCTATCGGACGCCTTCGGACAGGTTGCCCCAACTGCCCCAACTCGCTTTGAAAAAGTTGGGGCAGCGCAAACCCAATAACGGCGGGCTGCCCCAACTGCCCCAACCTGCCCCAACCATTTTTGATATGAACCGATTGCAAAACAGCCATCATGCCGCCGATTTCTTGAACGATAACACCTTGCCGCCCGCCTCCAACCCGCCGATAAAATCCGCCCAGTGCTGCATCATCTTGGCGCGGTCGTTCAGGTAGTCGGCATGGTTGTAGGTGCGGCGCACCGCGTTCATTTCCACATGGGCAAGCTGCCGTTCTATCCAGTCGGAGGGATAGCCCATCTCGTTCAGCTTGGTGCTGCCCGTGGTGCGGGTGGCGTGGGGGCTGTATTTGCCAGACCATCCCAAGACCTTGAGGGCTTGCCGCATGGTGGCATCGGTCATCGGTTGGGCGCGGTCATCGCGGTTGGGGAAAACATGGGTGTGCCTGCCGGTTACGCCGTACATGGATCGCAACACGGCCACCGCCTGGGCTGGTAGCGGTATTACATGCTCTTTGCGTTTTTTCATGCGTTCGGCGGGGATGCGCCAGATCGCGGCATCCAGATCAAACTCAGCCCATTGCGCTTCGGTGGCTTCACTCGGGCGGCACAGCGTCAGCCACATGAGCCGGAATGCGGCCACGGTTTGGAAGTTGCGCTGATACCCGTCCAGATCGCGCAGCAGTTGCCCGATTTCCTCATCAGCCAGTGCGCGCTTGTGCTGGGTCTTGTTCGTCGGCAACGCCTTGCGTACCGGATGCACCGGGTCGGTGTCGGCGCGCAGGGTGCAGATTGCCAGATCGAACACGCCTTGCATGGTACGCCGCGCTTCCGCCGCCACGGTGGGGCGTTCCTTTCCTGTCCGCTGAAGAATGTCCAGAATGTGCGCCGGTGTAACCTGCTTGATCGGCAGTTGCCCGATGGCGGGGAATACCACGCGCTGGAGCATGTCCAAACGTCTGTCCTTCGTGACCTTCTCCCAGTCCTTGAGCGCCAGCCACTCTTGGGCGACGGCCTCGAACGTGGTGGCCGCTTCCTGCCCGCGCTTGATTTTCTCCAGTTGCCGGTTGTGGGCGGGGTTGATGCCCTGCTTTACCAGATTGCGCGCCTCATCCCTTTTCTTGCGGGCATCCACCAGGGCAATGGCCGGATAGTCCCCGATGGCAAACACGCTTTCTTTATCTGCCAGTTCGAAGCGGTAGCGCCACGCCTTCACCCCGTTGGGCTTCACTTCCAGATACAGCCCCTTGCCGTCAGTGAGTTTGTAGGGCTTGGCTTGAGGCTTGGCGTTGCGGCACTGTATATCGTTGAGCATGGCGTCTTTCCTTGGTTTGCACCGTACCCGGTTTTTTCTCGGATGGCAATAAACGCCTTCGGACGGCACAAAACATAAAAGCCCAGTGTTTACCGGGCTTTTATGCTGTTTTTCGGACGGCGCTGGATGCCGCTGGATGGCAAAAACGATTTAGAACTTATCCGTAAATAATATTTACATCTAGCGGCACTTTTCTGAACGCGATAATCGCGGCAGCCAGATGGTTAAGCGCGATAAAACTCCGTTCTAGTTTTTCGTACCGCACCAGCAAT
>SCUU01000094.1 GCA_004297065.1 Gallionellaceae bacterium
TGCAAAAACGAAGGCATATAAGCACCTGCTTCCAGTTGCACCGAGGGGTTTGGCTTGAAAATACTATTGTGCATCACCGCTGGCCCTCGAAATTGAGGTGAATTTCAACAAACTGTTAGCGCCCATACCGCCCCGATAGTCGGCCCCAGCGCCAGCGAGGGCATTGCATTCAAACTGGTCACGCTATCCGCCAGAATGTAGCCGCGTGCCGCATTGCCCAGGTTATAACTTTTTCCCGCGCCGACTTGAATGCGCAACGCAGTCGGCGACAGCGCGTCGTCCCTCAACACTTCGCGCCGGATCGAAACGTTCATCTTGATCGTCTGCGGCTTAACCCATTCGGTCTGCACCGCAGGCGCGAACACATCGAACAGGTCGAGGCGCTCGAAGCGGATGCGGCTGGCATTCAGGCGCAAATACAAATCGCCGATTTTCGAACTGGCCCCCGGCGAAAAACCGCTCTGCGGATCAAGGCCGTCGTGATAAGCGCCGCGCAGATTCAACTGCGTGTAGGAGGTTGTGCCGATTTGGCCTGCTGCAAAACCCGCCCGGAAAGAGCCGTGTCCCTCATCGGGGCGTTGCGCCGGCGGCTCGGTCTCTTTGTAGTCGGATTCCGCGTCGATCTTGCTGCGCATGCCGGATAGTTTCAATTGCCGCGCGCCGATAGAGGCGGCCTCTTCCTCCGAGTGCATCTGGTTGCGCAAATACTCCAGCATGCCCAGATTCAAATCCAGTATCCGCGCCTGCTCGGCGGCAGGCATTTGGCGCACGGACGCCAGCAGCTTTTCATCATCGAGCAAGCCCAAGGCGTGCTGTTTTTCCGCATTCGACGCCAGACTGAAATTCCGCACCAGCGTGTTGTATTGCGACGGGCGGTAATGGATGTGATCGACCAGACCGGGTTGCTCTTGCGCCAGCTTAATCATATCGAGCGGGGCGATCCAGGGTTTGGCATGGTCGATCAGATTCAAGCCCGGACGCGCCGCCTCAAACGAGGCCAGCAACATCAATGCGCAATTGTCGTCGAAGAAGTAATAGTCCATGTAGGTGAAGGCCTGCTCCCAAATGAACGCCAGCATGTGGTCGATCTCGTCCTGCGTGAGGTTGGTGCGGTATTCCCACAGATCCCGGTTTTCCAGGTCGGCGTATTCCCGCACCTTCACATAGTACGGGGCGATATTGAACATGCCGGGAAACCCCCCGGTTAAGCTGCGCAGCAAAAACATCGGGCCGATATCCGCGCCGCTGTTCACGGTAAAACTCACCGTCGTGTCGTTCAGGCGGTTGTATTCCCCCGCCTTCCCGCCGTCCAGACGGATGAACGAGTGTCCGTACATCGAAGCCGTGCTGTTGAGATACACCGCCGCGAATACCAGTGTGACGTGTTTCGCGGCAATGTCCGCCTTCCATGCCTCGAACCCGCTGCACGGTAACGGGGCGTAGTCGAAGCCCTGCACTTTCATGCTCCGGCTCAAAAATTGGTAGCGCGCAATCCACCTGCACACATTGGGCTGCCTGCGCTTTTCGGGGATCGAATAATCGAATGCGCCCCTGATGGTCGCCTCCAATTCCGCCTGCGGGTCGCGCTTGCCCTGGGGGGACAGAAAATAGCTCTCGTCATCCACCCGGCTGACCACACCGCCAAGCGTGGCGTGGTACATATTGATGCGTTGCCATTCCACGCTGCGCCACAATTCGGATTGTTTCGACAGCGCCAGCATCGCCTCGACATCCGCCGCCTGCTTCCCGGTCAGCGCCTCCGCGCGCGCATTGGCTGCTGCGGATAGCAGAAACAACACCAGCAGATTCAATAGCAGATTTTTTATCGCATTCAAGAAACGGCTCATGATGAAAGTAATACCTGAAATTTTCCCAACAAAAAACCGAGGTCTGGCCTCGGTTTTTTGTCATCCAATCGAACTAGATCAAGAAACGAATGCTTGCAATGTCTTGCGCATCTCGACTTGAATAGCGGAACCGGATTGCGCAGCGAAGATCGCCACTTGGTTGGCTTTCAACACGGAGACAGCAGCCTGACGGTCAGCTTCTTTAACGCCGAACATTTCGACCAATGCAGCCAGACGGTCGCCGCGACCTTGGGAAACTTCCACCGCCAATTGTTGCTTGTTGAAGTCGATGTAGCTGGCAATTTTGCCGTTGACAGAAGCGTCTTTAGGACAGTCCAAAATACCCAAGGTCATAGACACCGTGCCGGACAGATAACCGTTGGTGGTAACCGCCAACAGACTGTAAAGCAAACCGGTCTTGTCTTTGAAAATCATGGTACCGACACCGCAACCGGCAGCCTCCTGGGTAGAGGAAGCATGCGCACTGGTTGATGCCACAACAGCCAGCGAGAGAGCGAGAGCTACTTTGGATAGTGTTTTTTTCATGTTTTATTCCCTTTGGTATTGAGTAAATGTTTTAGCAGCGCCGCTGCCGGAAGAAATCTAACACAAGCACAAAAAATTCAATAGCGGCAAATATGCTTCTGCGCCACAATAATGACGCTATTTAAGCGGAGCCCCTGAGCGAGGAGGCGCGATCACAGGAACTCGACTTGCGTAAATACGACCCATACCCCGACCGCAGCCACGCACGCCACGATCAACAAACCAGCCGCCAGCAAAAACACAAAAAGCCAGCGGGGTAAAAATTCCGGTTTTAATTTCAGGAGTTGCAGTAGCAATGCGTTCATTTCAGTTTTCCTGCGCTTCCCGAATTTAGTCTATTTGAACTATCCGTTCGGAACATCATTTTTTCAGCATCCCCACGCCCCACGCCACGCCGAAACCGTTCACCTCATGGGCGACGATGCCCAGCCCGCCATCGCAACGGCTGGAGGACAAATCCACATGCAGCCAGGGCACGTCTTTTTCCACGAAGCGCTTGAGGAAGCGGGTCGCCAGAATGTGGTCGGCATCGCCGTCGAGCGTGCATTGTTTGATGTCGGCCACTTTGGAATCGAGCGCGGGTTCGTAATCTTCGTCCTGCGGGAAAGCGCACAAACGCTCGCCGCTCTGCTTGCCCACGCTCACCGCGCGCTGCGCCAGCTCGTCGCTGGTGGCGAACACGCCGCTGTAGCGCGCGCCTAACGCCGTCGCCATGCTGCCGGTGAGCGTGGCGAAGTCGATCAGCAAATCCGGTTTGGCGCGCGAGGCCAGCGTGAGCGTGTCGGACAACACCATGCGCCCCTCGGCATCGGTGTGGATCACTTCGATGGTCGTGCCGTTCAGCGCGGTCACGATGTCGTTTTGCTTGTAGGCCTTGGGGCTGATGTGGTTCTGCGCCAGCGCCACCCAGCAGTCGATATTCACGGGCAACTTGCTTTGCGTGGCCGCCAGCAAAATCCCCAGCGCGACGGCGGAACCGTTCATGTCCTCGTGCATGTTGTGCATGTAGCGCGCGGGCTTGAGGTTATGTCCACCGGTATCGAAGCAGATGCCTTTGCCTACCAGTGCCACGGTTTGCTTGGCCTTGGGGTGTTTGTAGCCGAGATGCACGATGGCGGCATCTTCATCCGCGCTGCCCTGTGCCACCGCGACGAAAGCGCCCGCGCCCATCTTGCGCAATTTTTTCAGGTCGAACTCCTCATGCGCCCAGCCCTGCTGCTGTGCCAGCTTGGCGATGCGGGCACGGTAGATCGCGGGCGTCAATTCGTTCGGCGGCAACACCGTCAGTTCACGGCACAGCAGGTTGCCTGCGGCTTGGGCTTTGAGTGCCGCAAACCCCTCCCAACCTCCCCTTGTCAGGGGAGGAGCCGGCTTGGCTCTCCCCCTGAAGTGGGGTAGGCAGGCAATCCCCGTAGCGGATGCTCGCACAAGGGGGAGATGGAGGGGGTTGAGTTCTGATGAAGCACCTCCTCCCATCCCGTACAAATCAATTTTCTTCAGCGCTTTGCGCTCGTCTTTTTTCTTATGCACCGGCAGCAGCGCCCCGTTCACCCACGCGCCGTACACCGCCAGCTCGGCGGCGCGCTGACGCTGCGCTTCATCGCCCAGCACCACGATGCTGATCTGCTTGGGCTGCTCTTCCAGCAACAATTGCAAAGCCTTGCGCACCTGCGTCTGCAAAGCGAACGTATCCTTGTCAAAATCCAGCATCGCCCAGGCGATCAACCCACCGCTTGCAGTCACCGCACTGACCGCCGACTTCGCCAGCTCGTCCGCCTTCATATCGCGGCGCTTGAGCACTGCGGCCAGCAATTCGGCATGAGGCACATCCTTAATCAAAGTCTTGGTTTTGGGCAGCAGCACCAGCAAATGGGTGGCAAACACGCTCTGGGGCAGGGAAGAAATCAGGGTCAGTTGTGCTAGCATTGCGTCCTCGACAAATGATGAATTTTGTCATTATCGCTGAAAAAACATCTTGTCCGCATAACCAGCGACTTGGCTGACGTCTTTTGGCGGCTTAGTCGAATGGCTAGTAGTTGCATCAGATTACGCAGATTGACGCAGATTCAAACCCGAATCACTTGCCGCAAGCCTGCATAATCTCGACGAATTTAATCTGTGAAAATCTGCGTAATCTGCGGATAAAAGGTTTTGACTTCATGCGCGCCTATCTCGACCTCATGCAACACGTGCTGGATCACGGCACCCAAAAATCCGACCGCACCGGCACCGGCACCACCAGCGTGTTCGGCTACCAGATGCGCTTCGACCTGTCGCAAGGCTTCCCGCTGGTCACCACCAAAAAATGCCACCTGCGCTCCATCATCCACGAACTGCTGTGGTTTTTGCGGGGCGATACCAACATCAAATATCTCAAGGACAACGGCGTCAGCATCTGGGACGAATGGGCGGACGAGAACGGCAACTTAGGCCCGGTGTACGGCAAGCAATGGCGCTCGTGGGAGGCAGTGGATGGCCGCGTGATCGACCAGATCAAAATCGCCGTAGACCAGATCAAGAGCACTCCCGATTCGCGCCGCATCATCGTCTCGGCCTGGAACGTGGGCGAACTCGACCAGATGGCGCTCGCGCCCTGCCACGCCTTCTTCCAGTTCTACGTGGCGGACGGCAAACTCTCCTGCCAGCTCTATCAGCGCAGCGCGGACATTTTCCTCGGCGTGCCGTTCAACATCGCCAGCTATGCGCTGCTCACCCTGATGATGGCGCAGGTGTGCGGATTGAAGGCGGGCGACTTCGTGCATACCTTCGGCGACGCGCATTTGTATTCCAACCATATAGAGCAGGCCGCTTTGCAACTTTCGCGCGAACCGCGCCCATTACCCACAATGAAGATCAACCCGGATGTGGAAGACATCTTCTCATTCAAATTCGAGGACTTCACGCTGGAAGGTTACGACCCGCACCCGGCAATCAAAGCCCCCGTGGCTATCTAGGAGTTGGTTCGTGAACAAAACCTCAACCCCCTCCAACTCACCCTTATCAGGGGGAGAGCAGAGCCGCTCCCTCCCCGACAAGGGAGGGCTGGGGAGGGTTGCCTTGCGCATTTCCCTGATCGTCGCCATGGCAAAGAACCGCACCATCGGCATGAACAACACCTTGCCCTGGCGCTGCCCCGAAGACCTCAAGCACTTCAAAGCGCTGACCATGGGGCATCACATGATTATGGGGCGCAAGACGTTTGATTCCATCGGCAAGCCGTTGCCGGGGCGCACCACGGTGATCGTCACGCGCGGTCGGAATCTGAAAATCGACGGCTGTTTAATGGCGCATTCGATGCAGGATGCCATCAAAGCCTGCGCAGGAGATTCGGAAGTCTTTATCGTCGGCGGCGCGGACATTTACACGCAATCGCTGCAACTCGTCGACACGCTCTACATCACCGAGATACAGCAAGACGTGGACGGCGACGCGCATTTCCCCGCATTCGACAAAAGCGTATGGAAGGAAACGGCGCGCGAAATGCGCTCGCAAGAAACGCCGCAGCCGCTGCACTACCATTTTGTGACCTACCAAAAAACACCCTCTCCCCAACCCTCTGGTAAAACTACTAGCCAATCGACTAAGCCCGCGAGCGGGCAAGTCGCTGGTTATCCCGAAGGGCGAGGGAGCAATCGCGAAAACCTTGAATAATCCCAGAGGCTAAGAAAATCTTATGAAATATCTCAAATCCGAACTCCCCATCGCCATCGCGCTCGCCGTGCTCGGCTTGGGCTTCGCGCTTGAACACGGCGCAGTCGAACATGGCGGCATCGCGCTGTGGGGGCTGTTGCTGGTGATCCTCGCCGCCATTATCGGCGTCGCCTTTCGCATCGCGCATCATGCAGAAGTATTGGCCGTCCGTTTCGGCGAGCCGTATGGCACGCTCATTCTCACGCTTGCGGCAGTGTCGGTCGAGGTGGTGATACTGGTGGTGCTACTGACGGGCGAGCCCAACCCCACGCTGGCGCGCGACACGGTGTTCTCCGCCGTGATGTTCGACATCAACGGCATCCTCGGCCTGGCCGCTATCGTCGGCGGCCTCAAGCACGGCAGCTCCAAATACAATGTCGATTCGGGAAACTCGTTCATCGCCATGCTGATCGTCGCCATCGGCATCGGCATGTTTATCCCCGATTTCGTGCCGGACGAAAAATGGCAAATCTACTCCGTCTTCTCCATCGGCATCATGGCGGTCATGTACATGGGCTTTTTGCGTTTGCAGACCGTGGAACACCGCACCTTTTTCGAGTACTCGTCCGCGACCGACGTAGAGGCGCATGATGAAACGCATAGCCCGAATGCGCTGCACATCGGCATCATGATCGGCGCGATCGTCCTAGTCGGATTGCTGTCGGAAGTATTGTCCGTGTTGCTGGATGCCGGCCTCGCCGGTAGCGGCCTGCCCATGTCCATCCCTGCCGTACTCGTCGCGCTGATCTCCGCCAGCCCCGAGATACTCACCGCGCTCAAAGCCGCGCAGCAAGACCGCATGCAGACCACCGTCAACATCGCGCTCGGCGCTTCGCTTGCCACCGTGCTGCTCACTCTGCCGGTAATCGAGGCCATCGCCCTCATCAACGGCGAACGCATCGTCATGGCGCTCACCCCGGTGCAGGGCGGCATGCTGCTGCTCACCTTCGTCACGGTAATGAACAACCTGCACGACGGCGAAACCAACGCCATCGAAGGCATCAGCCACTTCGCTTTGTTCGCGGCGTTTATTGCGCTGGTGGCGATGGGGCTGGTCTGACGGCTATTTGTCGAGGCGAATAGCCCGCGCGGCGGTAATAAGCGAAAGCGCATGACTGCCGCCGCGGATATCGGCATGCACGGCCTCGACCACGGGCGGATTGGTCGCCGTTGCGGCGTCCCATTGAATAATGAAATTCGCGCCCGAACCGCCTTCCGCTTCCTTGCGTTCGACAAACAATTCCAGCGTGCCCAGCGCGCCGACCACGACCGGCTTGGGCACATACTCGTCGAGCAGCTTGCCGTCCGTGTTGTAATAACGCGCCGAGACAACGCGGATGGGCGTCCTGAGGCTGGTGTTGCGGATGCTGACCAGCGCGGACACCAGCGTCTTCGACGGCGACTTGTCGCCGCCCACCCGGTCGCCGTGCCAGATGTAGGAATAAACCGGCAGATACAGGGTCTGTCCGAGCGCCAGTTCTTCCCCGGCAAGCACAGGCGTTACGCCGAAAAATCCCAGGAATAACACCGCCCATAATTTCTTCATGCTATAGCCCCTGTCCCGGTGAATAGCGCCATGCCGAGTCCGATGGCGCGCGTAATGCATCTTCCGATAATGCACGCGGCGGGTCAATGCGCCCTATGCCTACAGGCTTGCAGTTATTGGATTTTTCTAATCAGATTGCTTTGATAATCGGTCGTATACAGATTGATGCCATCGGTGGTGATGCCCACGGGCTGGCTAAAACTGGCTTCCGTTCCCGTCCCATCGACCTTGCCGAAAATTCCAGACCCGGAGAGCGTAGTCACCACGCGCGTGGTAATCACAATTTTCCTGACCTCATTGTTGTTCGAATCCGTCACATACAAATTCGTGCCGTCAGTCGTAATCCCGGTGGGATTATTAAAGTTTGCCTGAACACCGGTCCAGCTTGTATTCACCGTGTCATAAACATCGTTATACCAAGACGCGCCCGACCCTGCCAAAGTGGTCACGTTTCCTGTTGCAATATCTATCTGGCGAATTAAGTTGTTGCCGGAATCCGCGACATAAACACTGGTTCCATCCGTCGTCACCCCTGCCGGATTATTAAAACTCGCAGCCGCGCCAATTCCATTGGTCGCACCAACCCCACCCGAGCCCGCCAACGTTGTCACCACGCCGGTAGCAATCACAATCTGGCGGATCTGATTGTTTTCGGTATCCGCCACATACACATTCACCCCATCCGTTGTAATACCCAAAGACTGATTAAAACTCGCCGCCGTCCCCGTGCCGTTGGCCGAGCCCAACACACCCGACCCGGCCAAGGTCGTTACGTCGCCCGTGGCAATCACAACCTGCCGAATGGTGTTGTTTCCGGTATCCGCCACATAGAGATTCTTGCCATCGGTCGTTACCCCAAACGGAAAACTGAAGCGTGCGGCATAGCCGCGAGCATCTACCGCACCGTTGGTCAGATAGGAACCTGCAATCGTCGTCACCGCTCCGCTGGCAATTACAATTTTACGTATCTGGCTTGCCCGGCTGTCCGCAATATACAAATTGCTGCCGTCGCTGGTAATGCCGTAAGGAGAAAAAAATTCGGACGACGTGCCCGTGCCATTCATGTCCGCCGGATTAACGACTGAACCGGCAATCGTCGTCACCGTCTGCGTCGCCACGACCACCTTTCTGATCAAGTTATTGCCGGCATCGGTCACATACAAATCCGCCCCCATCAACACCAAGCCATTGGGGAGATGGAAGGTTGCCAGCGTACCGACGCCATCCACCGAACCCGGAGGGCCGGCAAGACCTGCCAAGTTGGTCACATTGTTGGACGCCAGCGCCAAATCCACCTGAAGGATACGATTCTTGCTCGTGTCTGCCACATAGAGTTTCAACCCATTGGCACTGATGGCCAGCCCGTTCGGATTCTGAAACGATCCCGCCGTGGTATTGGTAAAGTTGAATCCCGGCCCCATCAGGGTGGATACCGCACCCGTCGCAATCACTACTTTTCTGATGGCATTGGTGCCGCTGTCCGTCACGTAAAGCGTAGATTTGTCCGGCGTAATGACGATGCCATGTGGCCGATAAAAACTGGCCACCGTTTCAGGTGCCGGATTGGTCGCGCCCTTGCCCGAGCCGGTGCTATACATCACCCCGGTGGCCGACACCGTTGCCAGACAGGGAACAACGCCATCCGCACACGAAGCGCCCGTACCATCTTGGGACTTGAATGCGCCAGACCCCGCCAGCGTCGTCACGGCAGACGTCGCAATATTGATGCGACGAATCCGGTTGCTGCCGTCCGTGACATACAGATTCACGCCATCGGTGGCAATGCCATATGGGGCTTTGATGCCCGCATTGAGCCCATTTGCATTATCGGCAGTAATAAGGGAACCAGAACCGGCCAGCGTAGTCACCGTCGCGCTGGTCGAAGTCATCGTGCCCAGCGTCCCGCCCGCAGGCGGAGAAATTTTTCTAACTCTATTGTTGCCCGAATCCGCCACATAAAGATTAACGCCATCACTCGTAATTCCGTTGGGCGTAGAAAAGGTTGCCCCGTCACCGGAACCATCTTTTGCCCCGCCCAGTCCTGACCCCGCTATCGTCGTCGTGGTTGCCACGCCGGAAACAAAATCAATACGCCGTATCATTCGATTGCTGGAATCCGCCACATACAAACTCGTGCCGTCCGTGGTAATCCCATTCGGATTATTGAATCTGGCCGCTGCCGCGCCATTGGCGGCACTCGTTACCACCCTGCCGCCGGCATAAGTCAGCACTGTGCCCAGCAAACCCGATGGCGTACCCTGAATTGCCCCCCCTTTTTGCCCGACCGGAGGCACAACCCCGTCCATGTTGGTATAGATCGCCGCGCTCTTGGCCACATTGCCTGCCACGCCCAGAGTCAGCGGCCCGTTCGCAACACCTGCCGGAACTGTCACCGTCACCGAACTCGCGCTTGAAGCAGTGACCGTTGCGGCAACACCATTAAAAAACTTGACTGTATTGTTTGCCGCGACCGGATCAAAGTTCAACCCGGAAATCGTGAGCGAAGTGCCGGTCACCCCGCGCAAAGGTGAAAAACTTTGAATGACAGGCTGGGTTCCAACGGGTGGATTCACGATAAAAGTATGTGATGAAATCGCCGTACCATTAGGAGTAGTTACCGTGAGGTTGCCGTTGGTGGCATCAGGCACGGTGACCACCAAGGATGTCGCCATAACTGCCGAAGTTGGGACGATGGCTTGCGATACCAGCGCAGGCGTCCCGTTGAAAGTGACCAAATTGTTTTCTTTGACAGCATCAAAGTTCGTACCGCCGATCGTCACAGAGGACCCTAGCGTGCCACTCGATGGAAGGCTGGTGATGGTGGGCGAGTTACTACCCGATGTTCTCACCACGAAAGGATTGGTCGAGCTGGCCTTGCCCCCAGAAGTAGTCACGGAAATCGTTCCGTAGCTTGCACCGGCAGGAACGATAACCACCAGCGAGGTAGATGTTGCCGATGCCACCACCGCCTGTTGCTTGTTAGAAAAATTGACCGCGTTATTCGATGCATTCGTATCGAAATTTGTGCCGTAAATCGTAATCGCTGAACCCGCATATTGCCAGGCAGGATAAAACGAAGTGATTGTCGGTGCAGGATTGGTTAAAGCGCGAGCATTAAGCGCATTGGCGTTAGCTGCAGTGCTTCCTGATGGTGTGGTACCGCCCCCACAACCAACCAGAATCAACGTAGCAATAAACAACGTGATGTATGTCGCTATCTTTTTCATTTTATTCCCTCACCACAACTTGCTTGGAGTGACCTAACCATCTCATTTTTCAACCTGTAAATTTCCTAGGAAAGCATTATTTATTCGCTGTAGTCGTTCCCGTTTATTTGCGACCCCAGTTAACTCCAGGCACTGGAATCCGCCTTCGCGGAGATGGCGAATAAATCTGTATCTGCTTTACTTAGAAAAACGAACTCACCTGCACCTGCAAGGTATTGTTGTTCGGCGCGGCACCCACCGACATCACCTCCTGCTTCTGGATGTAATTCAACTGAACTTTGGTGTTGCTTTCTTTGCTGAAGTAATTCACCCCCAGCGTTGTCCACTTATCCTGATCCTGCCCGTACATCCCCTTGAGCACCTTGCCGGTGCCGTCATATACAAACGACTCCATGCGTGCCGCCAGCGACAAGCCCTCGATCACATTCGCGCTCACCCCGATCGCATAAGACGTTTGTGCACTGGAAACTATTGCACTGGTATTCGTCAACGCATTGAGTTGCCACCAATCCAGACTGCGGCTCGCATATTCAACATCGCCACTGAATCGTCCAAACTTCAAACTCGCATCGCCCGCGAAAGCCTTCGCGCCATTCAAAGCTGTGACCGCAACCGTGGTCACATTGTTGGTCGCCGGAGAAGAGCTGTAGTAACTGAACCCGACCGCCGCATTAAACCCGTCATCTTCGACACCGCCGGAGCGGCCATAAAAATCTTCGCGTCCAACGGTCGAATATCCGAGACGGAATGCCGGAACCATGATGCCATCGCCGCCGTTGCCGGTCAGCGTGGAAAAAATCTGGTTGTCCGACAACTTGTCATTGATCAAACCGGCTTCCGATTTGCTGTTGATGTTGGTGTTCCACACCC
Source organism: Gallionellaceae bacterium (assembly GCA_004297065.1). Classification (GTDB taxonomy): domain Bacteria; phylum Pseudomonadota; class Gammaproteobacteria; order Burkholderiales; family Gallionellaceae; genus PALSA-1006. The sequence goes on from SCUU01000094.1 coordinate 11,727, forward strand.
CGGCTTGCGCCATCAACTTGTTATCCGGCAACGAAGCCAACGCCGACACACCCACCATGCGGCCGGGAGAAATCTGCGAGGTCATGCTTCTTTCCACAAAGCGCAAATTCATGTCGTTTTGCAACGCCTCGGCACCAAACGGCACGCGATGATTTCCGGCAAAGGCACCCACTATCGGACCTCGAAACGCGATATAGGCGTCCCGTATTGACGGCAGTCCCTTGCCATATTCCGGCTCGATGACCACGCTCACTTTCTCCGAAATACGTCCGCTCAAACTCAGATTCGCGCGGCGCAAATCAAACTCGTTCACCTTCTTGGCGACGGCATCGCCTGCGGCATTCACATATTGAAACTGCACGCCCCCCTTGATCTCCATGCGGGGAAATTCATTTTTGATCGCCTGCAAATCCCGTTCCGACACCACCGAATTTTTCTTCAGCGTGGCTAAAATTCCGGCCTCGTTATACAACTCGACAGCAGAAGCCGTTCCCGCAAAGGCCGGAAGCGCCATCAACACAGTCCTTGCCAACACCTTGTTTGCCAGTTTCACTTTTTACCCCTCCGCTGAATAAACTTTTTTGTTAAAAATCGCCTCTAACCCGATACGACTATCTGCCCGGAATAATCACCACCGGCCAGCGCAAGCCTTGCACCTGTACCGGCGATGACCTGTTTGTTTTGCTCCCATCCCCCAGTTGCCCCTGCGTGTTATCGCCCCAAGCCCACACCGTGCCATCGTTTTTCACCGCGAGGGAGTGATAAGCGCCGGCAGCAATCGAAATGATGCCCGTCAGTCCCGGCACTTGTTTGGGGGTCTGGTTATAAACAAAACCGGCAGCCGCACCGGTACCCAGTTGACCCATCGCGTTATATCCCCATGCCCACACCGTGCCGTCCCCCTTAAGTGCAAGGTTATGTTGGGTTCCGGCTGAAATCGCGACGACGTGATCAAGCCCAAGCACTGGCTTGGGATCATAACTGCACGGCATGGTCAGCGCCGTCGTCACCACGCACGTGTCACTGTTGGTGAACAAATTCACGGCGGGGGTATAGCCCAATTGACCATAGTAATTTCCACCCCACGCCCACACCGTGCCATCCGACATCAAGGCCAGCGAGTGGCGCATCCCTGCCGACACCGCGACGATGGAACCGGGAATCGCATTCACGGGGGTTGGCGTTGTATTGCAGGCTTGAGTAGCCGGGTCAAACACCGTATCTAACGCTTGTGCTTGCAAAATACTCGGCAACATTTGCGTGATACTCCGATTGCAGTTGGCCGCCAGCGTGCCGAGTTGCCCCGTGTCGTTCCTGCCCCACGCCCACACTTGACCATCCGAAGTGACTGCCAAGGTATGGCTGTATCCACCGGCAATCGCGGCAACCGACCCGGTGATGCCGGTAAGTTGCGTCGGCACATCGCTGCAAGTCCAGAAAAACTGCCCGTAAACAGGATTGGCACAATCCATCGAAGCGTAGCCTAGCGTGCCTAGCACGTTGTAGCCCCAAGCCCAAACCGTTCCATCATCTTTCAACGCAACCGTGTGCTGAAAACCGGCCGCAATCGCCGTCATTGCAGGTGGCGCCAAAGAAACACTCCGTGGAAAATCGGTATTCGTTGCCGGTTGCGATAAGGAATGCGTCAACAATTGGCCATTCGCACCGAGCTGCCCATTGGTATTCATCCCCCAAGTCTTGATGGTTCTATCCGTCAGCAAAACAGCCGTGTGGTGATAGCCTGAAGCAATTGCCGAAACTCTGTCCACGTATGAAATTTCAGCGGTCGTTAGCCTTTGAGTGAAGGAGTCATTAGGCTTGCCTAATTTTGAAGAGCTATCGCCCAACTGCCCGCGACTGTTATCGCCCCACGTCCAAACCGTACCGGCAATCCCGCCCAATGCCGGCTCTAAACTGCGCACCACCGCCGAGTGACCATATCCGCCGGAAACCAGCTTAAATGTTCCTTGTGCGATCGCGGCCAACTCCACCGAAGGCGACCCTTCACCCGAAGCATCGACCGCCGTCACCCTGAAGTAATAACGTCCCGGCGCTTTATTAAGACCCGTGATGAGTTGTGCGGGAATCCGCACGCCGGTAATGACCGTCGAAGTTGCGTTGGGCAAGCCCGGCGAGATGCCGTAATACACGTTATAGGAAGTCGCATACGGAACCACCTGCCAATCCAGCGTCGCCTCGGCAAAGCCGCCCACCAGACGCACATTGCCGGGTATGCCGGGCAGTGCGGGCATCGGCATGGCCGTCACCTCACTCGATGCCACACTTTCTCCCGCCGCATTCACCGCCGTCACTGCAAAGTAGTAGGCTTGTGTGTTCGTTAAACCGGTGATCGGATTCCCGGAAACCGCGCCGACCAACTGGCGGGCATTGCTTGTTCTCACGCCCGGATAAGTGAGGTAATACACGTTATAGGAGGTAGCCCCCGGCACATCGCCCCAGGTCAACGTGATTTCACCGTTGCCTGAAGTAATGCTGATCACATTAGGGGCTGCGGGAAGCGTGGTCGCTGGCGTAGCAGAAGCGCTAGCAGGAGATACCAGCGAGGCCGCACGGATGCTGACATCTCCACCACCACTTGCGCTTCCCGCACCGCCACCGCAAGCGGTCAGCACGCCAGCCAAAACGACCACCAGCCCAAGCCGAAAGCCACTCACAATTCGAGATAATCCATTAGCCCAAACTCCCTCCCTTTCAAGGGGAGGGTTGGGGTGGGGATGGGTTGCGAAAGGACCGCCCCCTATCCTAGTGTCGCTGCATTCTTGAGAGCACTTATGCAACTCCTCTGCAGGTCGGGCTTTAGCCCGACTTGTCGGGTTGAAACCCGACCTACCACAAAGGGGGGAGCAAGATGTATTGCCAGATGAATCAGTTAATTTCAATTTCTGCAAGCGCATCATTTGAATTCTTCCCCTCAATAAGCAGTAATCAGCATGGAAACGATCTGCCCACCCGCCCCGGCGTCGGTGGCCATCTTTGTCGGCGTAGTGGTGATGGTGGTGACGCCCGCGTTTACACTCGTGGTTTGCGGCCCGATCACCTGCGTCGTGCCGTTGACCGGATCTTTCGCATAGCCATACACATAACCCGCCATGTACACATACACCAACTTGCCCGTTTGTTCGGCTGCCACGCCCAAACCGCCGGGAGCTGCCTCTTTGCCATTACCGTAGATAAATCCGGTCAGTTGCGGCAAATCAAATTCTTGTAACGTGGTTTGCTGATACGGAATTTGGTACAGCAAATACATAAATTGGGTGTGCGCATTTCCAGGCAGCCCTGTTACGGTGCTTCTCGCTGCCGGACTAATCACCATTTTGGAGATCGCGGGTAGCGCTTGCGGACCTTTCATATCGTAGATGCGCCCCGAGGCAGGGTTGATGTGATATACCCGAATCTCGGTGGGGCTCGTCCTCGCCAAATACAGAAACTGGCCGGACAAATCTGTCTTGAGATACTGCCCCCCCGTCACATAAATCTCGGCTGTGTCTTCGTTGTCATCACAGAAATCATAGAGACACGGCTCGACCAAGGTGGACAACATGCCGGTGCGCTGGTCTATCGAGTAACCCACGATGCCCAGACTGGTGGCCGCTTTGTTGTCTCTCAAGATGTAAGCGTATTTGCCCAGCGGCTCGATCTCGATGGTAGTTGCGCCTTTCCCGCCCGTGCCCACACAGGTGATCTCGCCCGTTGCGGGATTGATGGTATAGACCGCGACCGCGCGATAACCCTTGGAATGCATGCCGACCACATACACAAATTTACCCAGCGGATCGACTTTCACTTCGGTCGGCGAATACAGGGTTTTGACGGGCGCGCCCACTTGAGTCAACCCGCCGGTGACACGGTCTATGGTGTAGCAGTAGATATAGCTGACCTGTTCGCCTTCCACGGTTGAAACCTTGCCATCGATCACATACAAAAATTTGTTGGCGGCATCGCTGGCCATGCCAACGGGCGATGACCCGGCGACCGTTGCCGGCAACCCGGTAGGCGTTAGCTGCCCAGACCCCGTGCCGGGACCAGAGCCGGAACCTATGTCGTAGTCGATGGTGTATGAGTAGATTTTGTTGGACAGCACATAGCTGTATTTCGGCAAACGCCAGGTTGCCTTGGTGGGGGCAGAGCCGCCCCCCGTGGAAATCTTGCTGCCGTCCCCCAATTGCCCCGACCCGTTCCAACCCCATGACCACACCGTGCCGTCGCCCCGCAGCGCAAGGGTTTGATAGCCCCCCGCCGCAATTAACGACCACGGTTGCTTGGGCAAAATGTACGGCAAATAGGAGTCCGCCCCCACCGGCAACGGCTGCACATTGTTCATGCCCGGATTGCCATTGGCGAGCTGCCCGTTCACATTCAAGCCCCACGCCCACAGCGTGCTATCTGTTTTCAAAGCAACAACGTGAGCCGCTCCGCTCGAAATTTTTGCCCAATCGGTATCGGTGCCGATTTGATAGGGCAGGAAGCGATCGTTCGCCTCGTTGCCGGTGAACGGATACGTACCCGCACCGGCCCACACCATGTTGTAGTTGGTGCCGTCCCCCAACTGACCGAAGGTGTTGCAACCCCATGACCACATCGTGCCATCGCCCTTCAACGCCACGGTATGACCGCCCACTCTCAACACATCCACCCCGCCCACATTACGGTAGTAGGGCATATCACTCCCCCCCGCCGCAATCGCCGTCCAGTTATTGCCCGGCACTTGCAAAGGTATGGCGCTGTTAATGGTATTGTTTTGCGCCAACTGCCCGGCTTCGTTTCCACCCCAAGTCCAGATGGTGCCATCGTTGCGCAAGCCCACGGCATGGTCGTATCCGGCGGCAACGGCGGTCCACGTGGCCACCGTGCCCACTTGCGCCGGGATGTTGCTATCAACTAGCGTGCCCACCCCTAGTTGCCCCTTGTTGTTCGCTCCCCAAGTCCACAGCGTACCGTCGGCCTTGAGCGCCATCGCGAAAGAATCGCCGGCAGAAATCGCCGACCAATTGGCGGCGACGCCGATCTGAACCGGAGTAGCCTTATCAGCGTTTGTAGCATCGCCCAGTTGTCCCTTGGCATTGAGCCCCCAAGCCCACAGCGTGCCGTTGGTTTTGAGCGCGAGCGAATAAGATTTCCCGGCAGAAATAGCAGACCAGTCCGTGTCAACACCGACCTGCACAGGCTTGGCCTGATCTGCACCGCCCGCTGCGCCCAACTGCCCGAAAGTATTGCCGCCCCATGCCCACAAGGTGCCGTCTTTCTTGATGCCCAGCGTGTGATTCCAGCCAGAGGCAATGAGCTTGATGTCTTTAATTTCGATAGAGGCAATCAAGAAGTTTTGCGTTTTCACCGGCTCCACATTGCCCGCTTTATCGATGGAAAAATATTTCACCGTGGTTTTAGACCACAGCAAAATCGGGCCGGAGTAGATGGTCGAACCGCGATTCGGCGTCGTGCCATCCACCGTGTAGTAGGTTGCCAAACAGGGATTGCCTGCCGCATCGGTACAACTCAACGTCACCGTTTGCGGGCTATACAAATTGGTGGTGATCGACGAAGCGGTGGAGACCGCAGAGCCCGCACCGATCACCGCCGAGCCTGCGGACAAAGTAGCTGTAGTGGTCAGCGCACGCGCATTAGCGTTCATCCCGCCGGCGGGTGCCATCAAATAGGCATCTGCCGCCGCTGCCGTCGTGGCCGAACGATTCGTGTAGCCCTTGCCACAGGCGGCCAGCACCAACAAAGCGCTACTCAGCAAAAGTAGGGAGTATCGCGAGAGGTGAAAATGCTTATCCATCATTAGTACCCCGCCCAAGTTAAAGAATGTGCCCGTGAACCCACCAACGTACATGACCCACCCGAATTACCACTCGCGCCGCAAACTCCCGGCCAAACAATCGGTGAGTAGGCGCCCGGGGTTGCCGTCTTGGTGGCCCCCGTGAGCGGCGAACCGATGACCGTTAAAGCCCCGTTGGCCTGATCTACGTTATAGACGTACATATCTTGCGCATTGAGCAGATAAATGAAGCGCCCCGATACATCGCTAGACAATGAGACCGAGTCCAAACCCGCCAGCGTGAATCCGCCGGGAATCTGCACACCCCCGAATTGCATGCTGCCGCTGGGATTGAGCTTGCCGGTTGCCGGATCGACATAAGTGGAATAGATCGCACCGACATTGGCATAGGGGCCGGTGGTGAACATGCCGCCCGAATTTGTGGCGGTCGCCCCGACATTCGTGCGTGACGCACTTCCACCAGAGCAATCCACCACATAGCTCGATCCGACAAATTCATGCGTATTGAGCAAATGCAGGAAGCGTCCTTTGGGATCGGCCACCCCCGCAGTGATGATGTGCGGCGAGGTGTTGAGCGGCGGGCCGGCCAGCGTCAGCGCTCCCGTCACAGGATTGATGATGTAGGTATAAATCAGGCTGCCGATTTGAGCATTCCCAGGACAGCCCGTACCGCCGGTCTGCGTACCCGAACTGCCAATCAGATAGAGAAACTTTCCGGTCGGGTCGGGAACCATATTTCGGTACGGCGCCGTGTGCCAAGTATTCATGAGCAGCCCAGGATAAGGAGGGGCATTAAAATCCGGCCCTGTCTCCCAATGTATAAAGCTAATGGGGGCACCCGTTTCCGTCAAAAATCCCGTTGTTCGATTCACGCTGTAAGTGTGCAAGCTGCCATTAGTGGAACCATAAGCGACCAATCCGGAAGAGGCAAAAACCAATTGGTCTATTCCAATTTCCTGATGTCCGGACAAGGTTAACTTGCCGGTCACAACATCTTTAAAATAGACCGAGAATACTTTTGCAGTGATCGGATTCCCGTTGGAGGCGTACCCCTTCAACAGCTCTCTATCCAACACATAAACGAAACTACCCAAAGGATCCAACTCCAATGCCCCTATCGTTGCGATATAAGTCACATCGTATGCGCCCGCATCGACGGGCTGCAGTACGGCTACCGGGGCACCCACTTCATGCAATGCGCGTATGCCTTTATTGCTTGGGGTGAGCGATGGATAGGCCAGTGCAATCATCAGGCGATTCAGCCTGACCACGGCCTTCTGCTCGACTTCCGTGAGGTCGCTGTACAGCTTGGTTCTGCTGATGCGCGTGTCCGTTTTCAGTTTTTTGATTTCTGCCGTCTCGACCAGGTTAATGCTGTTGGCGGCAATTGTGGCAAAAAGAATGGGTTGCTCCAGCACTGTATTAAGCTGGCTCACCATGTCTGCCACAGACAAAGCCGTTCCAGCGACATGGCCTGCTTTGGCAAGTGCGTTATACAGATCCACCGGCTTCAAATTCTGATTGCTAAATTCTGCCTCGGTAAAAATTGACCAGCCAATGGAGTAGGTATAGAGCAGATTGTCACCCGTCAGCACATACATGAAGCGGTCTGACTTTGAAACGGCGATATTTTGAGTTTTGGGCGGCGGGTTATCCATCTCCACACCTGTCAACATCGGCATGCCGGAAATCGGGTCTATCGTGTACGAATTGATCGCACCGCCACCCACCTCATACTGCTCGGAGCAGCCGGGAGGTGGGTCATCTAGATAGCACGAAAAATCACGTCGAAGAATGTTGCTGGAAAAAACGTAGGCGTATTTTGGATCGGTTACCGGAACGGTGAACGCTCTTTCCGTGACCGTTAAGTCTTGCCGCTTTTGTGCGCCCGGAACAGTGCTGCTATAGGTGCCTTCGAGGCATCCTGCAAGCGATATGGAAAAAAGCACTGCCATCAGGTGCGGCAGGAAATTGAAGTTGACTGAGTTCACTGGTTTCATTCCATTCCTCTTGGTGAATACGCAAAACACGCCTTACCTGATAGGGCTGCCGCCCTTCCACTGACCCGCATAAAGGATGCTGCCGTCAGGGTTGTAATGCGTTCCCTGTCCGTCAAATTTCCCGTCCTTCCACTCGCCTTCGTAGACCTTGTAAGCTTTCTTGCCGTCCGCACCGAACAACGTTCCTCTGCCGTTCCGTTCGTTGTTCTCCCAGGCTCCCTGATACTCCATGGCGCCGTCCTTGCGGTATTCATTCCCTTTACCGTTCATCAGACCTTCTTCCCACGAGCCTTGATAGGCCTTGCTACCGTCCTTGCGGTATCCGTTGCCCTGCCCATCAAACTTGCCATTTTTCCACTGGCCCTCGTAGAGTTTTTTGCCGTCGGGATAGTACATAGTCGCCGGCCCGGTCAGCTTGCCCGCCCTCCATTGGCCTTCGCAGAATTTTTTGCCGTCGGGATAAAAATACGTTCCCAAGCCTTCCTGCTTGTCGTCCTCCCACGCCCCTTCGTAAAGCTTGGCCGCGCCTTTTGCCTTTTTTTCATCGGCCTTAAACAGGACGCTGAACACATTCTTGAGGGAGCTATCTACAGTTGGCCCATAGAGGATGCCCTTGCCGTTTTTCCGGTCATCCTTGAACAGGCCTTCGTATTTACTGCCATCCGGAGAGTGCGCAACCCCGAACCCTTCTTTTTTGTCATCCTTGCGCTGCCCATCGTAGAGCAACGCACCGTCCGGGCTGTACGTGGCCGCTTTGCCGTTTAGCTTGCCCGCCTTCCACTGGCCTTCGTGGAGTTTTTTGCCGTTCGGATAGAACATAGTCGCCAGACCGTCGGGCTTTTCATCCTTCCATAGACCTTCGCAAAGTTTTTTGCCATCCGGATAAAAATAAACGCCCGGCCCTTCCACTTTGTCATCCTTCCACTGCCCTTCGTAAATCTTGGCGTAGGCTTTTGCATCAGGCGGGGTTTTGCCCTTTTTACCGTCATGCACGATCAGGTAATCAAATAAATGCACGAAGGGAATTCTGCTTCCTTCCACAACCGGCGCGTAGTAAGCCCCTTTGCCGTTTTTTTTATCGTCCTTGAACAAGCCTTCATAGCGGCTGCCATCCTGCGCGTAGAAAAAACCTAGCCCGTCTTTCTTGCCGTCAGTCCATTGCCCCTCATACAGCTTGGCACCATCAGGCCGGTATGCAGTGGCTTTGCCATTCAGCTTGCCATCCTTCCACTGCCCTTCGTAAAGTTTGAAGACCACTTTGGCCTTCTTGTCATCCGCGCTAAAAATGGAACCGAACACGCCGCTACCCTCTACATTCGGCGCGTAGAAAACCCCCATGCCATTCTTCTTGTCATCCTTGAACTGGCCTTCGTATCGGCCTCCATCGGTCTCGTAGGACGTCCCTAGCCCGTCTTTCTTGTCGCCCTTCCAGTCGCCTTCATACAACTTCACATCGTTCGGCCCGTAAGCAATTCCTTTGCCTTCCCTTTTGCCATTTTTGAGATGCCCCGCATATTCGCGCACGTCATCTTTCCATAAGCCCATTGAGGGCTTGGCGCCGTCAGACTCGTAGTACAGTCCAACGCCATTTTTTTTGTCATCCTTGAACTGGCCTTCGTATTTGCTTCCGTCGGGCGCGTATGCCGTTCCTTTGCCGTCCCTGCGGTCGTTTTTCCATTCGCCCTCATAGAGCTTATTTCCGTCCCCCCGGTAAAGAATCCCTAGTCCGTGATATTTCTCGCCTTTGAACTGGCCTTCGTATATTTTTTTGCCCTCCGGGGACAATACGGCTCCTTGACCGTTCTTACAGTCCCCCTCGCAAGCGACCATCGCCAACGCGCTGTTGGCAAATAAAAACATCAAGCCAATAACGTATATAAATCGCGTTTTCATGGGATTCAAAGCTCCACTCCAAAAATTGATGCGTCACCCTAACACAAACCGAATCCGCGCGAACTATAGACGGATAATTTTTTTTCCGCATCGTTCAAATGAACTATGTTTTGCATATTTTCGTGATTTTTTTGATGGAGCGCGCGAATGCGCTCCCAATAAGGCCTGGCAAAA
>SCUU01000095.1 GCA_004297065.1 Gallionellaceae bacterium
AATCTCATCTTCCGTATCTCCTGTAGCACTTGTGTCGGCTTCATATCGCCCTCCTCGGGCAATATGACAACCGGACAGATTGCGCGCTACAAAACCGGACAGATCAAAAGCTCGCGACAGAAGCCATCTTCGTGGTTGCCGTGTTCGATCATCTTGTTGAATATGCGGTGCGCAAAAGCTTGATCGGTGATATGGCTGGCGTTGGGCACTCGCCGAACATCGCATAAACAGCATAGCTTGGATGCCAGAACATACGGCGCAATGCCCGTTGGTTATGCGCCCTACCGGGCTATTGCGCAAGGTATCCAGACGGATACAATACATATCATGTACACCATCAACAAAACCGATGAGTTTTCAGATTGGCTGTCAGCGTTGCGCGACCTTCGCGCTCGCGCCCGTATCGTTAGTCGCAAGCGCGGAACAAGGCAATTTCGGTGATTGCGAACCCGTTGGCGAAGGTGTCAGCGAAATGCGTATCCATATCGGCGCGGGCTACCGGGTGTACTTTACCAAGCGCGAAAGCGTGGTTTATCTGCTGTTATGCGGCGGAGACAAGTCCACACAGAAGCGGGACATCGTTCGCGCCAAAGCCATACGCAAGCAATTTGATGAGGAGTGAATCATGACCAAGAAAGCCACCAAAAAAATTACCGTCACCCGCTTCGATGCCGCCGATTACCTCGACAGCGAAGAAATGATTGCCGAATATCTGTCCGCCGCATTGGAAGATGACAACCCGGATGTTTTTCTCTCTGCCCTCGGCGATATTGCCAAAGCGCGCGGCATGGCGAAGATCGCCAAGGATGCAGGATTGAGCCGCGAGAGTTTGTATAAAGCCCTCGCGCCGGGCGCGAAGCCGTGCTATGAAACGGTGCGGAAATTGATGGATGCTATCGGGGTGAAGATGACGGCGCAGAGTACGGCGCATGTTTGAGGGATAAATACGGGAATGCCTTGTTACTAAGAACTACATACCATACCGTTCGTCCTGAGTAGGCGCAGCCGTATCGAAGGATGGGCGAAGCCCGCTGTTTTTTAAATTCAAAACCGTCGTGGGTTGCCCGACAGCAAGTCACTTTCTTTTGCTTCGCCAAAAAGAAAGTAACCCAAGAAAAGGCGACCCCGGTTTGCCGCCGCTGCGCGGTTCCCTGCGTTGCTCGACTGGTCAGGCGGCTGCGGAACTCGCACGATCCGCTACGCGGCCACGTGCTCAAACAGTCCTCGCCGACTCCCCCTGACCAGCCTCCGCTACTCGGCGGCGCTCAGGGGAGGTAAAGCGAAATTCAAAACCGAAAATCGGGAGGGCAACAAGTTGCCCTCCACGCAAAATAGCCAAAACAATTCAACTTGGGTACAGTGAACACTAATAATATTTACACGAAAGTGAAAGCCATGACGGGTCAATTACCAGTTGGAATGCTATTTAGTCATGTTCATGTCTACCTATCGGGTGAGACGTTGCTACGTGACAAGGAAACTTTTCGTAGAAGGCTTGGAGTTTATTGCCAGAAAAATTTCTCCAATGGCACGCTTGGTGACTATTTACGGACTGAGACAGGACTAAAAATTCCTGCCGGATATCCACAATATGATTTCGAAAAATTTTTTGTTTCGGAAGCAATTGGAAACGTACTTAGTGCAATTACCTTGATTTGGCGTTTCTGCCATCTTGATAGATATGCTCGCGATTCTGTTTGGAAAAATTGGCATGACTTTGTAGCTCGTGTTTTAAAAGAAGAAAATATAGGCTATCGACTTGATGAGAAATGCGGTGTGCATTTCTTCGTTGATAATTCATTCGAGCGAAATCGCCAATCAATTATTCCTGCACTTGGGCATGAAAGGTATACGGGGGTACTCACTGCGTTTGAAGGGGCATACAGTGCTCTTGATAGTGAATCACAGGATACCAAGCAAGCAGTTCGTTTGATTTTCGAATCCGTAGAAATACTGGCGAAATTAATGCATCCCAAGACAGCTCGACTTGATAAGCAGGTCATTGAAACTATTCGTGACCAAGCAAAAGTTTCATATGCGGGTGACAAGACTGCATGTAGCGTAGCTGACAAGATGTTCGCAAGCTTTGTTGATTGGATGGATGGTTTGCATTTCTACAGGCATGGGCAGGGTGTCGAGAATCATGTGGCTCCACCGCTTGATATGGCAATTTTTGCTATCAGTAGCGGTACGAATTATTTGCGCTGGCTTCTTGAGATAGATGCCATCTCTCAGCCAACGTAGAGTGGGCACGAAGTGCCCACTCTGTGGTTTTTGGTTTTGACTTTAAATCCCCTGTGCGCCGCCGAGTAGCGCAGGCTGGTCAGGGGATTTCGGCGAGGACTGTTTGAGCGCGTAGCGCGAGTTCCGCAGCCGCCTGACCAGTCGAGCAACGCAGGGTACCCACGAAGTGGGCGGCAAACCGGGGGCGATTTCTTTGGGTTACCTTTCTTGGCAAGACAAGAAAGGTAACTTGCTGTCGGGCAATCCCCGACGGTGTTGGTTTTGAATTAAGGAGGGAATACAACGCGTGTTCCCCCTCCCTATCCCTCCCCCGATGGGAGAGGGAATCAGGCGAGAAGCCAACTCTCAATGCGCCTCATCCCAATTAGCCCCCTCGCCCATCCCCACTTCCAACGGCACTTTCAACTCGGCAACATTGCACATCAACTCCCGCACCTTTTCCTTCACCAGTACCAATTCCTCTAGCGGCACTTCCAGCACCAGTTCGTCATGCACCTGCATGATGAGTTTGGTTTGTAGCTTTTCCTGTTCCAGCCAGTCCTGCACTTTAACCATTGCGAGCTTGATGAGGTCTGCGGCGGTGCCTTGCATCGGGGCGTTGATGGCGGCGCGTTCGGCGGCTTGGCGGCGCATGCCGTTGGCGCCGTTGATCTCGGGTAGCCAGAGTCGGCGACCGAACCAGGTCTCGACGTAGCCGAAGCGTTTCGCTTGTTCGCGAGTGTCGTCCATGTAGCGTTTCACGCCGGGGTAACGCGCGAAGTAGAGGTCGATGTATTGCTTGGCGGCACTGTTCTCGATGTTGAGTTGCGAGGCCAGACCGTAAGCGGACATGCCGTAGATCAAACCGAAATTGATCACCTTGGCATAACGGCGCTGTTCGCTGCTCACATCACCCAGCGCCACACCGAACACTTCGGCGGCGGTGGCGCGGTGGATGTCTTCGCCGTTGGCAAATGCTTTGAGCAAGCCTTCATCACCGGAGAGATGCGCCATGATGCGCAGTTCGATCTGCGAATAGTCGGCGGAGACGATGCGGCTGCCTTGCGGCGCGATGAAGGCTTCGCGGATGCGGCGGCCTTCCGGTGTGCGGATCGGGATGTTTTGCAAGTTGGGATCGCTGGAGGCCAAGCGCCCCGTGACCGCCACGGCTTGCGCGTAGCTGGTGTGTACGCGCCCGGTGCGGCGGTTCACCATCAGCGGCAACTTGTCGGTGTAAGTGGATTTGAGTTTCGCCATGCCGCGATGCTCAAGCAAAATCTTGGGCAGCGGGTAATCCAGCGCGAGTTCCTGCAACACTTCCTCGTCGGTGGAGCGCGCGCCGGTTGCGGTTTTTTTCTTCGAGGCGATGCCGAGCTTGTCGAACAGGATTTCCTGCAACTGCTTGGGCGAAGCCAGGTTGAACGGTTGCCCGGCCAGCTCGAACGCCCGCTTCTCGATGGCCATGATTTTTTCGCCCAGTTCGTGGCTTTGCCGCGCCAGTTTGCCGCTGTCGATCAGTACGCCGTTGCGCTCCATCTTGAACAGGACTTCGCGCGCGGGCATTTCGATGTCGCGGTACACCTCGGCCAAGCGCCCCAACAATTGCGGCGATAGGGTCTGGTGCAATTGCAAGGTGATGTCGGCATCCTCGGCGGCGTACTGGGTGGCGGTGTCGAGATCGACCTGGTCGAAGCCGATCCGCTTTGCGCCCTTGCCCACTACTTCGGCGTAAGGGATGGTCTTGAGACCGAGGTGGCGCATCACGAGGTTTTCCAAATCGTGCGGCCTGTGCGATTCCAGCACGTAGGATTGCAGCAAGGTGTCTTCGGCGATGCCCGCGAACGCGATGCCGTGGTTGGCGAAGATGTGCTGGTCGTATTTGAGGTTCTGGCCGAGCTTTTTGTGCTGCGCGCTTTCCAGCCAAGGCTTGAGTTTTTGCAGCGCGTGTTCGCGCTTCAACTGATCCGGAGCGCCGGGGTAGTGGTGTGCCAGCGGTAGATACATGGCCTGATGCACTTCGATGGAAAAGGAAATGCCCACCAGTTGCTCGTTCATCACGTCGAGGCCGGTGGTCTCGGTGTCGATGCTGACCAGCGGGGCTTGCATGAGCTGGGCTATCCAGGCGTCGAGCTGGGCATCGGTGAGGATGGCTGCGTAGTTCGAGGTGTCGTTGCTGAATAGTTCGCCGGAGGCTGGCGAATTCAGTCCCTCCCCCTTCAAGGGGGAGGTTAGGTGGGGGATGGGTTTTGAGTGGGCGGTACTTCTTGGCCCATCCCCACCCCAACCCTCCCCTTGAAGGGGAGGGAGCGAAGCGGAGGAGAGTTCGCGCAACCAGCTCTTGAACCCGAACTGTTCCAGCAAAGCGCGCAGTTTCTCCGTATCCTGTGCGGGTGCCGCGAGTTGATCGAAACGCAGCGGCAATCCGACATCGCATTTCACCGTGACCAAACGGCGGCCTTGCGGCAGCCAGTCCAATGCGGCACGCAGGTTTTCGCCGACCGCGCCGCTCACTTCGTCCGCGTGGGCGATCAGGTTATCCAGCGTGCCGTATTGCGCGAGCCATTTCACGGCAGTCTTGGGGCCGCACTTGGTGACGCCCGGCACGTTGTCCACGGTGTCGCCGACCAAGGTCAGATAATCCACGATGCGTTCCGGCGGCACACCAAACTTGGCTAGCACGCCCGCTTCGTCCAGCGTCTCGTTGCTCATAGTGTTGATGAGTTGCACCTGGCTGCTGACCAGTTGCGTGAGGTCCTTGTCGCCGGTGGAGACGATGCAGCGCGCACCGCCCTGCGCGGCTTGCCGCGCCAGCGTGCCGATCACGTCGTCGGCTTCCACGCCGTCTATCATCAGGATGTTCCAGCCATAGGCGGCGACGGCTTCATGCAGCGGTTCGATCTGCGCGCGCAGGTCGTCCGGCATGGGGGGACGGTGCGCTTTGTATTCGGGATACCAGTCGTCGCGGAAGGTTTTGCCTTTGGCGTCGAATACGCAGGCGCTATAATCCGCCGGGTAGTCTTTTTGCAGGCGCCGCAACATGTTGAGCACGCCCTGTATCGCGCCCGTCGGCAGCCCGGTAGGACTCCTCAGATCGGGCATCGCATGGAAGGCACGATACAGGTAAGATGAGCCATCGACCAACAGCAGTGTCTTCATTGATTTTTGAAAGATTGAGATGAACGGAATATCCAAAAT
Source organism: Gallionellaceae bacterium (assembly GCA_004297065.1). Taxonomy (GTDB): domain Bacteria; phylum Pseudomonadota; class Gammaproteobacteria; order Burkholderiales; family Gallionellaceae; genus PALSA-1006. Next base: position 5,419 of record SCUU01000095.1, read on the forward strand.
ACCTCACTCGCATCTACCGGAGCTGACCCAGTCGAAGGAGGCATGGCGCGTGTTCGGCATTATGTCAGAATTCGTCTCGGCCACCGAACGCCTGCAAGACATCCAGCCCGCCGTGAGCATCTTCGGCAGCGCGCGCACACCGCACGACCATCCCTACTACAAGCTCACCGAAGAAATTGCGCGTTTGCTTTCCGATGCCGGATTTTCGGTGATTTCGGGCGGTGGCCCCGGCGTGATGGAAGCCGCAAACAAAGGCGCGTTCTACGGCAAGTCGCCCAGCGTGGGCCTCAACATCCAGTTGCCGCACGAGCAGCACAACAACCCGTACCAGAACATCAGCCAGACCTTCCAGCACTTCTTCACGCGCAAGGTGATGTTCGTCAAATTCGCCAGCGCTTACGTGGTGATGCCCGGCGGCTTCGGCACGCTGGACGAACTGATGGAATCGCTCACGCTGGTGCAGACCGGCAAGACGCGCAAGATGCCGATTATCCTGGTGGGCAGCAAATTCTGGGGCGGTATGGTGGAATGGTTCAGAACAAGTTTGCTGGAAGAAAAAATGATCGGCCACGACGACATGAACCTCATCCAGATCATCGACGAACCGGATCAAATCGTCAGTGCGATCTTCAAGCATTACGAAACCAGAGGCTTTGAGCCGTCGGCATCCGAACGCGAGATGCAACTGAATCTGTAAAACCGGTGCGCCCATAGACTGCTAAAATAGCGCCTCATTAGAACTGGAAACGAACCATGCGCATTGCTACCCTGTTGTTGCTCCCCTGCCTGAGTGGGGCCGCTTATGCCGACGACCCCAAGCTGGCTCCGCCCCCGCCCCCGCTCGACCAGAGCGAAAACCCGGATCAGCCGCAAGTCACCATCAAGAAGGAAACGGAACAGACCGTCGAGGAATACCGTTCGCACGGCAAACTCTACATGATCAAGATCACGCCCAAACACGGCAAGCCCTATTACCTGATCGATGACCGCGGCGACGGCAAATTCGCGCGCCAGGAAAGTCTGGATTCCGGCCTGCGCGTGCCGGTCTGGGTCATCCACAAATTTTGAGATAGGTTGCACAGCATGGCAGTCTTCACTCGCGTTACCGAGGCGGACATCACCGCATGGCTGGACAGTTATTCGCTCGGTACCCTGCTCGAATTGCGGGGCGTTGCCTCGGGCATCGAGAACACCAATTATTTCGTCACCACCAGCAACGGGCGCTTCGTGCTGACGCTGTTCGAGAAACTCACCGCAGACGAACTACCTTTCTACCTTAACCTGATGGCGCATCTCGCGCGCCACGGCATTCCCTGCCCGGCACCGGTCGCCGGCAAAAACAACCGTTTTCTGGGCACGCTGAACGGCAAGCCCGCCTGCATCGTGAGCCGTTTGCCCGGCAAATCGGTCACGCGACCGACCGTGGAAAATTGCGCCGCCGTGGGCGCCATGCTCGGACAGATGCACAGCGCGGGACATAGCTTCGGCGATGTGATGGACAATCCGCGCGGCCCCTCCTGGCGCGCGAGTGCCGCGCAACAGGTGACGCAATTCCTCAGCGCCGGGGATGCCGCTTTGCTGCACGGCGAAGTGGCGTACCACACGCAACATACGCTGAACGATCTGCCGCGCGGCGTAGTGCATGCCGACCTGTTCCGCGACAACGTGCTGATGGACGGCGAGCGCGTGGGCGGGCTGATCGACTTTTATTTTGCCTGCAATGACGTATTGCTTTACGACGTTGCCATCACCGCGAACGACTGGTGCATGGATGCGGATGGCGCTCTGGATGCGCGGCGCACCCACGCTTTCCTGCGCGCCTATCACGACACCCGCCCGTTCACCGTGCAGGAAGCCGCAAATTGGCCCGTCGCGCTACGCGTGGCCGCACTGCGTTTCTGGATCTCGCGCCTGTTCGACCTGCACCTGCCGCGCGAGGGCGAGATCGTGAACGCGCACAACCCCGACCAATTCAAGCGCATCCTGCAGCGGCACATTGCTGCGGGCAGCAATACACCCTGGTTATAGATAGGACGCACACATGGAAGCGAAGAAATTGCCCGCCGGGCTCGGCTGGCTGTGGATCAAACAGGGCACCTACCTGTTCAGGAAAAGTCCGATCCTGTGGGTGACAATCACACTTATCGGCATCGCTGGCTTGATCGGTATCGCCAGCATTCCGGTTATCGGCGACCCGCTCGCCACCTTGCTCTTTCCGGTGATGTTCTCCGGTTTGTTGTGGGGCTGCCATGCCTTGGAACACGATGAAGAACTGGAACTCGCCCATCTGTTTGCGGGTTTCCACCGCAACACGCAGCAACTGGTGATGCTGGGCGGCCTCAATCTGGTCGGGCAATTGCTGATCTTCGGCGTGATGATGGTTACCGGCGGCGCGGCTCTGGTCGGCATCCTGATGAGCGGCACGCCCCCGGAAGACCCGAATGTCATCGCGCAAGCCGCAATGGGTGCCGGGTTCGCCATATTGCTCGGTCTCGCCCTGTTCTGCGCGCTGCTCATGGCCACCCAATTCGCGCCGATGCTGGTGACCTTCGAGCAGATTTCCCCGTTCGAGGCGCTGAAGACCAGTTTGCGCGCCTGCTGGCACAATCTCGCGCCGCTATCGGTGTATGGCCTGATGATGATGCTGTTCGCCCTCGCCGCGTCGCTGCCGATGATGCTGGGCTGGTTTATCCTGCTGCCCATCATGATTACCTCCATTTATGCAGCCTATCGCGGAATTTTCCCGCGCGAGGAAGCACCAGCCGATAGCGTCGAGGCCGATACGGCTGCGGATCAGAGCCCTCCCCAAGGTGAGCAATGAAATAAGCATCGCGAAAGTTAAACGGGCACCAGTACCGCACAACCTGTTTATTTCCGGCTTGTTCCCGTCTGATTTACTACTGGCTCCGGCGGTGATTGTGCTGAATTTGCCTTGTTGCCGACACTGATCGCGGTGATGGTGGCTGCGGTGATGGAAGCCGGCGCGATCCGCTCGGCCGCCAAACGCGGAGCGCCGGCAACACGATTAAACCCAGATTGTCCATTAGCACCTAACCCCTCCCAACCTCCCCTTGTCAGGGGAGGAGGCGAACCTGCTCTCCCCCTGATAAGGGGGAGTTGGAGGGGGTTTTGAGCCCAATGGATTATCGGGGTTAAAAGACCTTCCGCCGCCTGCGGCCTGATTACGCCTGCTGGAATTCGTCGAACGCGCGCAGCACTTCCGCCGCATACATCAGCGACGGCCCGCCGCCCATATACACGGTCACCGCGAGCATCTCGTTGATCTGTTCGCGCGTTGCGCCCATGCGCACCAGGGCGCGCACGTGAAAGCCGATGCAGCCGTCGCAGCGTGTGGATACCGCAATCGCGGTGGCGATCAACTCCTTGTCCAGCGCCGAAATCGTCCCTTCCGCCATCGCCGACTTGGCCATGGCGTCAAAGCCCGTCATCGGTGCGGCGGCTTCTTTGCGGAATGTGGTCAACGCTTTGCCGATGTCCTGGGTAATGGTTTTAAAAGACTTGCTCATGGGATGCCCTTTCAGATGAGTTAGAATATTAGATTATTCTAATACAATAAACTCGTCCGGGCAAATCGGCCTAAATGGCCGTCAATTTGGCGTATTCCAGCGCCAGCCACTTGCTGCCCGCGCGTTTGAAGTTGACCTGCACGCGTCCCTCGTTGCCGCCGCCTTCGGTATCCGTCACCACGCCCTCGCCGAACTTCTGGTGGAACACGCGCTGCCCGATACGCCAAAGCAACCCCTCCCTAGCCCTCCCCTTATCAGGGGAGGGAACCGCCGCTCCTCCCCTGATAAGGGGAGGCTGGGAGGGGTTTGCGAACGCATGGACGTAACTCTTGGTCTCGTGGCTGCCGTTGTCGAAGGTCTTGCGCGCGCTGAAGCGCGGCGTGAGCCAGTGCAGCAACTCTTCGGGAAGTTCGCGCAGAAAGCTGGATACTCTGCTGTAGTTGGTCTGCCCGTGCAGCATGCGGCTCTGCGCGAAGGTGAGATACAGCCGCCGCCGCGCGCGGGTGAGCGCCACATACATCAGGCGGCGCTCCTCATCGAGATCGCCGTTGTCGATGCTATTTTGATGCGGAAACAGCCCCTCTTCCAGACCGGTAATAAACACAGTATGAAACTCCAGACCTTTGGCCGAATGCACCGTCATCAGATGCAGGGCGTCTTCGCTGTCGCCCGCCTGGTGCTCGCCCGCTTCGAGCGAAGCATTCGACAAGAAAGCAGCAAGGCTTTCATCCTCATTTTCTTGTACAAATTGGGAGGCGGCACTGATAAGTTGATTTAAGTTATCTAGCCGATCAGCAGCTTCATTTTGCTTCTTGCCAGTCTCATTCTGGTAACAAGCAATTAACCCGCTATGCGTCAATACATGACCAATAATTTCCGGCAACGGCAATCCATTCGTCGCGCTGCGCAATGATTCTATGAGCCCGACAAAGGCAGTAATCTTGCCGCCCGCGCGTGCTGCCGCATCCCACAGCGTGGTGTTGTTGATACGCGCCGTCTCTTGCAACTTGCCCACACTAAGAGTGCCAATGCCGCGCGTAGGAAAGTTGATGATGCGCAGCAATGCGTTGTCGTCGTCGGTGTTCTGCATCAAGCGCAGATAGGCCAGCGCATGCTTGATCTCCTGTCGCTCGTAGAAACGCAATCCGCCATATACACGATACGACAACCCAGCCGACACCAGTGCATGTTCCAACACACGCGATTGCGCATTGGAGCGATAGAGCAGCGCAATTTCAGAAAGCCTTACGCCTTCACGTTTGATTTGCTGAATTTCATCAACAATAAAACTCGCCTCTTGCACATCCCCAGTTATCCGATCACCACGAGGATCGCGCAACTCTGGAGCCTCAAACACGCGAATCTGCTCGCCCTTGTTAGCATCGGTCCACAGGTTCTTGCCGAGACGGTTGCGGTTGTTGCTGATGAGCGCGTTGGCCGCGTCGAGGATGTTGCCGTGCGAGCGGTAGTTCTGCTCCAGCTTGATGACGCTCTCCACATGGAAGTCGCGCAACAGCTCTTGCATATTGCCCACATTCGCACCGCGAAAAGCGTAGATGGACTGGTCGTCGTCACCCACCGCGAAGATTGAAGATTGCCTTTCTCGTTCGTCCCCTCTCCCCCCCCCGGGAGAGGGTTGGGGTGAGGGCTTGCGACCCTCACCAGCTCCCGCCAACAACTTCAACCAGCGATACTGCAACGGATTGGTATCCTGAAACTCATCCACCAGGATATGTTTGAAGCGTTCCTGATAATGCTCGCGCAGTTGCTGGTTGCGCGACAGCAGCTCGTAGCAGCGCAGTAACAACTCGGAGAAATCCACCACGCCCTCGCGCTGGCATTGCGCGTCGTACTCGGCGAACACTTCCACCTTGCGCCGCGTGAATGGATCGTAGGCTTCCACCTCATACGCACGCAGCCCTTGCTCCTTGCTGCCGCTGATGAAGTTCTGCACATCGCGCGGGATGAATTTCTCAGGATCGACGTTCTGCGCTTTCATCACACGCTTGATGGCGGAAAGCTGGTCACTACTATCGAGTATCTGAAATGTCTGTGGCAGGTTCGCCTCGCGATGGTGCGCGCGCAGCATGCGGTTGCACAGCCCGTGGAAAGTGCCTATCCACATGCCACGCGTATTGATCGGCAACATCGCCGACAAGCGCGTCACCATTTCTTTCGCCGCCTTGTTGGTAAACGTCACCGCGAGGATGCCGTGCGGGCTGACCTGCCCGGTGCTGATGAGATAAGCGATACGCGTGGTCAGCACGCGCGTCTTGCCGCTGCCCGCCCCGGCCAGAATGAGCGCGGATCGGGCGGGCAGCTCGACGGCGGCGCGTTGTTCGGGGTTGAGGCCGGAAAGCAGAGTGGGATTCATTGAGATAACCGTATGCAGCGCACTGCATGAAAAATTATTACTTAAACACCTTGTCGAGTTGCGCTTCGATGTTCATGCCGCCTTCATCGAGATACACAAAAGCAAACACGCACTTGCCACCGCTGCTGGCCGCCCATAGCTCGCCGACTTTGCGCTTCTCAATTTCGGAAGGCAGTGTGCGTAAATGCGCGCCTTTGTATTCGATCACGGCAACACGACCATCCTTTAATTCCGCAATGAAGTCCGGGAAGAACCTCCCTTGCGCAGTGGGCAACCAGAAGCCGAACGGAGCTTGATCCAGATTGCGCACCCACTGCTTCACCTGCGGATGCCGATCAACAAACCGGGCGCACTCGAACTCTTCGCCCTTGTCCTTCAAATCTGCAATGACCGGGTAATAGTGCTTCTTGAATTCCCAGCGCCCCGCATAACGGCTACCCGCAGGTGCGGGGTAGATGCCTTGCTCGAATTTGAATGTATGCGACCAGTCCGGTTCGATTTTCCAGCCACCATCCAATACCAACTGTTGGAACTGCGACTTCGCCGCCGCATCGCGCATATCGGCAATTTGCGCATTGATGCGCTTTGCCAACACAAAACGCATGCGCGCCAAAGTATTCAGCGACACGCGCTGATCGTTGACCAGATAATTCACTATCGCATTCAGGTACGCCAGCAAATGGCCTTGCACAATGTCCGGCTGGCGCACCTCGCGGTTCAGCCAGCGCACCAGATCATCTGTCGTGATATGGATATTCACGCCATCCAGCGCAAGCTGCCCCACATCCGCCGCGCGCATCTTCACCTGCTTCTGCTGGTCGAGATAAATCTCGAACGCATTGTCCTGCTCCACCACTTGGAAACCCGGCAGCGAAACGGTCTGCGCCAACAAATTCAAATCCACGCTTTCCAGCACCGCCTCGCGCTCCAGCGGAAACAGCGACGCCTGCGCACCGTAGCGATAGCCCAACGGTGGCACAGGCGCAAAATGCACGCCGCGCATCGAAGGCGCAGTTTCTGCGGCAACCACCGCGTTATGCTGCGTCACCTTCTGGCGGATCAACTCTTGTTTCTTCTCGCTGCGCTCGGATGCCAGCAACAACTTTTCCACCGTCTCATCCACATGCCCGGTGATAGTTACCAACGCACCTTTGCCGCTGGGAGCCGGTGCAATGCTTACGCCCGCCGCATGCTGCAAGCCCTCCGCGCTGGAAACTTCCAACACCGTCGTCACCGGCGGCAAAGCAATTGCGGGTGTTTGCGCGCCGTCGAACAGCGGCATTTGCGGCGCAATCATCGAAGCCACATCCAGCGCCTCAAAGCCCATGCCGCCCACCAACCGATCCACCAGCGCACCCGCCGCATGGGCAAAGGTTGCCTCGCACACATGCGCATAAGCCCGATTCAATGATTCACGACCACGCCGCTTGGCATAGGGCATACGCAACACCCGCCCCAGCAACTGCTCCACCGCTGTCGCACTCGATAGCGGCTGCAAAGAACACAACACATAAGCGAACGGACAATCCCAGCCTTCGCGCAAGGCCTGCACCGTGATGATGTAGCGCAACTGCGTCGCGGGAGAGAACACATCCACCCCATCCAAGTCGCGCTGGCTGCCTGTGGCAATCGCGATTTGCTCTTCGGAAATATGCAGCTCGTTCATCAAATGCTGGCGCAACGCCTCCGGCGGCACAGCATCGTTCACGTTCTGCGCCTGGAACAACACAATAGGGCGCACGTAAGCATCGCCTGCCGCTTGCGCTTGCTGCGCCTCGGTTTCCAGCCATTGCCGTGTTTGCACCGCACCGAATACCGCCGCCTGCCAACCCTCAGCATGTTCGCGCAAGGTGATCGGCAACTTGATCATGTCCTCTGCTTGCAGCTCCTGTGCGGATACGTGATACAGCACATTGCTCTGGTGCGGCAGCGGCGTGGCGGTCAGCTCCAGAATCGCGGAAGGATTCAAGCGTTTCAGAGCGACAAAACTTTTGTCCGTTTTGGTGTTGTGCGCCTCATCCACCACGATCAGCGGATTTTGTAATGCCAACCAATTCGCCAGCGAGTAACGCGCTTGCCCGGCGAAAGGCTTGAGCATCGCATTACCCGCAACATCCGCCTCCGTTACAAACGCATCGGGAGTGTCTTTCAAGCGCGCCAACTTTTCCGCAGGCAGCGATTTGAAATGCCGCTCGAAAGCCTCCGAAAACGCATACACATTGCGCGTGTCCGCCGCCTCCACGCGGAAGCTCTGAATCGTCGCCACCACCACAATGGTCTGCCGCCCCCAATCGGTAGGCGACAAGGTGCTTGCACGTTCAAGGTCGCACACCTGCAAACGCTGGCCGTAAGCGTCTTCCAGCGCCGTGCGATACGGATGCCCCGGTGTTTGCAACGCATTCAACGTCTGTGAGCGAATCGCATCCGATGGCACCAGCCACACCGCCACCGGCGCATCGTTGGCTTGCCACTCACGCGCCATACTCACAATGGCATGTGAAGCCAGCAACGTCTTGCCACCGCCAGTGGGGATGCGCAGGCACACGCAAGGCACCTCGCCGAATACCTCGGACTGGTAAGCCCGCCCTGCCTGCTGCTGAAACGCACTGGCCGCGCCCACCTGAGCCGCCGCATGCAGAAAATCAGAAAGCGCCGTCAACGCGGCAGATTGGTAACGCTTAAGTTTCAGGTCGGCCATGGGTTATTTCACTTTCTTGCTCGCTGGCGGCAGAAAACTTTCGCTACTTACCACTCTTTTCCCCGTTTTCGCTTCCAGTTCCATGCGTGCCCGCTTGGCAATGCCGCCGCCTTTCTGCGCGGCAGCTCCGTTTTCCGTCATGCCTGTCGCATCGACACTCTCTGCAATCTGGCGTGTGGATAATTCCGCCAGCGCGGTAAAAATCAGCTCCGCCTCGCTCATGTGGTCGCGCAGGTTTTGCGTCTTCAACCCTTTCATCGCCTTGTGCGATTTCACGTCCACGTCTGCCCATTCCAGATGGATGATGTTGGTGAGGATAGCGTATTCCTCGCCCTCCTTGATGCCGTGCTCTTTCCAGTAATCGGTCAGCTTGTTGCGCGTCTCCTGCCCGGTCATGCGCTGCTGTATCCACTTCTCGCTGCGCCCGTGCTTCTGCCAGGTCTCGCGGGCGCGCTCCAGCGACAGCGCCGGGTCGGCCATTTCCCGCATCCGCTCATATCCCACCTTCGCCAGCCAAAGCTTGTTCGGCTCGGCCTGCGGGCTGGGCACGGACTGCACCAGACGCAGCAAGGTTTCGGCGGTCGCCACATCGGTGAGGTAATTCTTACCGTCGGCGGCTGGCAATTTCAGTCGGTGACAATTTGTCACCGACTCGCTGCCCTCCTTGCCCAGCCGCTCTTTCAGCTTGTTCCAGTACTTGCGCGCCGTCTGGTAATCCGGCTGCTGGGTCAACACCTGCACGATGTCCACCACCGAGAACCACCAGGTTTCCGTGGCTTCGTCATACACCCGGCGGATTTCGCGCTCTTCAAAGAAAGTCGGCTGAATTTTCATCATCGCGCCCTCACATCGTAGGGAATATGTTTGAACGTAATGCCCTCCGCCGCCAGACGCTTCTCGCCCAGGCGGCACGCCTCACCGTAAATGATCTTCTCGCCAGAAAACGGGCAAATCTGCCTGATCGCTGCCAGCACCTCCTGCGTCAGCACATTGCCGGATTGCGGGCGCTTGTCGCCGAGGATGCCGTTGAACAGCAGATAAATGCCGCGCCCCTCATGCGCGCCGAGCAATGGAGTTTTATTTCCCTCGCCGCTGCGCTTAACCCCTCCCGCCCTCCCCTTGTCAGGGGAGGTGATTGAGCTCCCTCCCTGATAAGGGAGGGCTGGGGTGGGTTGGTTTTGCTCTAACGGCGCACCCGTCTCCTGCATCCAAACAAAACCCGCCAGCGTCGCAAACCGCACCGCCGGATGAATGCTGCCATCCGCATTGAACATAGCCTCGCCCAAACGCAAGAAACGGAAACCGCCGCCGCCCTGCCAATTCACCGCCTGCGAGATGCCGCCCTGCTCGCCTTCGATTACTTTCTGCAAACGCGGCAGGCAATGCGTCTCCGCATGTCCGCCCATCTCGATGCCGATCCAGCGCCGCCCCATTTTGTGGGCGACGGCGGCGGTCGTTCCGCTGCCGAGGAAGCTGTCGAGAACGAGGTCGCCGGGCTGTGTAGCAATTTCTAATGCTCGCATCACAATTCGCTCAGGCTTAGGTGTATCAAATACCTTTTCACCCTCAAATATTCCTTTAAGCTCACTACTCGCATTACGAGTGCTACCCGCAAATTCGTATGGCCACCATGTTTTATTGACGACACCCTCTTTAGCTTCAGACAGAAATTTCTTCTCCATTGGAAATTCGCCATCCCCATTTTTCCCCCACCAAATACGCCCATCTTCTTGGAGCCAGCGCATTTTTTCAGGTGGCCTTCTCCAACTACTACCTTTGGGCGGATACACGTCTTTTCCAACTTGATTTTTTAGCGCATAGAAATCACGTTCACGAAATTCAGCTCGTGTAAGTGGAGCCGCTAACCAGTCGCCACGTGGGTCATTATCTGGGTTTGTATAGTTCGCAAGTTGATCTTCGTTTCTAGGCAACAAGGAAAATTGGAACGCCGAGGTTTTGCGCAAAACAAGAATGTGATTGTGAGTCTCCGCCATGCCAACTGCGTTATTTCCAGGAGTGTCTTTTGATTGCCAAACCACATTCGCCACGAAATTCTGCCGCCCAAACACCTCATCCATCAACACCTTGAGGTAGTGCCCTTCGTTGTCGTCTATGGTCACCCAGATGCTGCCGTCCTCAGCCAGCAGTTCGCGCAGCAGCACGAGACGCGGGTACATCATGGAGAGCCACTGGCTGTGTTCGAGGTTGTCGTCGTAATGTTCGAACGCGCTTTTGGTGTTGTACGGCGGGTCGATGAAGATGCACTTCACCCGGCCGCGATAGAACGGCAGCAGGGCTTTGAGCGCGTCGAGGTTGTCGCCTTGGATGAGGAGGTTGTCGTGGTGTGCACCCTCACCCCCAGCCCCTCTCCCGGTGGGCGAGGGGTGCGCAGAGTGTTCCCCCACCCCAGCCCTGATGAGACTACTAGCCATTCGACTAGGCTGCCAAACAACGTCAGCCAAGTCGCTGGTTATCCCCCGGGGGGAGAGGGAGTCAGCGTGGAGGTGCGCAGGGTTTAGTCCCTCTCCCACCGGGGGAGGGATTAGGGTGGGGGAATGGTGTTCGGACACAGGTTCCAATACTCGATAAGGCACTTTGTCCGACGAGGTGAGCGCTGCGGCGCGGTTGAGCCAATCTAGGGTGGGCATGGTTCAGTTACCTTCCAGCGCCGCGAGGATGCGTTTTTTGTCTTTGGGAAAACTTAACCAGCAGCTTGAGGGCGGCTTCGATGCGGGGACGCAGTAGTTCAGCCGGGAGGTGTGCGCCAAGAGGTGCCATCAATGCGCATGCAGGTAACCCGCCACTTCGGCAGCATTGGGCAGTGTGGCTACGATGGATGCGAGCGGGATGGTTTGGTTGTCATCCGTGGCATCCCATGCGCTATCGTGGGTGATGTCGGTGAGTTCGCCGAAACTTTTGTTGCCAAATTCGGCAATGGTTTTCTGGATGCATTCGATTTCCGATTCGGCCAGCAAGTCGAGGTTGCTTTCGCGTTTTGGGATGACATCGCGCCCGCGCTTGACTGTCAGCGCTTCTTGAATGATTTCGTCCCAATCCACGTCGATAGAGTTTTTCTTTGCCGCCACTTTCATCATATTGTAAATGGCGGACGGGACGGGGCCGTATTCCATGGCGATGTAACGGTCGCCACAGATCAGCCGTCCATAGTCTTGCAGGTGCAGCTTGTCGGAAAGATAGAGCATCTTGGAAATGCTATGGAAGGTCGGATTGTCGAGACCCTTGGCGATGAACAGAATCGCTTCTAGCGCTTTGTCTCGGTCGAAGTGCTTTACATGAACTGGCATTTTGTTTCCTTTGCGATGTTCCAAAAGGATGGGCCATGCGCTTACGGGGGCGGATTATGTAGCAATTTGCTATTCGACGATAGCCCCTTGTCGGTGCCGCAAAAGAACCGGGGGCAGATTCTCATCTGCCCCCGGTTGTGTGTCGCTTGCTTGATTAGATTACTTCTTCTTGTTCTCAATCATGTCGTGCATGATCGGGGCCAAGATCACTTCCATCGCCATCGCCATCTTGCCACCGGGCACCACGATGGTGTTGGGGCGGGACATGAAGGAGTCGTGGATCATGTCGAGCAGATAAGGGAAATCTACGCCCTTCGGATTGCGGAAACGCACGACCACAAAACTTTCATCCGGTGTCGGGATGTCGCGCGCGATGAACGGATTGGATGTGTCCACCGTCGAAACGCGCTGGAAGTTGATGTCGGTGTAAGTGAACTGAGGGGTGATGTAGTTGATGTAGTCCGGCATACGACGCATGATGGTATCTACGGTCGCTTCGGCGGAGTAGCCGCGCTCGGCCTTGTCGCGATGGATCTTCTGGATCCACTCCAAGTTCACGATCGGCACGACGCCGATGCTCAAGTCAACATACTTGCTGGCGTCGATGCCTTGCTTGTCGTCTTTTGCCATACCGTGCAGGCCTTCATAGAACAGCAGGTCGGAATTCGTTTCGATGTCTTCCCACGGAGTGAACACCCCTGGCTTCAGGTCGGTGAGACCGAAGTGTTTGTTGTGCTCGGCGGCTTCTGCGTCGCTATGCACGTAGTAGCGGCGTTTGCACATGCCGGTCTCGCCGTATTCCTTGAACATCCCTTCGATCTTGTCGAAATGGTTGGCTTCGGGGCCGAAGTGGCTGAATGTGTTGTGGCCATTTTTTGCCGCTTCTGCCGCTGCCGCACGGAACGCCATGCGATCTAAGCTGTGCAGACTATCGCCTTCGATCACCGCAGCCTTGATGTGCTCACGACGAAAAATCGTATCGAACGCGCGTTTGGCAGTGGTGGTGCCTGCGCCGGAAGAGCCGGTGACGGCAACGACGGGATGTTTACGTGACATGTTGAGTTTCTCCTCAGGTTTATAAAAAATTTTTCGCGGCATTCTAGCAGAACACCCACGATGCCGCTAACGCGACACGGAGGGCGAATCGATGCCCATTTTTCCGGTCATCTCCCGTGCCAATGCAGCGGCCTCATCACGGCTGGGCAACCGCATGATGTACAAGCGGTATTTTCCGGAATCTAGCGGCAAGATGCGCGCATCGTACCCGGCGGCACGCAATTCATCGTAGGCCACCAGCGTCGCTGCCTCGCCCTCGACGGTTTTCAGATCAACTTTCCACATACCGCCCGTGCGTACCGCACCTTGTCCTGCGGCGATTTCAGTTTCTGCCGCCCACTTTTTCAGTTGTTCCATATCCACTTTGGCGACAGGCGCAGGAGCGGCGTTTTTGGGCATTTTGTAGAAACTCAATGGTTCATCCATCACAAAGGCCGGCTCATCGAGATAGTTCACGGATATTTTCCCCTCGATCAGGCACACCACATCTTTGTCGGTCTCCGCCGCTTTTCCCCATACGTCCGTTCCGCGTATCCCGATTGTTGCGCCCGCCACTTTCACCATCACCTCGCGTCCGCGCAGTTTGGCGACGGCGGAGGTGGTAAAGCGAAATGCGCCTTTCAACACATTGAGCGCGACACTGAACAAGGGTTGTCCATCGCGTTTTTGCGCGAGCCCGGAAAGCGCCAGCCTCGCGCGCTCGCCCAGCTTGATGTCGCTGCCATCCGCCGCCTTAAGCAACACACGCGAGTTTTGTCCGGTAAGCAAAATATCGCCGTTACTCAATTCCATCCCCGGAGCAAGCGGCAGGCGCTGTGCGCCTCGCTCTACCCAGGCAGGCATCTTTACGCCGATGACTAACATGTCCGGCTCAGCCCATGCCGAAGTCACCAAGCACAAGGGAATCAACGCGGTAATCAGTTTCATTGCACGCTCCTCCAACAACAATGACGGATATAATACGGCCTTATTTTTAGCCACACTTCGTTCAAACACAATGCAACCGACTTATTCGCCCAAAGACATCGAAGCCGCAGCCCAACAGCAGTGGGAAAATCAGCAAGCTTTCCGCGCTTCTGACACCAGCGCCAAGCCAAAATATTATTGCCTGTCCATGTTCCCTTACCCCTCCGGCAAGCTACACATGGGGCATGTGCGCAACTATACCATCGGCGATGTGTTGAGCCGCTACCACCAGATGAAGGGTTACAACGTGATGCAGCCCATGGGCTGGGATGCGTTCGGCCTGCCCGCCGAGAACGCGGCGATGGCCAACAACGTACCGCCCGCCGCATGGACGTATTCCAATATCGAGTACATGAAGCGGCAGTTGAAGTCGCTGGGACTGGGCGTGGACTGGTCGCGCGAAGTGACCACCTGCAAGCCGGACTATTACCGCTGGGAGCAATGGCTGTTCAACCGCCTGTTCAAAAAAGGCGTGATCTATAAGAAGACTGCCACGGTGAACTGGGATCCGGTGGATCACACCGTGCTGGCCAACGAACAGGTCATCGACGGGCGCGGCTGGCGCTCCGGCGCCATCGTGGAGAAGCGCGACATCCCGATGTATTTCTTCCGCATCACGCAGTACGCCGACGAACTGCTGCAAGACCTCGACACGCTGTCCGGCTGGCCGGAACAAGTGAAGACCATGCAGGCCAACTGGATCGGCAAGAGCTACGGCGTGCGCTTCGCATTTGAAATCCCCGACGAAGTCGCGGCATCTCTTCCCTCTGATGGAGCTACTAGCCATTCGACTAAGCCCGCAAGCGGGCAAGTCGCTGGTTATCCCACCGGGGGAGGGATCGAGGGTGGGGGAACACCCGTCATTTCATCTTCCAGTCCGTCCCCCACCCCTAGCCCCTCCCCCGGAGGGAGAGGGGGACTATTGTGGGTCTACACCACCCGCGCCGACACCATCATGGGCGTGACCTTCGTCGCGGTGGCGGCAGAACATCCGCTGGCGACCTATGCGGCAAAGAAGAACCCGGCACTCGCCGCCTTCGTCGAAGAATGCAAACACGGCGGTGTGGCCGAAGCGGACATCGCCACCATGGAAAAGAAGGGCATGCCGACGGACATCAACGTCACCCACCCGCTCACCGGCGAACAGGTGCCGGTATGGGTGGGAAACTACGTGCTGATGAGCTACGGCGAAGGCGCGGTGATGGCGGTGCCGGCGCACGACGAGCGCGATTTCGGCTTCGCCAAAAAATACAGACTACCGATCAAGCAGGTGATAACGGAGAAGGGAGAAGGGAGAAGGGAGAAGGGTAACAGCGGCGCGGAGGTTTTCCCCTTTCCCCTTCCCTCTTCACCCTTCACCACAGAAACATGGCAAGAGTGGTACGCCACGAAAGATGGCATCTGCGTGAACTCCGGCAAATACGACGGCCTGAATCACGCGCAAGCCGTGGATGCCATCGCCGCCGATCTCGCCGCCAAAGGTTTGGGCGAAAAGAAGACCCAGTTCCGCCTGCGCGACTGGGGCATCTCGCGCCAGCGCTACTGGGGTTGCCCCATCCCCATCATCCACTGCCCTGCTTGCGGCGATGTGTCGGTACCGGACGATCAACTGCCGGTGAAGCTGCCCGAGAACGTGGTGCCGGATGGCGCTGGTTCGCCGCTGGCGAAGATGCCGGAATTCTACGAATGCACTTGCCCACAATGCGGCGGCAAGGCAAAACGCGAGACCGACACCATGGATACTTTCGTGGAATCGTCCTGGTACTACGCGCGTTACGCCAGCCCGCAATGCGACACCGGCATGGTGGATAAATCGGCGGCACAGAAATGGTTGCCGGTGGATCAATACATCGGCGGCATTGAGCACGCGATCCTGCATCTGCTGTATGCGCGCTTCTTCTACAAGCTGATGCGCGACGAGGGTTTATTTGGTGGTACTCCACGAGAGTTCCCCCACCCTAACCCTGATGAAACTACTAGCCACTCGACTAAGCCCGCAAGCGGGCAAGTCGCTGGTTATCCCCCGGCGGGAGAGGGAACTACCGCCGCGCGGCGCGCATTCAACCCCTTGGACGAGCCGTTCAAGAATCTGCTCACGCAAGGCATGGTGGTCGCGCCGACCTTCTACCGCGAACTCCCCGCTGGCAAGAAGCTGTGGATCAACCCCGCCGATGTGGACGTCGAAGTCGATGCCAAAGCGCGCCCCATAGGCGCGAAGCTGAAGTCGGACGGCATGCCCGTCGTCATTGGCGGCACGGAGAAGATGTCGAAGTCGAAGAACAACGGCGTCGATCCGCAAGCCATCATCGACGCCTACGGCGCAGACACCGCGCGCCTGTTCATGATGTTCGCCGCGCCGCCCGACCAGCAACTGGAGTGGTCGGATGCGGGCGTGGAAGGCGCGTTCCGCTTCTTGCGCCGCGTGTGGAACCTTTCCGCTGAATTGAGCAACATCGGCAAAGTCGCTGCCGATTTCAGCAAGCTATCTACCGACGACCAGACGCTGCGCCGCGAGACGCATCTTGCGCTGAAGCAGGCGAGCTTCGATTTCTCGCGTTTCCAGTTCAACACCGTGGTTTCCGCCGCGATGAAGACACTCAATGCGCTGGAAAAAGCCAAGACCAGCGCGGATCGCGGCGTGTTGAGCGAAGGCTTGTCCATCCTGTTGCGCCTGCTCTCGCCCATCACTCCCCACATCGCGCAGACCCTGTGGAAAGAGTTGGGCTACGGCGACAACATCCTCGCCGCCTCGTGGCCGGAAGTGGACGAGTCGGCTCTTGAGCAAGACGAGATCGAGCTGATGATCCAGGTGAACGGCAAGCTGCGCGGCAGTCTGCGCGTGGCGAAGGATGCCGACACAGCGGGCATCGAGCAGTTCGCGCTGGCGCATGAAGCCGTGCAGAAACAACTCGCGGGTGCTGCGGCGAAAAAAGTCATCGTCGTGCCGGGGCGACTCGTCAACGTGGTTGTGTAGCGGTGAAAACAACAACGCGCCTTCTGTTGTTTGCCGCGCTTCTGTCGCTGGGGGCCTGCGGCTTCCAATTGCGCGGGCACGGCAATCAGAAAACGGAGTTTGCGTTCCAAAGCGTGTATCTGAAAGCACCCGGAGAATCTTCTTTCGTGACCGATTTGCGCAGCGCGCTCAGCCTCAACAAAGTCGCGGTGAGCTCTATCCCGGAGCAGGCTACGATTACGCTGGAAATCGTTGCCGAAGCTGCGGACAAGCAGATTCTTGCCCTGTCCGGCGCGGGACGCATACGCGAATACCAGTTGCGTTACCACGTTTCCCTGCGCGCATACGACGGACAACTGGCTGTCTGGCTACCCGAAGAAGAAATATCGCTGACGCGCACATTGACTTACGACGATGCGCAAGTGCTGTCCAAGGAGCAGGAGGAAGCGCTGCTCTACAAGGACATGCGCGGCGATGCGGTCACGCAAGCCCTGCGCCGCCTGAGCCGCGCCAAACCCCATAAAACAGAGTAACCATGCGCATCTCCAGCGAAGACCTGCCGCGTCATTTGGCCAAAGGCCTGGGGGGACTGTATGTGATCCACGGCGAGGCGCTCTTGCTCGCCATCGAGGCGGCGGATGCAATCCGCGTTGCGGCGCGTGCGGCGGGCTATAGCGAGCGCGAAGTTATCATCGCGGAGCAGCATTTCAAATGGGCGGAATTACGCAACAGCGCGCAAAGCATGTCGCTGTTTTCCTCGCGCAAAGTGATCGATCTGCGCATCCCATCCGGCAAGCCCGGCGTGGAAGGCGCACAAGCCTTGCAAGACCACTGTGAAAACCTGAACCCGGATACGCTCACGCTGATTTCCCTGCCCAAGCTTGAGGGCACGGCGCTCAAAAGCAAATGGTTCGCCGCGCTGGAAGAGCACGGCACGGCGGTGAGTGCCGATGAAGTGCCGCTCGCCGCATTGCCCGCCTGGATTGCGGGTCGCCTGAAGCGGCAGGCGCAATCCGCCGATCCCGATACGCTGGCCTTTCTGGCGCAGCGCGTGGAAGGCAATTTGCTGGCGGCTTTTCAGGAAATCCAAAAACTCGCGCTATTGTTTCCCGCAGGGTCGCTCACTTTCGAGCAGGTGAAAGATTCCGTCATGGATGTGGCGCGCTACGATGTATTCAAACTTTCCGAGGCCATGCTGGCGGGCGATGCCGAACGCTACGCGCGCATCCTCGACGGTCTGCGCGCAGAAGGCACCGCGACCGTATTGATACTGTGGGCGGTCGCGGAAGACATCCGCACATTGGCCAAGGTCGCGCGCGCCATGCAGCAGGGCGGCAATCTCGCCGGAGCTTTGCGCGATGCGCGGGTGTGGGGGGTGCGGCAAAAACTGGTGGAACGCGCAGTGCGCCGCTTCACTCCGGCCTTCGCCGAGCGCGCTTTGCGTCAGGCCGCGTTGATCGACAAGCTGATAAAAGGGCTGCGCCAGGGCGATGTGTGGGACGAGTTGCAGCAACTCGGTGTGCGCTGTGCGAGAGCGGGGGGGCGATGAGCGAAATATTGTTGGTCATCAGCAATTTTCCCGACCGCGCTTCGGCAGAGTTGGCCGCAGGCGTACTGATTGCGGATGGCGATGCGGCCTGTGTGAACGTGCTGGCGGAATGCGCCTCGGTCTACCGCTGGGAAGGCAAGGTGGAGCATGCCAGCGAAGTGCCGCTGCACATCAAGACCACGCGCGCGGCCTATCCGCGCCTGGAAAGCGCGCTGCGCGAATTACATCCCTATGAACTTCCCGAGATCATTGCTGTCCCTGTGACCGCCGGACTGCCCGCGTATCTGGATTGGGTGGTGCAGGAAACCCAACCGAGGAATACCGAATGATGCGAGTTTTATTGCTATTGTTAATTTTTTTTGCGCCGTTGTCGCACGCCGAAGGCTTTCTGGAACGCTTGGGCGGTGCGCAGCAACCTGCCTTCTTGCCGCCGGATCAGGCATTCGGGCTGAACGTCGATGTCTGCGACAAGAACGCGCTGTTGGCTAATTTCAAAATTACGCCCGGCTATTATTTGTATCGCAGCAAGGTTGGCTTTTCGGTTGCGGACACCAAGGCCAGGATTGCCAGTATTGAGCTTCCCAAGGGGGAGTCCAAAAACGACCCCAATTTCGGTTTGATCGAGGTTTACCACCAATCTTTTCAGGCCAAGATCGTGCTGGAACACGCCGATCCGGCGCAACCGTTGACGCTGAATGCAGGCTACCAAGGCTGTAGCGACAAGGGTTTGTGTTACCCGCCCATTGAGAAGAAGATCGTGGTTGATCTGGCGCAATTTGTTTGCAATTCGCCCGCGCCCGCCGTTGCGTCACCGCCCGCAAACGAGAACACCCGGATCGCGGACGTATTGGAGCGGGGCAGCTTCTGGCTGATCGTGTCGTTCTTTTT
Organism: Gallionellaceae bacterium; assembly: GCA_004297065.1. GTDB lineage: Bacteria > Pseudomonadota > Gammaproteobacteria > Burkholderiales > Gallionellaceae > PALSA-1006. The sequence continues at coordinate 24,735 of SCUU01000095.1, forward strand.
CGGCGCGGGCCTGCTGCTTGCCTTCACCCCCTGCGTATTCCCGATGGTGCCGATCCTGTCCGGCATCATTGTCGGGCGCGGCCACAAGATCACTCATGTTCAAGCCTTTATGCTGTCATTGGCTTATGTGCTGGGGATGGCGCTCACTTACGCGGCAGCGGGTATCGCTGCCGGACTTTCCGGTGAACTGATTTCCAATGCGCTGCAAACACCGCTGGTGTTGGGCAGCTTCGCCGCCGTGTTCGTGCTGCTGTCGCTGTCCATGTTCGGTTTTTACGAGCTGCAATTGCCCTCCGCCTTGCAGAGCCGGCTCACCGACACCAGCAACAAGCTGCATGGCGGCCAGCTCTCCGGCGTATTTGCGATGGGTGCGCTCTCCGCCGTCATCATGAGTCCCTGCGTGGCGGCACCGATGGCCGGAGCCCTGCTCTATATCGGCAAGACGCACGATGCGGTATTGGGCGGCACTGCCTTGTTCGCGCTGGCGCTGGGCATGGGCGCACCGTTGTTGCTGATCGGCAGCTCGGCAGGCGCCCTGTTGCCCAAAGCGGGGGCATGGATGGAAGCGGTAAAGCGCATGTTCGGCGTTGTAATGTTGGCACTCGCTATCTGGATCATTTCTCCCGTCATCCCGGTCATGGCGCAGATGCTGCTGTGGGCTTCCCTGCTGATCTTTACCGCCATCTACCTGCACGCACTGGATGCGCTGCCACATAACGCCAGCGGCTGGCACAAGTTGTGGAAAGGCTTGGGCATATTCTTCCTAGTGCTCGGCGTGGCCTACCTCATCGGCGCCTTGTCCGGCGCACGCGACATCCTGCGCCCGCTCGGCAACATCACCCGCACCACAGCGGATACGTCCACGACCCTACGTTTCGAGCGCGTCAAGAGCAGCGCAGAATTCGACGCTCAGATCGCGCAAGCCCACGGCAAGGCCGTGATGCTGGATTTCTACGCCGACTGGTGCGTGTCGTGCAAAGAGATGGAGCGTTACACTTTCAGCGATGCCGCCGTGCAAGCCAGGCTTAAAGATGCCGTGCGGCTCCAAGCCGACGTCACCGCCAACGATGCCGATGACAAGGCATTACTGCAACGCTTCCAACTGTTCGGTCCGCCCGCCACTTTGTTCTTCGATGCGAGGGGCAAGGAGTTGGCCGATTTTCGCGTGACGGGTTATCAGGACGCCGCGCAATTTTTGCAGTCGCTCAAGAACGCAGGCCTATGAGCCACTAAAGGATAACGATGTCCGACCTCAACGACCCCAGAGTATTCTTCGCCGCCGAACGCACCCTGCTCGCATGGAACCGCACCAGTTTGGCGCTGATGGCCTTCGGCTTCGTCATCGAACGCTTCGGCCTATTCGTCTCCATCCTGTTGCCCAAGCATGATATGCCGCTGCAGCGCGGCCTCTCCTTCTGGATCGGCCTAGCCTTCGTATTATTGGGCGCTGTCGTCGCCGCTTACTCGACCCTCCAGTACCGCAAGGTGCTGCGCACGCTGAAGCCGGTGGAGATTCCAGATGGTTACCGAACCGATCCGGGCATCATCAGCAATCTGTTCGTTGCGGTATTGGGTATCGTTCTGACCGTCTATTTCTTTCAGGGCGTCTAACTCACTGTTGCCATGCTGATTTTTACCAACTCCACCGAACAGGTGGACAAACTCACCCATTTTGCGGCAAACTGCTCCCATGAAAAACGTCTTGCTACTTCACGGACCCAACCTGAATCTGCTCGGAACGCGCGAGCCGGATGTATATGGTCGCGTGACGTTGGATGAAATTAACGCCAAGTTATCGGCACAAGCCGCAGCGAAGGGTGCAAATCTGGCCCACTTCCAAAGCAATGCCGAAGCGGCACTGGTAGACCGGGTGCAACAGGCTCGAACGGATGGCACGGATTTCATCATCATCAATCCGGCGGCCTTCACCCATACGAGCGTGGCGATACGCGATGCCCTGTCCGCGGTCGCCATCCCTTTCGTCGAAGTACATCTTTCCAACGTGTTCGCCCGTGAGGCGTTCCGCAAGGAGTCTTATTTTTCCGACATCGCTGTCGGGGTCATCAGCGGCTTGGGCGCAACGGGTTACGAACTCGCGCTGCAATTCGCACTACAACATTCTGTAAGGGGCTAAACATGGATCTACGCAAACTGAAGACACTGATCGAACTGGTAGAAAACTCTGGCATCGCCGAACTGGAACTCACCGAAGGCGAAGAGCATGTGCGCATCTCGCGCAACGTCGTGCCCGGCCCACAGTTCTATAGCGCCCCCCCCCAGCAGCATATGGTCGCAGCCGCTGCGCCTCAGGCTGCCGCAGTTCCGGCAGCACCGGAAGGCCATGTGGTCAAATCCCCCATGGTAGGCAGCTTCTACCGCGCACCTTCGCCGGGAGCCAAAGCGTTCGTCGATATCGGCCAGACCGTGAATGCGGGCGACACGCTGTGCATCATCGAAGCGATGAAACTGCTTAACGAAATCGAAACCGACAAAGGCGGCGTGGTCAAAGCCATCCTGGTCGAAAACGGGCAAGCCGTGGAGTTTGGACAACCTCTGTTTATTATTGGGTAACGACTATGTGTATACATCATTTTGAGATTGCTCAGCCCGTTTCGGCGGAGGCTAACGTGAACGCAGTGAA